>JAYRMP010000109.1:0-8364 GCA_041912655.1 Novosphingobium sp. | reverse complement strand
CTTCGTGCCCCCCGAAAGCTAAATCGACCGCCAGGAGCGGCTGGCCCGCGAAAAGGCGTGATCCTCCGGCGGCGGGGGCTGCACCCCGCCGCCGGTTCACCAGCCGCTGCCAGTGCGCAACCAATGCTGCGGCGTTGGCTTCCCAGCTGAACCCCTCCGCGCCGCGCAGGACGTCCTCCCGCGCAGGCGGATTGACGAGCAGGTCGCGCACCGCTTCGGCAATCGCCGCGCCATCGCGCTCTGCCATCCGACCCCAGGACGGATCGGTCAGCAGTTCCCGCGCACCGGGGATCGGCGTGGTGACGACCGGCGTGCCGCAGGCGAGCGCCTCGACCCACGCATTTGCCAGGCCCTCGCTGGCGGTTGGCAGTACGAAGACATCGGCGGCGGAGAGAACAACGGGGAGATCGCCGTGCGGCACCGGGCCAAGGAAGCGGACCCGTTCGTTCACCCCGTGGGCCTGCGCTGCCGCGCGCAGTGCCGCTTCATCCTGTCCGGCCCCGGCGAGCAGCAGGATGGCATCCGGCAGCTGCGCCAACGCCTCGATCGCGAAGATCTGCCCCTTGCGCGGAATCAGCGCGCCGACCGTCGCCAGCACGGGGGTGTGTGCCGGCAGGTCCAGCTGCGCGCGGCACTCGGCCCGGTCCAGAGGGCGGAAAACGGCGCGGTCCAGCCCGGTCCGGTGGATCGTGATCCGGTCTTTCGGGATGCCAAGCGCCGCCATGTCATCCGCCAGCCCTTGCGCCACGGCCAGAACGCCGTCCGCGCCAAGCCCGGCGTCGAGAACCTGAAGCGCCGTACCCTTGTCGCGGCCCCAGTGGTGGATGTCGGCCCCGCGCGCCTTGATCGACACCGGCAGGCCCAGCGCCTTGCCCACGGCGATCGCTGCCGGACCGTCCGGATAGAAGAACTGGGCATCGACCAGATCGAACGGCTCTGCGGCATGAAGCCGCCGGGCGAGAGGAAGGACCGCAGCCTTCACCAGCGCCGCGTTCCAGCGTCCGCCGATCCCGGGAAACAGGCGAAAGTGCGGGCGCAGCACGGTTACTCCGCCGCGCTCCTCCTCGAAGGGCAGGTGCCGCAGCGGTTCGTAGACCGGATGGCGCGAAAGCGGCCAGGGCGGCATGCCCAGCGGATTGACCATCACCAGTTCGACATCCCCGCGCCGCATCACCGCCTGCATCTGGCGCTCGACGAAGACCCCGAAGTTGGGCCGTGCGGGATTGGGATAGAGCGTCGAGATCGACAGGATGCGCAGCGTCACAGCTTGCGCACCAGCATCTCGGTCACGGCGATCCAGGCGGGATTGTCGATCACGATCTGGCGGCTACCCGCGCCCGGCGGGAGGATCGCCACTCGGCTGGCGTCGCGGTCGATCATCCGTCCGAAGGCGAAGCGCCCACCGGCGCGCGGGGCCAGCACATCGCGGTTGAGCAAACGGGCGAAGTCATCCGGGCCATATTGGCGCAGCCAGATCTGGTCGCCAGCGCGGTATTCGCCCGCGCCTTCTTCTACGTCGAGCGCGACCAGCGGGGCATCGCCGCCCAGCGCGGTGGGCAGGATGGCATCGCGCGGGGCGGTCAGCGGCTCGGCACCCGAGGCGGTCAGCCGCGCGACATAGCGGGGCTGCTCCGCATCCTCGCCGCGCACCAGCAGTTCGGGCTCCACTTCCAGCGCGGCGGCGATCCGGTTCATCCAGACGAGTGACAGGTTGCGCATGCCGGTTTCCAGCCGCCCGATCGTCTGCGCCGTGGTCGGGGGAGAGCAGCGTGCGGCAACGTCGGCGAGAGTCATCTGCTTGCTGCGGCGAATGTCGCGGATGCGGTTGATCACGGCCCTGATCCTTTAACCGAATTGGTTTTTCGGCTTTCCTACAATCCGGCCGATTTGGCAAGCATGTCGCGACTCGAAGCCAAGAGGAGTTGCGATGAAACAGGTGCTTGTCGAACGCGAACTGGGCAGCGAAGGTCCGCTAGGCCGCGCACCGCGCCGGGGCAGGCGCAGCGTCACGATCAACCTTGCCGAAAGCCCGCTGGCCTGGCTCCACGCGCGCGGGCACCTTGGTGATGTCCAGTTCGCCGCGGGCGAGGCGCTGCGGCGCGACTGGGAAAAGGCCCAGCTGTCGCCCGGCGTGACGATGCGCTGGGACCCGGTTCGGGTGCAGGGCGGGCCGGACGAGAGATTGCTCAATGCCAGCGAACGCCAGATCGCGGCGCGCCAGCGGTTCGACGGCGCGATTGCGGCGGCGGGGCCGGGTCTGTCCGACGTGCTGTGGCGCGTGGTCTGCGCCGGAGAGACGCTGCCCGAAGCCGAACGCGCGCTGGAATGGCCGGTGCGCAGCGGCAAGCTGGTGCTGCGGCTCGCACTGGACCGGGTGGCGACCTTCTACCGTCTGGGGTGACTCGACCTTCGTCGGGCGGACCTGACGCTTCGTCGATTAGCTCCCGCTTGCGCGCGCGCAGGTTCCATGGCTCCCTGCCATTGCATCCAGCCAGGAGAGACCAGATGGACCGGCGCGATTTCATGATTTCCGGCAGCGCGGCTGCGCTTGCCCTGGCCGCAGAGCCCGCCTGGGCCAAGGTCAAGGCGAAGGCCAAGGGACCGGACGCTTCGCTCAATTCCCTGTTCGACGCGATTTTCCAGGACAATATCGCCCATTCGCCCGAGTATGCGACTTCGCTGGGGCTCGACAAGGGCAAGCTCGCGCCGCTTCGCTTCAAGCTTTCGCCCGGAACGGCAGCGGAACGCCACGCCGACCTCGCCCGCAATCAGCGCTGGCTGAAGGCGCTGGATCGCTACGATCCGGCCACGCTCAGCCCGGCGGGCAAGCGCAACCGCGCGCTGGCTCAGTACATGCTGACCAGCCGAAGCACGGCGGCGAAGGACTTCGATCTCGATTCGGTGCAGCGGCCCTATCGCCTGTTCCAGCAGGGCGGGGCGTACTTCGAAGTGCCGGACTTCATCAATTCGCAGCACACCGTCGCCGATGCGAACGATTGCGAGGCTTACCTCTCGCGCCTGTCCGCTTTCGCCCGCAGCCTTGACGAAGATACCGCCGAGCAGCGCGCCCAGTCCGCGCGCGGCTTCACCGCGCCCGGCTGGTCGATCGACCTGACCCTGGGGCAGATGGCCAAGCTGCGCGGGCCTGCCGCTGCCGATAGCGGCATGGTCGCCTCGCTGGCGGGCCGGGCCAAGGCCAAGGGCGTGGCGGGCGACTGGGCGGCGCGCGCCGCGAAGATCGTCGAAAGCCAGGTCTATCCCGCGCTCGACCGCCAGATCGCGCTGATGAAGCAGCTGCGCGGCACCACTCAGGCGGGTGACGGCGCATGGCGCCTGCCGCAGGGCGACGCGATCTACGCCGCCGCGCTGAAGCAGGCGACGACCACCAGCATGACCCCGGACGAAGTCCACCAGGCGGGGCTCGATCAGGTTGCGGACATTTCGGCGCAGCTCGACGTGATCCTCAAGGCTGCCGGCCTTACTCAGGGGAGCGTCGGCGAGCGGCTGACCCAGCTCAACGTCCGCCCCGACCAGCTCTACGCCAACACCGATGCCGGCCGGAAGGAACTGATCGACAGCCTCAATGCCGGGGTTGCCGCAATGTTTGACAAGCTGCCCCGCGCTTTTGCCGAAGTGCCGCGCCAGCCGCTGGAAATCCGCGCGGTGCCGGTGGAGATCCAGGACGGGGCCTCTAACGGCTACTACAACCGCGCCTCGCTCGATGGATCGCGGCCGGCGATCTACTGGATCAACCTGAAGGACGTGGGCGACTGGCCGAAGTATTCGCTGCCCGCGCTGACCTATCACGAAGGCGTGCCCGGGCATCACCTGCAGGGTTCCTACGCCCAGCTGGCGGGCGATCTGCCGATGCTGCTGCGCAACAACTTCATCTCCGCCTATGGCGAGGGCTGGGCGCTCTATGCCGAGCAGGTTGCGGACGAACTGGGCGCCTACAACGGCATCGAGCGCGCCGGCTTCCTCCAGTCGTTCCTGTTCCGCGCGGCGCGGCTGGTGGTCGACACCGGCCTCCACCACAAGCGCTGGAGCCGCGAGCAGGCGACCGACTATATGGTCGCAACCACCGGCTTCGCCCGCCCGCGCTGCCAGCGCGAGGTGGAGCGGTACTGCACCCAGATCGGCCAGGCTTGCTCGTACAAAATCGGCCACACCACCTGGGTCGCGCAGCGCAAGAAGGCCGAAGCGGCGCTGGGCGGCAAGTTCAGCCTGCACTGGTTCCATGAAGTGCTGAAGGACGGCGTCATGCCGCTTTCGATGCTGGAAGCGCGGGTTGACGAGCGGATCAAGGAGCGGCTCGCGCAGGCGTAAACAGAAATGGCGTCGTCCCGGACTTGATCCGGGACCGCCGGCAGTCGCGAAGCTGCAACGCGGGTTGATGAGGCCACCGGTCCCGGGTCGAGCCCGGGACGACCTCAGCCTTCGACCTGTTCGGCGAGTTCCAGCCAGCGTTCCTCGGCCGCGTCCTTCTCGGCGCGGGCCTGTTCGATCGCCTTGGTGAGGGCTGCGAACTTCGCCGGGTCGCGGGTGTAGAGCGCAGGATCGGCCAGCGCCGCCTCGTCGCGGGCGATCTGGGCCAGCAGCTCCTCGATCCGCTGCGGCAGCAGGTCGTAGTCGCGCTGGTCCTTGTAGGAGAGCTTGCCCTTGCGCGGCGGCGGGGGCGGAGGCGGCGGGGCTGTGGCTTCCGCAGGCGCTGCCTTGGGCTTGGTCGCAGCAGTCCGTGCAGTGCGCTGCTTTTCCCAGTCGGCATAACCGCCCGCAACGACATCGACCTTGCCCGATCCGTCGAGGCCCAGCGTGATCGTCACCGTGCGATCGAGGAAGTCGCGGTCGTGGCTGACGATCAGGACCGTGCCGTCATAGTCCGCGATGACTTCCTGGAGCAGGTCGAGCGTTTCGAGATCGAGGTCGTTGGTCGGCTCGTCCAGCACCAGCAGGTTGGACAGCCGCGCGAATTCCCGCGCTAGCAGCAGGCGGCTGCGTTCTCCGCCTGAAAGCGTACCGACCCGCGCCTCGACGAGACCGGGATCGAACAGAAAGTCCTTGAGGTAGCCCTGGATGTGCTTGCGCACCCCGCGCACGTCGATCCAGTCGCTGCCATCGGCCAGCACGTCGCGCACCCGTTTGTCGGGCGCCATCAGGCTGCGCTGCTGGTCGATCAGCACGCCCTGCAAAGTCTTCGCCCGGGTGACGGTGCCGGAATCGGGTTCCAGTTCGCCGGTCAGCAGCTTGAGCAGCGTGGTCTTGCCCGCGCCATTGGAGCCGACGATGCCGATCCGGTCACCGCGGGTGATGCGCAGGCTGAAGTCCTTGATGATGGTGCGATCACCGAACTTTTTTGTGACGCGGTCGGCGACGATCACTGCCTTGGACTTGGCATCATCTGTTGCGAGGCCCAGCTTGGCGGTGCCCTGCGGCGAGAGCATGGCGGCGCGCTGGGCCCGCATTTCCCACAGTTTCTCCAGTCGCCCCTGGTTGCGCTTGCGCCGCGCGGTGACGCCGCGTTCCAGCCAGTGCGCCTCGATCTTGAGCTTGGCGTCGAGCTTTTCCGCGGCGCGCGCTTCCTCGGCGTAGACCTGCTCCATCCACGCCTCGTAGCCCCCGAAGCCCACCTCGCGGCGGCGGATCGAGCCGCGATCGAGCCACAGCGTTGCCTTGGTCAGGCGGGTCAGGAAGGTCCGGTCGTGGCTGATCGTCACGAAGGCGCCCTTGTAGCGTGACAGCCAGTCCTCCAGCCAGTCGATCGCGGCAAGATCGAGGTGGTTGGTCGGCTCGTCGAGCAGCAGCAGGTCGGGCTCGGAAGCCAGCGCACGGGCGAGCGCGGCGCGGCGGCGCTCGCCCCCGCTGGCGCTGTCGGCCTTGCGGCTCATGTCGATGCCCAGCTGGTCGGCAATCGCCTCCACCTCGTGCCGGGGCGGGGCGTCCGGGCCGGACAGAGCGAAATCCATCAGCGTATCGAACCCGGTGAAGAACGGGTCCTGCTCCAGCATCACGATGCGTGTGCCCGGCTGGACCGAGCGCTTGCCCTTGTCCGCGTCGAGTTCGCCGCCGATCAGCCTCAGCAGCGTGGTCTTGCCCGCGCCGTTGCGCCCGATCAGCGCCAGCCGGTCACGCGGGCCGATTTTGATGTCGAGATCGCGGAACAGCCAGCCGGCGCCCTGCTGGAGACTGAGGTTTTCCCAGGAAAGGATCGGTGCTGCGGCCATGGTGGTGCGGCCCCTAGCCCAAGCGGCGCGCGATGACGAGAGGGTGGTGGGCGGCCCGCCCCATTTCCCGCTCTTCCACAGCTTCGTCATTGCGAGCGAAGCGCGGCAATCCAGAAGGCGGTGTAAACTGCTCCTGGATTGCTTCGTCGGCTTCGCCTCCTCGCAATGACGAAGCATGGGGTGCAACAGTGGTGCTGACGTCTGAAGGCAAAGACATCGCATTTGACACCGCCGCACCCATGGGGAAAGACGCAGGCCATGCGTACTGTATGGCTCAACGGCGAGTTCCTGCCCGAGGATCAAGCCAAGGTTTCCGTCTTCGATCGCGGCCTGCTGTTTGCTCAGGGGGTCTATGAAGTCTCCCCGGTGCTCGACGGCAAGTTTCGCAACTGGCCCCACCATGCCGCGCGGCTGGAACGGTCGAAGGCACTCGCGCGGATCAGCGACGATACCGATTGGCCTGCCGTGCTGGCCGAGCTGATCGCGCGTAATGGGCTGAGCGAAGGCCGGGTCTACCTCCAGATCACCGGCGGCGCGCCGGCCGACCGCGATTTCCTCTCGCCGGTGGAGGGCGTGCCCGCCACCCGTTTCGCCTTCACCCAGGACGCGCCGCTGGTCGACCTGCCCAAGGCGGAGACGGGGCTCAAGGTCATGCTCCATCCCGAAGGACGCTGGGCGCTGCGTTCGGCCAAGACCACGCAGCTGCTTTACGCTGTGCTCGCCAAGGAAGCCGCGCGCGATGCGGGCTATGACGATGCCTGGCTGGTCGACAACGGCATGGTGACCGAACAGACCAGCGCCAACGCCCACATCATCGATGCGCGCGGGGTGCTGGTCTCGCACCCGGTCGACCACGGCGTGCTGCCCGGCGTCACCCGGATCTGCGTGCTGGAGATCGCCCGAGAGATGGGGATCGCCATCGAGGAGCGCGCCTTTTCCACCGAGGAACTGTTCGCCGCGCGCGAGGCCTTCGTGTCCGCTGCGGGATCGCTGGTCCTGCCGGTCAGCGCGGTGGATGGGCGTCCCATCGGCAATGGTGGCCCGGGCGTGCTCACCGCCGAGATCCGCCGCCGCTACATCGCGCGGCTGCGGAGCAGTTAAGCCATTCACGGACCGTTCAAACGCATTGCCCTAGCCCGATTTCATCATGCGTAGTCTTTTCCTCCTGGTCGCAGCCTCGCTTGCCATCCCCGCGCTTCCTGCCGTGGCCGGTCCCGGCGACGCGCAGGGTCAGGTCCGCAAGGAACTGCGCGCGGGCAACGTGCGCTCGCTGCGCGAGATCGAACAGCGGGTCCTGCCGACCATGCCGGGCGCCCAGTACCTGGGCCCGGAATACGATCCGGCGGCGCTGGCCTATCGGCTCAAGTTCCTGCGCGATGGGCGGGTGATCTTCGTCGATGTCGATGCCCGCTCCGGGCAGGTCCTGCGCCAGTCGCAGTGAGAGAATGGCGCAGTAGAGCGCGGCGCTTGACCTTGGGCAAGGCAAACCGCAAAGCTGCGCAGGAAGGCGGATTTTTCCCGCCGCGCACATCCATCGAATACGGGGGAACCTGGCCATGCGTATCCTGATCGTCGAGGACGAACCGACCCTCGGCAAGCAGCTCAAGTCGACGCTGGAAGCCACCGGCTATGCCGTCGACCTGTCGGTCGATGGCGAGGACGGGCACTTCATGGGCTCGACCGAGGAATACGACGCGGTGATCCTCGACCTCGGCCTGCCCGAAATCGACGGGCTGACCGTGCTGGGCATGTGGCGCAAGGAAGGCCGCAAGTTCCCGGTGCTGGTCCTGACCGCGCGCGACAGCTGGTCGGACAAGGTTGCGGGACTTGATGCCGGGGCCGACGATTACCTGGCCAAGCCGTTCCAGACCGAAGAACTGATCGCCCGCCTGCGCGCGCTGATCCGGCGCGCATCGGGCAATACCAGCAGCGAACTGACCGCCGGTGACGTGCGGCTTGACACCCGCTCGGGCCGGGTCACGCTGAACGGCGAGCCGGTGAAGCTGACCGCGCAGGAATACAAGCTGCTGTCCTACCTGCTCCACCACAAGGGCAAGGTCGTTAGCCGCACCGAGCTGATCGAGCATATCTACGATCAGGATTTCGACCGCGATTCGAACACGATCGAGGTCTTCGTCACCCG
>JAYRMP010000108.1:0-8386 GCA_041912655.1 Novosphingobium sp. | reverse complement strand
ATCACCAAAACTCGGCTCAGGGGGAGCCATTGATAGCCAAGGAATGGAAGAAAGTCCCCATGAACTGCCCTGATCGTATCATCCGCCTGAAAACTGTTCTCGCCCGCACCGGCTTGTCCCGCTCCACCATGTATCGCAAGATCAAAGAGGGCACGTTCCCCCGGCGGGTGCCGATCAGCACGCACGGAACCGGCTGGTACGAATCCGCCGTCAATCGCTGGATAGCCGATCCCCTGCGTTACCGCGAAGATCGCGCCGAATGAGGGAAAGCCGGGTTACTCCCCGGCTTTTGCCTTCTTGAAATCGCCCTTTATGACTTTCGCGCCATCACGCAGGAAGTCGAGATGGTCGGACCAGTGCTGCATCATCCGCACGCGCTCGTCCCAATATTCGCCCCGCGTGTAGGCACGGCGCACGGCGTTGTTGTCGCAATGGGCAAGTTGCCGTTCGATCGCGTCAGGATGCCATAGGCCCATTTCGTTCAGGAGCGTCGCCGCCATCGCCCGGAAGCCGTGGCCGGTCATCTCGTCCTGGGCGAAGCCCATGCGCCGCAGCGCCGCGTTGATGGTGTTCTCCGACATGGGCCGATCCACAGAACGTAACGACGGAAACAGATAGGAGCTGTAGCCCGCGTCATGCTCGATGGTCTTGAGGATGGCGAGCGCCTGGGCGGACAGTGGGATACTGTGGGCGCGGCGCATCTTAGTCTTGTGCTTCGGGATGGTCCAAAGCGCCTCGTCGAAATCGAAGTCGGCCCATTCCGCATAGCGCAGTTCGCCCGGACGCACGAACACATGCGGGAGCAAGCGCAACGCTGCTTTGGTGTTGGCAAAACCCTCGAACGCCTCGATGGCGCGCAGTAGGCCGCCCGCCTCGTTAGCGTTCGTGATCGCGGCGCGATGGACGGGCTGGGGCGCGATGAGCGCGCCGCAAAGATCGGCGGCGACATCGCGCTCGGCCCGAGCCGTGGCGATGGCGTAGCGGAATATCTGGCTGCATGTGCTGCGTAGGCGCTTGGCCGTCTCGTAGCGGCCCTTACCCTCCATCTTGCGGAGCATCACCAACAGTTCCTGCGCGGAGATGGAGGCGACGGGGCGCTTGCCGATGGATTCGTTGATGAAGTCCAGCAGCCAGCGGAGCTTCTTCATGGTGACGCCGGAGCGACCCTCACGCTCGACCTTCACAAGCCATTCGTCGGCTACCGCCTTGAAGCTGTTGGACGCCGCGACAGCCGCCGCAACCTTTTCCAGCTTGATCTGTTCGGCGGGATCATCGCCGCGCGCCAGAACCTTGCGGGCCGCGTCGCGCTGCTCGCGGGCTTCGGCAAGGCCGGTGTCGGGATAGACCCCGAACGCCAGCGTCTTCTGCTTGCCAAGGTAGCGATAGTTCATCCGCCAGTAGCGACCGCCATTGGGGGTGACATAGAGGAACAGCCCGTCACTATCGGTGAGTTTGTAGGGCTTTTCGCGGCCCTTGGCATTTTTGATCGCGACAGCGGTAAGCGCCATGATGGTATCTCCGGCAAGGGGAGGACCGCGCTACCATCAGATATACCATCAGGATGGTGGTATCCGGTGGCACGAAGCCGCTCCGCATGGGATACCTATACCACAAGAAAACCGCAGAAATCAGCCAGTTATGGCATCATCTGGAACCCTCTGGGAGAGGATTTTGGTGACCCCTACGGGAATCGAACCCGTGTTTCAGCCGTGAGAGGGCCGCGTCCTGACCGCTAGACGAAGGGGCCGGTCTGTGCCGGGCATGTCGGGACCGGAGCGCCGGCGCCGAAGTAGTGGTGACCCCTACGGGACTCGAACCCGTGTTTCAGCCGTGAAAGGGCCGCGTCCTAGACCGCTAGACGAAGGGGCCAGACCGGCTTTGCACCGGAGGCAGGGCGCGCCTTTAGGCAAGGCGCAGGTGGGGGTCAAGTCCCCTCGCGCAAGAATATGTCAGTCGGCGAATGCGGCGTCCTCGACATGGAGCTCCGCCTGCGGGCGGCTGGACCAGTCGTCGATCTTCGCGCGACCCGCCAGCCATAGCCGCCGGCCCTGCGATCCGTGGAGCAGCGCCTGGCCCAGATCGCTTTCCGCCGCGCGAAAGGCGATGCCCTTGAAGCTTGCCCCGTCCTCGCCGCGCGCGATCAGCCGGGCGTGATCGGCACCGACCACGTCGACCTTGACCAGCCGCACCGGCCCCACCGCGACGCGCGGGCCCGGCCAGCCCATGCCGAACGGCCCGGCGCTCTCCATCGATTCGATCAGCGGCGGCACCAGCCCGCCCGGCGCCAGCGCCAGATCGAGCAGCAGCGATTGCCCGGCCATCGCTGCCGCGACCCGGTCTCCCAGCCGCGCATCGAGCCAGTCGGCCAGCGCCTCCAGCTTGCCCGGATCGATCGTCAGCCCGGCCGCCATGGCGTGGCCGCCACCCGCGACCAGCAGCCCGTGTTCGCGCGCCGCGATGATTTCCGCGCCGAGGTCCACGCCGGGGATCGAGCGGCCCGATCCCTTGCCGTGGCCCTGTTCGTCCGCGTCGAGCGCGATGACCAGCGCGGGCTTGCCGGTCTTTTCCTTGATCCGGCCCGCGACGATCCCGATCACGCCCGGGTGCCAGCCGCGCCCGGCGAGCGTCAGCACGGCGCGGTTGTGCTGGGCATCGATCTGCGCCTCTGCCGCTTCCTGCACCGCCGCCTCGATCGCGCGGCGCTCGTCGTTGAGCGCGGAAAGCTGGGCGGCGATGGCGCGGGCCTCGTCCGGGTCTTCGGTGGTCAGCAGCCGCACGCCCAGCGTCGATTCGCCGACCCGCCCGCCCGCATTGATTCGCGGGCCAAGCGCGAAGCCGAGGTCGCTGCAGGTCGGCGCGCGGCTGAGACGGCTGGCGTCGATCAGCGCCGACATGCCGATATTCTCGCGCCGGGCCATCACTTTCAGTCCCTGCGCTACCAGCGCCCGGTTGAGCCCGTGGAGTGCGGCAACGTCAGCCACCGTCCCCAGCGCGACAAGGTCGAGCAGGGCGAACAGGTCAGGCTCGCGGCGATCCGCGAAGAAGCCCCGCCCGCGCAGGGTGCGCACCGTCGCCACCGCCAGCAGGAAGGCCACGCCAACCGCCGCAAGATGGCCGTGGGCCGCGCCGACATCGCTTTCGTCCAGCCGGTTCGGATTGACCAGCGCGGCGGCGCGCGGAAGCTCGGCCGCGCACTTGTGGTGATCGACCACGATCACGTCGACCCCGGCGGCGTGGGCCATGTCCAGCGCCTGGTGGGCCATCGCCCCGCAATCGACCGTGACAATCAGGCTGGAACCCTGCTCGCCCAGCTTGACCAGCGCCTCGCCCGAGGGGCCGTAGCCTTCGAGCAGGCGGTCGGGGATGTAGTAGCCCGCCTCGTGCCCGAGGTCGCGCAGCAGGCGGATGAGGAGCGCGGCGCTGGTCGCCCCGTCGACATCGTAGTCGCCGTAGATCGTCAGCCGCTCGCCGGTCATGACCGCCTGGGCGAGCCGTTCGGCGGCGGTATCCATATCGCGGAATTCGGATGGGTCGGGCAGGAAGGCGCGCAGCGAGGGGGTGCGGTGGCGCTCGACGTCGTGCGGCGGCACTCCGCGCGCCAGCAGCAGCTGGGTGATCAGGTCGTGATCGAGCGAGGTCTCGCCGGTCGCAAGGTCCATGTTTCCGCCGCGCCATTGCCAGGTCTTGCCGGCGAGCGAGCGGCCAAGGCCGAGGATCGAAGGGGCGGCGGTGCTCATGGTCCAGCGGCTAGCCGATCAGGGGCCGCGCGGGCAAGCGCGGCGGCGGGGTTGTTGACAGGCCGCAATGTCGAGAATTGACAATGCGGTAAGACAGGCGTCGTCTACGCTGGCGGGATAACAGGAGGAATCGGGACATGCCGGGCAATCGCAAGCTGATCGTATCTCTCGCCTTGGGCGCCGCAGCCCTCGCCGCGATCCCGGTCCTGGCGCAGCGCTCGCCCACCGGCGGGCCGGTCGCCCGCTATGACATGCGCGCCGGAACCGTATCGGGCATGGGCGCGATGGGCGCGGGCGGCGGCATGGGCATGGGCATGTCGATGATGATGGGCGGCGGCGGCAACCGCCTGCAGCACGAGCTTTACCTGCGGCTCGGCTCGTCGCGCGCGGCAGCGCCCGGCGCACCCAAGGCGGATCACTTCATGCCGCCCAACGCGCGGCTCGGCAAATCGGTCGCGCTGGTCACGCCCAAACTTGAGCCGGTGGCCGAGGAATGGAAGGGCGAGAAGCCCAAGGGCCGTCTGCTGCTGTTCTGGGGCTGCGGCGAACACGCGCCCAAGGGCCAGCCGATCGTGATCGACTTTGCCAAGATGGCAGCCGGGCAGACCCCGCCGGGGCTGTGGAGCACCACGATCATCCGTGACTGGGGCCCGACGCTGACCAACAGCAAGACCTTTGGCCGCTGGCCGGCGGAGGACGGCAAGTACGTCAAGGCCGACAGCTCGCTGCCGGGCGAGCACAAGGTGGTCGGCAACTATTCGCCCGACATCGCCTTCACCCTGACCAAGGACTTCATGGCCGCGCTGCGCAGCAAGCAGACGAACCAGCCCAGCGGCGCGCAGCTGGTCAGCTGGAACGCGGTGCCCGACGCGACCGGCTATCTCGCTACCCTGATCGGCGGCAAGATGGGGCCGCGCGGCGACATGGGCGACATGGTGATGTGGTCGAGCAGCGCCACCCGCCAGTTCGGCGGCGGGCTCGATGACTGGCTGACCCCGGCGCAGGTCGCAAACCTGGTCAGGGACCGCACGGTGATGACGCCGCAGACCACCAGCTGCATGGTCCCCGCCGAAGTGCGTGCCGCCGCTCCCGACTTCAAGGTGGGCACGCTGATCGCCTATGGGCCGATGGAAAGCTTCTCTTATCCGCCCGCGCCAGCCAATCCCAAGGCGGCCTGGGTGCTGGAATGGAGCGCGCGGGTGCGCCATCGGTCGACCACCAGCTGGATGGACATGCCCGGCATGGAAGGCATGGGCGACATGGGCATGGACGACGAGGGTGACAGCCGCTCCTCCTCCACCTCCTCGCAGCAACAGCAGCAGAAGCCCAAGTGCAAGCCGCGCGGCGGGCTTGGCGGCCTTGGCGGGCTGGGTGGCATGCTTGGCGGGGTGGTCAAGCCGGGCTGCTGATCGGCGCGCGCGGCCATGCTGGCGATCGTCTGGCACAGCCGCACCGGTGCCGCCCGCGCCATGACAGAGGCGGCATTCCAAGCGGCTGAAAGCGCTGCGCCGGGCAGCGCACGCCTGATCCGGGCCGAAGATGCCCGGCCAGAAGACCTGCTGGGGGCAGGGGGGTACCTGTTCGCCTGCCCGGAAAACCTTGGCACGATGAGCGGCGCGATGAAGGAAATGTTCGATCGCTGCTATTACCCGCTGCTCGGCCGGATCGAGGGCCGCCCCTATGCGACGATGATCGCCGCGGGCTCGGACGGCCACGGTGCGCAGGCGCAGATCGACCGGATCGTCACCGGGTGGCGTTTGCGCCGGGTCGCCGAACCGCTGATCGTCAATCTGGGCGCGCAGACTCCCGAGGCGATTCTTGGTTTAAAAACCCTTTCCAAAGAACAACTTGACCCTTGCTCCGAACTTGGTGCGGCGCTAGGCGAGGGCCTTGCGCAGGGCATCTTCTGATCCAGGCCGGAACGAAAGCTCCATAGTGGCGGCATCAAACTGTCAGGCCGGTCAGTAAGCACTTGGAAAAGGCAATCGAACGTGCCTAACCTAGCACTGCAAGTGGGGGGTAGGTCATCGATAACCGGGATGACAGCGCGGGCCAATCGGGCGAAGCGGTGTTGTCGCTGCTCTTCGGGCAGGGGCAGCGGCCCGACGACCCTGCCATCGAGGTTCTGTCGGGCACTGCATCCGGCTTTCCGCAGTTCACCATCAGTCACCGGCCTGCCGAAGAAGAAGGCTGGGTGGAACTGCTCGCCAGCGGGCTGACCTTCGATTGCCGGGGGCTTGCGCCAGCCGCCCCGCAGCCCGCACCTCCAGTCGGGACCCTGCTCGGCCTCGCCGCCGCGCCGCCGGGAGAGGCGATCACCCTCGCGCCGGGGCCGCATCTGGCCGAAGGGGGCGGACTGCTGCCCGTGGTCCGGGTGCTCGCTGGCCTTGGGGCCGCACTCTGCGCTCTGCCGGGGCTGGAAGCGGTGGTCTGGCATCCTGCGCGCAGCTGGATGAAGCCGGACTATTACCGCCAGATCGTCGAATCCTGGCTTGCCGGGGGCGCCTTCCCCGCGCTCGGGCTGACCACGCTGGAGCGCAAGGGCGCGGGCGGGATGACCAGCCTGGGGCTGACGCTGTTCACCGGGCAGGAATTGCGGCTTGAGGGGATGGAGCGGGTCGCGCCGAATGATCAGGCGCGGATCGCGATGCGGCTGCTCCACGAACTGGTCAGCGACGGTCCGGTGGACGGGCCGCGCGATTATCTGGGGCCAGCGGGGCAGGTCTTCCACGCGGTTCCCGATGGGCGCTTCGTCAGGGTCACGCTTGAGGGATGAGCGCCCGGGCCAGCTCTGGATCCGCTCCAGCGGACAGGACGCGCCGCCGCCTGCCCTTCCGTTCGATCAACCGCCGGGGTGATCCTGGTTATGAGCCGGGATTGCAGCGCCATCACATCCTGCCGCGCCAGCTGCTCAGCCGCCCCTGCTTCGCGCCGATGCTGGCGCACCTTGGCAAGGAGCGGCTGGGTTTCGACGATTTCCGGCTGAACGGGCTGCTGCTGCCCGCGAACGACCGCACCGCGCTCGCCATCGGCCTGCCGCTGCACCGGGGGCCGCACCGCACTTACAACGAACTGGTGTTCGAACGGGTCGGCGGGATCGAGGCGGGCTGGGCGGTGCAGCGCCTGCGCGCACCCGAAGTGGCGCTGCAACGCGCGCTGCAGGATCTGGAACAGCTCCAGCACCAGTTGCGCCGCGAACTGCTCGACCAGCGCAATCGACTGCGGCTGAACCGCCGCGACCCGCTGGGCATGGGGGTGGACTTCACCCAGCTGGACGCGATGGCCGACCTGCTCTGGCCCGCCACCGCGCCGGTTGAAGGGTAAATCAGGCCGTTTCCAGATCGGCGAGACGCAGCCCGGCCTTGGCGGCGAGTTCTGCGCGGGCGGCGTTGTATTCCGCCTCCAACCGGTCAACCCTCTGGGCGACCGTTTCCACCGCCTTGACCGCGCCGATACCCTGGCCCGAACCCCAGATGTCCTTCCAGGCTTTGGCTTCGGTGTTGCCGCCCGAACCGAAGTTCATCTTGCTCGGATCGCTTTCCGGCAGGTTATCGGGATCGAGCCCGGCCGCGACGATCGAGGGACGCAGGTAATTGCCGTGAACCCCGGTGAACAGGTTGGAATAGACGATGTCGTCCGCCCGCCCGGCGACGATGGCGTCCTTGTAGCCCTGCACCGCGTTGGCTTCCTCGGTCGCGATCCAGGCCGAACCGATATAGCCGAAATCGGCACCCATCGCCTGCGCGGCCAGCACCGAGCGCCCGCAGGCGATCGAACCGGACAGCGCGACGAGGCCGGTGAACCATTCGCGGATTTCCTGCATCAGCGCGAAGGGGGAAAGCGTGCCGGCATGGCCGCCCGCGCCGGCGGCGACCGGGATCAGCCCGTCCGCGCCCTTTTCCACCGCCTTGCGGGCGAAACGGTCGTCGATCACGTCGTGCATCACGATCCCGCCCCAGTCGTGGACCGCCTTGTTCACGTCCTCGCGCGCGCCGAGCGACGTGATGACCATCGGCACCTGCCACTTGGCGCAGACCTCAAGGTCTTCCTCCAGCCGGTTGTTCGAACGGTGGACGATCTGGTTGACCGCGAAGGGCGCGGCAGGCCGGTCCGGGTTGTCACGGTTGTGCGCGGCCAGTTCCTCGGTGATCTGGTGCAGCCATTCGTCGAACACGCCCGAGGGACGCGCATTGAGCGAAGGGAAACTGCCGACGATCCCCGCCTTGCACTGGGCGATGACCAGCTCTGGCCCGGAAATGATGAACAGCGGCGAGGCAATGACGGGCAGGCGCAGGCGATCGAACGGAGCGGGAAGCGGCATCAGGAAATCCCCCGGAGTGGTCTTGAAAGGTTTTCCTATGAGACGCAGCCGCGCCTGTCGAGTGGCCGTTTGGGAGGCCTTGCCTCGGTAACCGCGCCTGCTAGCGTGGCAGTCATGACCGCCCATGTCGCCGCGCTGGCCTGCGATGCCCAGCACCGTTTTTCGAAGGAAGTGCAGGACAGCGTGGTCCTGATCGCCGGGCGCGGGGTGCAGGGGGATGCCCATGCCGGGGTGCTGGTCCAGCACCTGTCGCGCCAGAAGAAGGACCCGCAGGCGGCGAACCTGCGCCAGGTCCACCTGATCCACGGCGAACTGCTCGACGAGCTGG
>JAYRMP010000107.1:0-8546 GCA_041912655.1 Novosphingobium sp. | reverse complement strand
ATGTTGACCTCGCCATCGCCGCCGACTGCGCCGAGACGCTGCGCGCGCTGGACACCGCGCTGGCGGGCCGCGCCCCGAAAGGGTTGGAGGCGTGGCGCGCGCAGGCCCTGTCCGCCGGTGTCCTGTTCGCCTCGGCGTTCCCCGAAGCGGAAGGCGAAGGCGGCATTCACCCCTTCCACGCGGCCAAGGCGGTCTGCGATGCGGCAGGGGGCGAGGCGCTCTACGTGTTCGACGGGGGCGAGGCGGCTTCGTGGGGCGGGGCGGTGGCCCCGGCCAATCGCCCGGCCAGCGTGCTGACCCACGGCTATCTCGGCTGCCTCGGCATCGGCCCCGGCTTTGCCATCGGCGCGCAGCTCGCCTGCCCGGAGCGGCGGGTGGTGCACCTGACCGGCGACGGCGCGCTGGGGTTCCATATCCAGGAGTTCGACTCCATGGTCCGCCACCGCCTGCCGGTGGTCAACGTGGTGCTGAACAACCAGGTCTGGGGCATGTCGATCCACGGCCAGCAGATCATGTTCGGCGGCAACTACAACCTGATCTCCAAGCTGGAGGGCACCTGCTATGCCGATATCGCCCGCGCCTTTGGCCTGCACAGCGAACGGGTGACGAGCCTTGCCGAGATCGCCCCCGCGATGCAGCGCGCGCTGGCCTGCGGCGGCCCGGCCTTCATCGAGATCATGACTGATACGGAGGCCGTCCACCCCGTAACCGTATCGATGCTGGGGCAGGTCGAGGAAGGGTCTGACGACGTCCTGATCCCGTACTACGAAAACATCCCGGCAGGCTGAGCAGCATGTCCCTGTCTCCCGAAGCGCGCGAGGCGCGCTGCCGCACGCTGGTCGATGCCGCCCACGCGCTGGTCCGCGAGACCGGCGGCGCGGGCTTTTCGATGCGCCAGCTGGCGCAGCGCGCCGGAGTCAGTCCGGCGACACCCTACAACCTGCTGGGATCGAAAAGCGAAGTGCTGCGCCGGGTGGTGCTGGACGAATACGCCAGCTTTGCCGCGCGGCTCTGCGATCTTCCGCCGCAGCCTCCGCTGGACCGCCTGCTGTCGGCGATCGACCTGATCTCGGTGCACTATGCTGCCGAACCTGACTTCTACCGCGGGCTCTATGGCGCGCTGATCGGGGTGGACGCCAACCCGCTGCGCGAGGTGATGAGCGAGGAGGGCCAGCACCTGTGGGGCCAGATGGTCGGCGCGGCGCTGGCCAGCGGGGAACTCGCCCCGCTGGTCGATGCGGACCTGCTGACCGCGCTGCTGCTGCGCACCGTGGCCTCCAGCGTGGAGGCCTGGCTGGCCGAAGGCTGGGAGCCCGAGCGCTTCGCCGCCGAACTGCGCATGGCCAGCCGCCTGATCGTGCTGGGCCTGGTCAGCGACGAGCGCGCCGCCGCGCTGCGGGATCAGCTCAGGGCCGGCCCACGCTGACGTAGTGGAAGCCCTTGGCGCGCAGTTCGGCGGGGTCGTAGATGTTGCGCAGGTCGACCAGCACCGGGGCCCTGGCGAGCGCCTTGACCCGCGCGAAGTCGAGCGCGCGGAAGGCGTCCCATTCGGTGACGATCGCGACCGCGTCGGCCCCCTCGATCGCGCCATAGGCATTGGCGCACATTTCCACGCCCGGCATCAGCGGCTTCGCCAGCTCCATCCCTTCGGGATCATAGGCGGCGACGGTCACGCCCGCATCCTGCAGGGTCTGGGCGATGGCGATGGAGGGGCTGTCGCGCATGTCGTCGGTGTTGGGCTTGAAGGTCAGGCCCAGCAGCGCGACCCGCTTGCCGCGCGCTTCCTCGGCGCCGCCCAGCGCTTCGACCACCTTGCGGCCCATCGCGCGCTTGCGGGCATCGTTGACCTTGACCACCGCCTCGACGATCCGGGTCGGCGCTTCGTAATCCTCGGCGGTCTTGAGCAGGGCGAGCGTGTCCTTGGGGAAGCACGATCCGCCATAGCCCGGTCCGGCGTGAAGGAACTTCGGCCCGATGCGGTTGTCCATCCCGATCCCGCGGCTGACGTCCTGCACATCCGCGCCGACCTTTTCGCACAGGTCCGCCATCTCGTTGATGAAGGTGATCTTCACCGCGAGGAAGGCGTTGGCGGCGTACTTGATCAGTTCGCTGGAGCGGCGGCTGGTGAACAGGATCGGCGACTTGTTGAGGAACAGCGGGCGATAGACCTCGCTCATCACGCTCCGCGCCCATTCGTCGTCGGTGCCGATGACGATCCGGTCCGGGTGCTTGAAATCGCCGATCGCCGCGCCTTCGCGCAGGAATTCGGGGTTTGAGGCGACGGCGAAGCGCACGCCGGGGTTGGCCTCGGTCAGGATCCGCTCGACCTCGTCACGGGTGCCGACCGGCTGGGTCGACTGGGTGACGATCCCCGCTTCCGGCCGCTGGTTGGCGCCAACCGCGGCAGCGACGGCGTGGACGAACGACAGGTCGGCATGGCCATCGCCGCGCCGGCTGGGAGTGCCGACGGCGATGAAGATCGCGGCGGCGCCGTCGATCCCCTCGGCGAGGTCAGTGGTGAACGACAGGCGCCCGGCCTTGACGTTGGAGCCGACCAGTTCGGCCAGGCCCGGCTCGTAGATCGGCATGATCCCGGCTTTCAGGCTGTCGATCTTGGCGGGGTCCTTGTCGATGCAGACCACGTCGTGACCGAAGTCGGCGAAGCAGGCCCCCGATACCAGCCCGACGTAACCCGAGCCGACCATTGCGATCTTCATCAAATGCTCCTTTGCGCAGTGCGGATCGCACCATCGCTGTCTTCAGCCTCGATCAGCCATTGCGCAGTGCCTTCCAGCCCCAGCGCGGTTAGCCGTCCCGAGGTCCAGGCCCCGGTATCGATGCCGATGCGGTTGTGCCGGACGTCCGGCGCTTCGAAAATGGTATGACCGTGCACCACCACCAGGCCGTGGCCTTCGCCGTGGGAGAGGAACGGCTCGCGAATCCAGCGCAGGTCCTGCACCTTCTGATCCGCCAGCGGCAGGCCCGGGCGAATTCCGGCGTGGACGAACAGGTAATCGCCGATCTGGATCCGATCCTCGAAGGTGCGGATGAAGGCGAGATCCTCCTGCGGCACGGCGGCGCGGATCATCTGGAGGCATTCGGGCAGTTCGGCCGCGACATAGGCGCTGCGGTCGATCCCGTAGCTCAGCACCGTCTCGCGCCCGCCGAACCGCAGGAAGGGGCGCAGCACCTCAAGGTCCTCGAGCGAATCGAGGAACATCTCCTCGTGATTGCCCATCAGGATGCGAACCGGGCGGCGCTGCTGCCAGGCGCGCGCCGCAGCGATCACCCCCGCGCTGTCCGGGCCGCGGTCGATCAGGTCGCCCAGCAGGATCACGGTGGTTTCCGCAGGCCCGCGCGCGGCATCGTCTGACTCGATCGCCGCCGCCAGCGCATCGAAAAGGTCTGCCCGGCCGTGGACGTCGCCGACCGCATAGACGCGTTGCCCCGCCGGGATGGCGGCAGCCGGAGCGCTGTTGGCGGCGCTGAAGAGCTTGCGGAGGGCGGATAGCATGGTGGGCGGTTCTGGTCCGGCGGGGCTATAAACCCGCGGGGATTAATGAACAATCCTCGGCGTGGTCCCCGTTCGGACGAAGTGGCGTTGCTCTAAAGACACACCCTTTCGGGCAAGGCGCAACAAAGTGGCGATTGCCTCTTGTGCGGCGCAGCAAAGATGTGCCACCCGGGTTTTGCACGGAACGAAGGCCTCCAATTGAACCGAGAGGCCACGCTCCGGGCGCAGGTGGGACGAAGCGAAAACAATCGTAAGGAAGATTGCCATGCTCACGTCCGTCCGCGGCCTTCTCGCCGCTACTGTTCTGTTCGGCTGCGGATTGGCCGCCACTCCGGCCCTGGCCGACGAAACCGATCCGCCTTCGGAATTCACCGTCACCGGCAACGTCGCCGGCGTGACCGACTACCGCTTCCGCGGCCTCTCGCTGTCGGCGGGCGACTTTGCCGTGCAGGGCGGGATCACCGTCAACCACTCCAGTGGATTCTACGTCGGCGCCTGGGGTTCCAGCCTTGAGCAGGACCCGCTCGACATCTACGGCTCGATGGAGCTCGACCTCATTGCCGGCTGGACCGGTGAAGTGACCTCGGGCCTGACCGCCGACGTCGGCGTGACCTATTACGTCTATCCCAGCGGCAGCTTCGGCGATGGCAACGTGGTCGAACCCTATGCCTCGCTCAGCACCAGCCTGGGCCCGGTCACCGGCAAGGTCGGTCTCGCCTATGCCTGGAAGCAGGATTCGCTGGGCGGTGACGACAACCTCTATCTCTACACCGACCTGTCGGCCGGCATCCCGAACACCCCGGTTTCGCTCTCCGCGCACCTTGGCTACACCGACGGCGCGCTGTCGCCCAACCGCCTGACGCTGAAGTCGATGGGCGGCGGGTTCGACTACAGCCTGGGGGCAAGCTGGAACATCACCAAGAACCTGTCGCTTGGCGCCAGCTACATCGGGGTCGATGGCAACTCGATCAACGGCTACTCGGACGACACCGTGGTCGGCACGCTCAAGCTGAGCTTCTGATCCAGTCCTTTTCGTCACGCTTGCGGCCCGTCCGGACAATCCGGGCGGGCCGCTTCGCGTTTCAGCGCAGGTAGAAGTCGACCGTGGTGACCACCCGGACCTTCTTGTAGGGCGTGTCGGACACGCCCCAGCCGCCGCCGCTGTCGCCATCGCGAGCCTGGACCTCGAAATAGCCCTGGGTCGCGCTCTTGATCGAGCCGACGCTGGTGCCGCTGTCCTTGGCGAACTGTTCGGCCGAGGCGCGCGCGTCCTTGGTCGCATCGGCGACCATCGCCGGCTTGATCGCGTTGAGCTTGGTGAAGGTGAAGGCCATGCCCGAACCTTCCTCCAGCACCACCCCGCGCCTGACCAGCTCGAACTGGCGCTTCACCGCGCTTTGCGCGCGCTTGATGTCGGTCGAGCGCAGGGTCATGCGCTGGCGCACGGTAAAGCGCTGGACCCCGTTGTCGGTGAACTGGCTGACGTTGACCCCGGTCGGCTGGAGGTCGTCCGCCGGAAAGCCAAGCTCGCGGAAGAAGCCGCGGATCGATTCGGAATCGCGGTCGACGCTGGCCTGGGCCGTGGCGAAATCCTCGGAGGTGGCGGAATAAGCGATGGTCCAGGTGGCAAGATCGGCGGTCACGTCGCGCTCGGCAAGGCCGCGCACGGTCACCGAACGGTCGGCATCCTTGGCGCGGACCAGCCCGTTGCCGAGCAGGTAGCCGCCCACCACAAGGCCCACGGCCAGCACCCCGGCACTGGCGAGCCAGCGGCGGGTCGTCACGTCGTGCCAGAAAGCGCTGGCGGGGGCGGGTTCATCAAGGCTAGTTTCAGACATCGCAGGCACTCCCTCATGGCGCAGCGATCCTGCGCCTGATTTGCTGTCTGAGCGATGAACCGTTTCATATCATAGACGAACCGAGTTGGAAATGCCATGACCGCCTTTCTCCACACCATGATCCGGGTGACCGATCCCGATGCCACCATCGCCTTCTTCGAACTGATCGGAGTGAAGGAGGTGCGGCGCTTTTCCAGCGAGCAGGGGCGCTTTACCCTGATCTTCCTTGCCGCCCCCGGGCAGGAGGGCGTCGCCGAGGTCGAGCTCACATGGAACTGGCCGGACGAGGACGGCAAGACCGAAACCTACACCGGCGGGCGGAATTTCGGGCACCTCGCCTATCAGGTGGAGGACATCTACGAGACCTGCCAGCGGGTGCTGGACGCGGGGCACATCATCCACCGCCCTCCGCGCGACGGGCACATGGCCTTCATCAAGTCGCCAGACGGCATTTCCGTGGAACTGCTCCAGAAGGGCCGGCTCGAGCCGCGCGAACCCTGGGCCTCTATGCCCAACACCGGCACCTGGTAGGATCAGCCGGGCTTTGCCGGCTCGGGCGCGCTGCGCAGCACGGCGTAGCCCGCCAGCGCCGAGAGCAGCGACCCCATCAGCACGCCGAGTTTCGCCTCCTCGATCAGCGCGGCGTTGCCGGGGAAGGCCAGCTGGCCGATGAACAGGCTCATGGTAAAGCCGATCCCGCACAGCAGCGCCATGCCCCACAGCTGACGCCAGCTCGCACCGGCCGGGCGGGCGGCAAAGCCCGCGCGTTCCGCCAGCGCGATCGCGCCCAGCACGCCGATCTGCTTGCCCAGGAACAGGCCCAGCGCGATCCCCAGTGGCAGCGGCGCAAAGACCCCGGCCAGGCCGATCCCGCTGAGCGAAACCCCGGCATTGGCCAGCCCGAACAGCGGGACGATGGCATAGGCGCTAACCGGGGCAAGGGCATGCTCCATCCGCAGCAGCAGGCTGTCCCCGCGCCCGTCGAGTGCCATCGGCACGGTCAGCGCGGCGAGCACGCCTGCGACCGTGGCATGGACGCCCGAATGGAGCACCGCGAACCACAGCGCGCAGCCCAGCACCGCGTAGGGCAGGCCGCGCCTGACCCGCAGCAGGTTGAGCGCGGCGAGCAGGGCCAGCACCACTGCAGCAGCGCCCAGCCAGGCGAGCTTGAGCCCGCTGGTATAGAACAGCGCGATGATCGCCACCGCCCCCAGATCGTCGGCGATCGCCACGGTCAGCAGGAAAAGGCGCAGCGAAGGCAGCGCGCGCTTGCCGAGCAGCGCCAGCACTCCCAGGGCAAAGGCGATGTCGGTTGCCGCCGGGATCGCCCAGCCGCGCCGCAACACCGGATCGCCGCCTCCGACGACAAGGAAAACCAATGCCGGCATGGCCATGCCGCAGGCCGCAGCCAGCACGGGCAGACGCCGCCGCTGGGGCGAGGACAATTCGCCGTCCAGCACCTCGCGCTTGATCTCCAGCCCGACCACGAAGAAGAACACTGCCATCGCCGCGTCGTTGATCCACAGGTGCAGCGTGTCGAGCTTGGCTATCGGCGTCCACGGCAACGGCGTGTGCAGCGCGGCGTGATAGGCGCCGGACAGCGGCGAATTGGCGAGCAGGATCGCCGCCGCCGCCACCGCGATCAGCAGCACTCCAGCTCCGGCCTCGCCGCCGAACAGGCGGACCGCGAGGGCGGCTAGCGGTGCGAAGGGATGGCGCTTTCTGGTCATGCGCACTTGAATCACGCCCTGCCGGCCGACGCAAGCCGAACCGGATTGCCCCGGCGCGCAATCACCTCTAGGCTGAAATATCTAGGTATATTCAGCTTAGATCCGGGGGCAGTGAATGGCGGGGGCGGAAACCGGAATTGCAGCCGTGCTGAACTGGCTCTCGCTGGCCGAGCGAGAACTGCTGCTGTTCGCGGGTTTCTGGATGACCGTCGGCCTGCTCGATGAATTCGCGGTCGACATGGCCTGGCTGTGGTCGAAGCTGACCGGCCGGGCGCGCACCCTGCACCTGCCGAGGGGCTATGGCGCCCAGCCGCTGACCGGGCCGGCGGCAGTGATGATCCCCGCGTTCCAGGAAGGCAGCGTGATCGGGACCACCGTGGCGCACATGCTGGCTGCCTGGCCGCAGCGCG
Source organism: Novosphingobium sp. (assembly GCA_041912655.1). GTDB lineage: Bacteria > Pseudomonadota > Alphaproteobacteria > Sphingomonadales > Sphingomonadaceae > Novosphingobium. The sequence goes on along the minus strand of JAYRMP010000107.1, from coordinate 1,054 downwards.
AACTGGTGGTCTATGTCGGCTGCTACCGCAACGATCCCGCCACGCTTGCCGCAGCAATGGAGGGCGCGGCGCAGGACCCGCGGCTGCGGATCGTGGTCCACGGGACGAACGGGCCGACGACCAAGGCCGATTGCCTCAACCGGCTCTATCGCGCGCTGTGCGATGACGAGGCCCGGCGCGGAAGGCGCTTCCGCACGGTGGTGCTCCACGATGCGGAGGACATGGTCCACCCCGCCGCGCTGCAGGCAATCGACGCGGCGATTGCCGGCCACGATTTCGTGCAGCTGCCGGTGCGCCCGGTGATCCAGCCGGAATCGCGCTGGATCGCGGCGCACTATGCCGACGAATTCGTCGAATCCCACGCCAAGGCGATGGTCGTGCGCAACGTGCTGGGCGCGGCGATCCCGGCTGCCGGGGTCGGCTGCGGCTTTGCGCGCGAGGCGCTGGCCGGGCTTGACCGGGAACGGCGGCGCGAAGGCGCGCTGGGGCCTTTCGCGCCCGAATGCCTGACCGAGGATTATGAGCTCGGCATCGCCCTCTCGCGCGAGGGGCATCGCGGCGCCTTCCTGCGGCTGCGCGATGCCGACGGAGAACTGGTCGGCACCTCCAGCTGCTTCCCCGCGCGGCTCGATGCCGCGGTCCGGCAGAAAACCCGCTGGATTCACGGCATTGCCTTCCAGTCGTGGGACCGGATGGGCTGGGACCTGAAGCCGCTGGAGCTGTGGATGGCGATCCGCGACCGGCGCGGGCCGCTGACCGCGCTGGTGCTGGCTGCCGCCTACCTGCTGCTGCTGATCGACGGCGTGCTGGCCGTGGCCGGCTGGCTCGGCTATCCGACCACGCTGGTCACCAGCCCGGCGGCGCGCTGGCTGCTTGGCATCGGCCTTGCGGGAGTGGTCTGGCGGGCGGCGTGGCGCGCGACATTCACGGGGCGTGAATACGGGCTGGCCGAAGGGCTGCGCGCGGTGCTGCGCATTCCGCTCGCCAACGTCATCGCGATCATGGCGGGGCGCCGCGCGCTGCTCGCTTACTTCCGCTCGCTGCGCAGCGGCAA
>JAYRMP010000106.1:0-8696 GCA_041912655.1 Novosphingobium sp. | reverse complement strand
GAACCTGCGCCAGGTCCACCTGATCCACGGCGAACTGCTCGACGAGCTGGCGGACAAGGGCTTTTCGATCGCACCCGGCCAACTGGGCGAGAACGTGCTGACCCGAGGGATCGACCTGCTGGGCCTGTCCACTGGAACCCGGTTGCGGCTGGGCGCGGACGCGCTGGTGGAGATCACCGGCCTGCGCAACCCGTGCCACCAGCTCAACGACCTTGCTCCGGGGCTGATGGAAGCAACACTCGACCGCGCTGCGGACGGCAGCCTGATCCGCAAATGCGGGGTCATGGCCGTGGTGGTGAGCGGGGGCGAGGTGCGCAGGGGCGATCCGGTCAGCCTCGAATCCGTGCCGCTGGCGCACGAACCGCTGCAACCGGTTTGATCCTGCCGATGCGGATACTCGTGCTGGGGGCGGGCGGGTTCATCGGGCGGCACGTCGTCGCCCGGCTGCTCGCCGATGGCCATGAAGTAACCGGCGTGGCGCGTTCGACCGGCGCGCTCGAACAGGCCTTTCCGCAGGCGCGCTGGCTAGCGATGGACCTGGGCAAGGCAATCCGGCCTGCCGATTGGTCCGGGGCGCTGGGCGGGATCGAGGGTATCATCAACTGCGCGGGCGTGCTGCGCGGGCCGGACATGGACCCGGTCTACGTCGCCATGCCGCGCGCGCTGCATGCGGCAGCGCAGGTTGCGGGGGTGCACCGCGTGGTGCTGCTCTCCGCGATCAGCGCCCGTCCGGAGGTACGCACCGACTATGCGCAGAGCAAGCTGGCGGGCGAGGCGGCGCTGCGCGAATCCGGCCTCGAATGGACCATCCTGCGTCCTTCGCTGGTCTATGCCGAGGGCAGCTATGGCGGCACCTCGCTCATGCGCGGGCTGGCTGCGCTACCCTGGGCGGTGCCGGTGCCGGCGGGGTCCGGGCACGGCTTTTCCCCGATCCATGCCGCCGATCTCGCCCAAGCGGCGGCGCGAGCCTGCACCGATCCTGCGCTCGCCGGGCAGGTGCTGGAGCCGTGCGGGCCGCGAAGCTACGAGCTGCGTGAGCTGCTGGCGCTCTATCGCGGCTGGCTCGGGTTTGGCGCGGCGCGGTTCCTGCCGGTGCCGATTCCGCTGATGCGCTTGCTGGGGCGGGCAGGTGACCTGATCGGCTCCGGCCCGGTTTCGACCAACAGCCTTCAGCAATTGCTGGCGGGCAATGCCGGCGATGGCGCGGCCTTTGCGGCAAGGGCAGGATTCACGCCGCGCCAGCTGGAAAGCGCGCTGCGCGCTTCCCCCGCGCAGGTGCAGGACCGCTGGCATGCGCGGCTGTTCTTCCTCGCGCCTGCGGTGCGCTGGGTGCTGGCGCTGCTGTGGTTTGCCTCGGCGCTGGCGGGGTTCCTGTATGGGGCAGAGTGGACGCAGCGCTTTGGTGCAGCGGCTGGGATACCGCCAGAGCTGGCGGAACTGGCGCGGCTTGGCATGTCGGCGCTCGATGTGGGCATCGGCCTGCTGGTCCTGCTCGACCGGCGCGGAAAGTGGGCGACAATGGTGCAGCTGGCCGTGGTGCTGGGCTACACGCTTGCGCTCGGCTGGTTCCTGACGGCCTTGTGGACCGATCCGCTGGGCAGCCTGCTCAAGAACCTGCCGATCCTCGCGCTGGTGCTGGTCCACGGCGCGATTGCGGACAGCCGCTGATGGAATTGTTTTTCCTCGTCAAATGGGTCCACGTGCTGTCGAGCACCGTGCTGTTCGGCTTTGGAGCTGGAACGGCGTGGTACCTGTGGAACGCGCACCTGACCGGCGATCCGGCGACCATCGCGCGGGTCGGGCGGATGGTGGTGCGGGCGGACTGGATCTTCACCGGCGGCAGCGGGCTGCTCCAGCCGCTGTCCGGTCTGTGGCTGGCCGCGCTCGGCGGCTATTCGCTGACCGCGCCCTGGCTGGTGCTGGCCTATGGCCTCTACCTGCTGGCCTTTGCCTGCTGGGCGCCGGTGGTCTGGCTCCAGATCAGGGCGCAGCGGCTGGCCGAGGCGGCGGCGCTGGCCGGAACGCCGCTGGGTGAGGACTATCGCCGCACGATGCGTTGGTGGTTCGCGCTCGGCTGGCCGGCCTTCCTGGCGCTTACCGCGACCTTCTGGCTGATGATCGCGCGGCCCGCGCTCTAGCCCCAGGCCTGGCGGTAGAGCGCCTCGATCTCTTCCTGCACCGGCACGCGCGGGTTGTTGGCCGGAGAGCCAGAGGCGAGCGCTTGCTCCGCCATGACCGGCACGAGAGCATCCCATTTCGCCTTGTCGATCCCGTAGGCGCAGGGCGAGGGGACCGAGAGGTCGGCATTGGCGCGCTCCAGCGCCTCTACCAGCCGCCCGACCGCGCTCTGGTCGCTCTCGCTGTCCTGCGCCACGCCCATCGCGCGGGCGCATTTGGCATAGCGGGGCAGGGCGGCGGGCGCGCTCCACGCGGTCACCAGCGGCATCAGCATCGCGTTGGAGAGGCCGTGGGCGACGTGGAAATGGGCGCCGATCGGGCGGCTCATCCCGTGGACCAGTGCGACCGAGCTGTTCGAAAAAGCGATCCCGCCCTGCAGCGCGCCCAGCATCAGCGCCTCGCGCGCTGGCCTGTTGCCGGGATCGGCGCAGGCCAGCGGCAGGTTGGGCCAGATCAGCCGCATCGCTGAGAGCGCCATCGAATCCGCGAAGGGATTGGCGAGGCGCGAGACATAGGCCTCGATCGCATGGACCAGGCTGTCGATCCCGGTATCGGCGGTCAGCCGCGCGGGCTTGGTCAGGGTCAGCTCGAAATCCACCACCGCGATCTGGGGCAGATAGGCGAGGCCCGTGCAGAGCATTTTCTCGTCGTTCGCCTCGTCGGTGATGATCGTGACGCGCGTTGCTTCCGATCCGGTGCCCGCCGTGGTCGGGATCGCGATGATCGGCAGGCCCGGCGCGTTCTCCTGATGCGGCACCTTGAGGTCACGCACCGCAAGCGGGCGATCCCGCTTTACCGCAATCATCTTGGCCGAATCGATCGGGCTGCCCCCGCCGAGGCCGATCACGCAGTCGTGGTCGCCTTCGGTCAGGAAGGCGCAGCCCGCCTCGATCGAGCTCACCGTCGGGTCCGGCACCGCGCCGGTGAAGCTGCGCGCCGGCATTCCGGCGGCGGCGAGCAGCGCTTCGACCCGTTCGAGAATGCCGCAAGTGGCGATCCACCCGTCGGTCACGATCAGCGGGCGCGACAGGCCTGCGGCGGCCAGCGCCTCCGGCAGTTCGTTCAGCACGCCGCCGCCGATGCGGATCGTGCGCGGCAGGTGGATCGCGGCCATCAGCCGAGCAGTTGCGTCAGGCCGTAGACCCGCGCGGCAGTGCCGGCATAGAGCGCGCGCTTCTCGTCCGCCGAGGCGCCCAGCGTCAGGTGCTTGAACGCGTTCCACAGCACCGGGTAGCTCGCGCCCCACTTGTCGACCGGATAATTGCTCTCGAACATCGCCCGGTCGGGCCCGAACGCCTCGATGCAGGTCTCGATATAAGGGCGCCACATCGCCGCCAGCACTTCGGAGGAAAGCCCCGCTTCCGGCCCCTTGTCGGGCATTCCCGCGAAGGACATCGCCAGACCGCCCAGTTTGACCGACACGTTCGGGCTCTTGGCCAGTTCGTGGATATTGGTGCGCCAGACGTCGAACCGCTCATGCAGCTTGCCGTGGTAGCCGGCGGTGTTGAGCGGGGTGCCGCAGTGATCGAGCACGATGGTCTGGTCCGGAAAGGCGCGGGCCAGGCTGATCACGTCGCCCAGCTGCGGTTCCAGCACCCAGGCATCGAAAGTCAGCCCCAGTTCGCCAAGGTGGGCGAAGCCCTGGCGGAAGGTCGCGTCGAGATAGAGCCCTTGCGGCGCGTGGAACGGGGGGCCAAGCGTTTCGGGATCGGCGTCCCATGCGCCCTGATGGCGAATGCCGACGAAGCGGTCGGTCACGGCCATCAGGCTTTCCAGCACGCCGCGCGCGCCGTCGCCCAGCTGCAGGTCGGCATGGCCGACGATCGAGGCGCAGAGGCGGATCTCGCCATAGAGGCCGCTGGCGCTCTGCGCGGCGACGCCGTTGACGTATTCCAGCTCGCCCAGCACCTTCATCGCCTCACTCTCGCCGGCGCGATAGAAGGCGCCGCATTCCATGTAGACCGTGCCGATTACGTTGTGCCCGCTGGTCGCATCGGCAAGCAGTTCGTTGAACGTGTAATAGGGCGAGCGCGCCACCGTATCGACGAAGGGATGCAGCGGCTCGGGAAATGCCCCCAGCATCGGGCGCAGGTCCCACAGGTGGTGGTGCGGGTCGATGATCGGCAGTTCGGGTTCAAGGATGGCTTCGGTCATCGGGCTCGCTCTCCGCTTGATGGTCTGATCGCAGCTTATGGCGGGCGGGCGATGAGGCAAGTGGCATTTCGCCACTTTTTCGCTTCCCTTGCGGTGGGCGGCCTGCCTAGTCTGGCGGGAACAGGAACAAGCCCAAGCGGAGAGTGAGCGTGGATTTCGAACACAGTGACAAGGTCAAGGGTCTGATCGCCGAGGTCGAGGCGTTCATGGACGAGCATATCTATCCCAACGAAGAGGCCTATCACGACTTCGTCTCTGACCCCGCCAACCTGTGGAAGGAATGGCCGGGGATGGAACCGCTCAAGGAAAAGGCCCGCGCCAAGGGCCTGTGGAACCTGTTCCTGCCGCACGAATACGGCGAGTTCTCGCCCGGTCTCACCAACCTCGAATATGCCCCCTTGGCCGAGATCATGGGCCGGGTGCCGTTTTCCAGCCAGGTGTTCAACTGCTCCGCGCCGGATACCGGCAACATGGAAGTGCTGGCCAAGTTCGGCAGCCCGGCGCAGCAGGAAAAGTGGCTGAAGCCCCTGCTCGATGGCACGATCCGCTCGGCCTACGTGATGACCGAGCCGCAGGTAGCCTCGTCGGACGCCACCAACCTGGAACTGTCGATCACGCCGGACGGCGACGAATACGTGATCAACGGGCGCAAGTGGTGGATTTCCAACGCGATGCATCCGCGCTGCGACATCTGGATCGTGATGGGCAAGACCGATTTCAACGCCCCGCGCCACGCTCAGCACTCGCAGATCCTGGTCGAGCCGAACACGCCCGGCATCACCATCGTGCGGCACTTGACGGTGTTCGGATCACACAATTCGCCGGGCGGCGAGTGCGAGTTGCGGTTCGACAACGTGCGCGTGCCGAAGGAGAACCTGATCCTGGGCGCAGGGCGAGGGTTCGAGATCGCGCAGGGCCGCCTTGGGCCGGGCCGCATCCACCATTGCATGCGCTCGATCGGCCAGGCCCAGCGCGCGCTGGAAATCATGGCCCGCCGGGCTGACAGCCGCGTCGCGTTCGGCAAGAAGCTGGCCGACCAGTCGAGCATCCGCCAGGACGTTGCCCGCAGCTTCTGCGAGATCGAGATGTCGCGCCTGCTGACCCTCAAGGCTGCCGACGCGATGGATCGCTATGGCAACAAGGTCGCCAAGGACCTGATCGCCGCGATCAAGGTGATCGCCCCCCAGATGGCCCAGACCGTCGCCGACCGCGCGATCCAGGTCCATGGCGGCATGGGCGTGAGCGACGATACTCCGATAGCGCGGTTCTTCACGCTCAACCGCTACCTGCGCCTCGCCGACGGTCCGGACGAGGTGCACATGAGCCAGCTCGGCAAGCAGAAGATCAAGGAATACGTCGCGATGAACGAGCGCTAGGCGCCATTGCATCAGCATTGTTCGTCACCCTGAACTTGGTTCAGGGTCCATCGGGCGGCCGGCGCGGCGTCGCAGCGAAACCGGGCCGCGCCGCAGCTCCTCACTCCAACTGCGGAGCGGACTGCGGGTTGGATGCTGAAACGAGTTCAGCATGACGAGGCTGGTTGTGGGAGCTGCAACGGAGAGAGGTCACATGGGCTGGATCAAGAGCGGAAACCGCACGCAGACCGCCGCGGAATTCGATGACCGCGCCCGCCGCGCGGCCAGCGTGTTCGAAGGCTTGGGTCTGGGCAAGGGCGATGGCATCGCCTTCTACCTGCGCAACGACATCGCCTATTTCGAAGGGGTGTTCGGGGCCGGGATGCTGGGCATCTACCCGGTGCCGGTCAACTGGCACTACACCCCGGACGAAGCCAGCTACCTGCTGACCGACAGCGGGGTGAAGCTGCTGGTGATCCACACCGATCTGCTGGAGCCGGTGCGCGAGGCGATCCCGCCGGGGCTACCGGTAGTGGTTGTCGCGACTCCGCCAGAGGTTCGCGAGGCCTATGGTCTGGCCGAAACACCACCCCCTGCGGGCTATCCGCTGTGGGACGAACTGCTGGCCGCCGCCGCGCCGTGGGAGGGTGAGGCGGGGATTGCGCCGAGTTCGATCATCTACACCTCTGGCACCACCGGCCGCCCCAAGGGCGTGCGCCGTCCGGCCTTTACCGAGGAGCAGAACGAGGCGGTCAGCTTCATGCTCGGCTGGTCCTATGGATATGCGGAGGTGCTGGCCGGAAAGCGCGATCCCGCGACCATCACCACGGCGGTAATCGGCCCGGTCTATCATTCCGCGCCCAATGCCCATTCGGCTTTCTCGATCCGGGTCGGGGCAAACGTGGTGATCGCGCCGCGCTTCGATGCCGAAGGGCTGCTCGCGCTGATCGAGCGGGAGCGGATCACGCACCTCAACATGGTGCCGATCATGTTCAACCGCCTGCTGCGCCTGCCGGACGAGGTGAAGCGCAGGTACGACCTGTCCAGCCTGGAATACGTCACGCATGCCGCCGCGCCGTGCCCGCCGCCGGTCAAGCGGGCGATGATCGAATGGTGGGGGCCGGTGATCTGGGAGTATTACGGCTCGACCGAGATGGGCAACGTCACCAACCTCTCCTCTGAGGAGTGGCTGGCGCATCCGGGGTCGGTCGGCCGGGTCCAGCCCGGCGTGACCCTGCGGGTGGTGGACGAGGCCGGCAACGACGTTCCCCCCGGCACCATCGGCGAAGTCATCGGCAAGGGTCGCCACGGCACCGACTTCACTTATCAGAACGCACCCGAAAAGCGCGCGGCGATGGAGAAGTACGGCCTCGTGACCCCGGGCGACATGGGTTATTTCGATGCCGACGGCTATCTCTACCTTTGCGACCGCATCAACGACATGATCATCTCGGGCGGGGCGAACATCTACCCGGCGGAGATCGAGGCGGAACTGCACAAGCTGCCGGGCGTCGCGGACTGCGCGGTGTTCGGCATCCCCGACGAGGAGTTCGGCGAGAGCGTCTACGCCGTGGTCCAGCCGATGCCCGGGGCGGAGCTGTCCGCCGATGCCCTGCAGGCGGAACTGCGCAAGGTGCTCACCAGCTATAAGGTGCCGCGCCGGATCGACTTTGCGGACAGCCTGCCGCGCGAGGATTCGGGCAAGATCTTCAAGCGTAAATTGCGCGAACCCTTCTGGGCCGGACGCGAGCGGCGGATTTGAACATCTTCTCGTCATTGCGAGGGCGCAGCCCGCGGCAATCCAGGAGTCACGCCGAACCTGCTCCTGGATTGCCGCGCTTCGCTCGCAATGACGAAGTCCACTTGGGAGACTGATAAATGAAGGCCTTGCGCTATTACGGTGCCCGCGACATCCGGCACGAGGACATGGACGATCCCGTGCCCCAGTCGGACCGCGACGCGATCGTCCAGGTGACTGCCTGCTCGATCTGCGGGTCGGACCTGCACATCTACCACGGCCACGGCTTTTCCGAGGACACGGGCTTCTGCGTCGGCCACGAGGCGGTGGGCGAGGTGGTCGAGGTCGGGCGCGGCGTCCACCGGCTGAAGGTGGGCGACAAGGTCATGCTGCCAGCCGCCGTGGGCTGCGGGGCCTGCCGTTCGTGCCTGTCGGGCAATGTCGCCAACTGCGAATTCAACCTCGGCTCCTGCTACGGCCTCTCCGCGCGCCTGCAAGGTTCTCAGGCCGAGGCGGTGCGGGTGCCGGCCGCGGACATGAACGCCTTGCCGGTGCCCGAAGACGTCTCGATGGAACAGGCGCTGATGATGACCGATGCGCTGTCGACCGCCTGGTTCGGCGCGCGCAATGCCGACATCAGGCCCGGCTCGTCCGTGGCAGTGATCGGTCTCGGTCCGATCGGGCTGATGGCGGTCGAAAGCGCCTTCGTGATGGGCGCGCACGTGGTCTACGCGATCGACCCGATTGCCGAGCGCCGCGCGCTGGCGGAGGCCGCAGGGGCCATCGCGCTCCATCCGGACGAGGCACTGGAACGGATCAAGCAGGACACCCACGGCAACAAGCTCGACTGCGTGGTCGAGGTGGTTGGCAGTGACGCGACGGTCGAATTCGCGCTGCGGCTGGTGGCGCGGCGGGGGACCGTTTCGGTGATCGGCGTCCAGCAATCGCGCCGCTTCGCCTTCCCGCTGGAACGCGCCTTCGCGGCGGGCCTGACTTTCCGGATCGGCACCTGTTCCGTGCCGGAGGAACTGCCGACGCTGTTCCCGCTGGTCCAGTCCGGGCGGCTGCGGCCCGAACGCTACATCAGCCACCGCCTGCCGCTGAGCGAAGGCGCGGAAGCCTACCGTCTGTTCGAGGCGCGCGAGGCGGGGGCGCTCAAGATGGTGCTGACCCCCAGCTAAGCACCGCTGCGCCAAGCGCAGCGTCCGCAGACTCCCCTCCCGCCTGCGGGAGGGGTTGGGGGAGGGCATGTGCACGTAAAAGCCCAACCC
>JAYRMP010000105.1:0-8817 GCA_041912655.1 Novosphingobium sp. | reverse complement strand
CTTGACAGGGTCAAAAGCCCTAAGATGACAATCCAGCCTGCAACCTATCCGCCTCGCCCAACACCATAGCAAACACCACGACGCCGAGCACCAAGGCCGATCACCAGTCATTCATGCCATCTCCTTGGGGCGCCAGGTTTGCATAGTCATCCACCGCTGCGCTGAACAGGGTGGCGATTTCGTTCGCGTCCGCGATCTTCTCCGCATCGGCGATCACCCCCATGTCGAGGTTCGGCCCGCTGCGACGCGACGTGATGTTGAGGAACCGCCCGCTGCCGATGATCGGCACCGGGTAATTGTGAAGCTGCCTATAGCCCGCAAAGCTGCGCGACCCAGCCGGGCCGGGGACGTTGGACAGGCTGAGGTTGCCGGGCAGGACGCGCCCGCCGCCCGCCGTCCGCTCGGCAAACATGGCGCGGCGATCGCGCGCGCCGAAAGGCTTTTCCAGCGCATCGAGCAGCGCCTCGTCGTGCGGCGCACGGGCAAGTTCCGCCGCCATGCTCGCCTGGATCGCCCGCAGCCGCTCGAGCGGATCGGCAAGATGCGTGGCAAGGTGCGGGTGCAGCGCGGTGATGCGGTTGCCGAAGGGGCCATACTCCGCGCGGCGATAGGACCGCGACGAATTGATCACCAGCGGCGTCTCCGGCAGGTCGTCCACCTTGATCAGGTAGGCCCGCAGCGCGGCTGCGGCACAGGCCAGGAACAGGTCGTTGACCGTCGCGCCCAGCGCCTTCGCCGTCGCCTTGAACGGATCGAGCGGCACGCTGACCGTGGCGTAGGAGCGCCGGGCAGAGGTCGGCCCGCTCATCTTGAGCACTGGGGTTTCGGCGCGCTGGCCCTTGAACGCTTCCAGCGCGGCAAGCGCGGCCTTGCGGGCGGAGGATTGCGCGGCACGGGCGTCTTCCTCGGCGGCGAAGCGATCCTCGGCGAGCCTGCGCCACAGTTCCGGCGATGGCAGCACGGCATCGACGGCGCGCTGCGGCACTGGCGCAGCCTCGTCGGACAGCAGACGCAGCACTTCCTGGAAGCCGATCCCGTCTGCCACGCTGTGGTGCTGCTTGATGTAGATCGCCGCCAGATCGCCCAGCAGGTGCGGGAAGACGTGGACCTTGAATGGCGCCGCTGACAGGTCGAGCCGGACCATGTTGAGCCGCGCGATCACGGCGCGCAGCGCGGCGAGGTCCGGCGTCGGATCGGCCTCCTCGACAACGTAGGCGCTCAGGTCGAGCGGACCAAGGTCCTGCCAGACATCCGAATCGTACCCCTCCGGCGCCTGAACCAGTCGCGTCTGCAGGGGCGTGACGGGCAGGCGCTCGGCGAAATGGGCGCGCAGCCGCTCGGTCAGGGCGGCCTTGTCGGTCTCCGGCACGGCGAGCAGGATCAGGGCCCCGACGTGCATCGGCGACGCGTCGGTTTCCGACAGGACCATGAAATGGTCGTCGGGCCGCATCCGGTGCACTCCGGGGACAAGATCGAGCGCGCTCATCGTCCTACCAGCCGGAAAGTTCCGCCGCGCGGGCGCGGTGCTGCGCCGGGCTGCCCAGCCACGCGCGGTTCAGCACGGAACGGCGGAACCAGTAGTTGAGGCCGTATTCCCACGTATAGCCGATCCCGCCGTGCGCGGCGATCGCGGCGCGGGTGGTGCGGGTATAGACTTCGCACAGGTGGGCCTTGGCCTGCGCGGCGGCGCGGCTGGCATCGTCCAGCTGCGCATCCCAGGCATAGGCCGCGTACCACACCAGCGCGCGCGCCGGTTCGACGTCGAGCGCCATGTGGGCCAACTGGTGCTTCAGCCCCTGGAAGCGCCCGATCGGCTGGCCGAACTGCTCACGGGTCTTGGCATAGTCGACCGACAGGTCGGTGCAGTGTTGCGCCCCGCCCAGCGCGTCGGCGGCGATCAGCACCAGCGCGGCATCGCGCACGCGCTGAACCATCGGATCGCCAGCGGCGAAAAGCGGATGCGCGGTCACTGTGCCGAAGGTGACTTTGGAGACCGGACGGCTGCGGTCCGTGGCACTGACAGCTTCGATCTCAATCCCGTCGCCCGCCTCGATCAGCTGCAGCCCGCCCGCACCGTCATCGGTCAGGAACAGCTGCGCGGCCCGCGCCGACTGGACGAGATTGCTGTCGAGCGCGAGCGTCGCCACAGTCTCACCGCTGGCCACGCCGGGCAGCAGCGCACGGGTATTGGAATTGGTGCAGGCGGCGAGCGCCAGAGCGGTAACGATCTGGCCGATCACCGGCCCCGGCGCAGCCGCCGCGCCGACCATTTCGCAGACCAGCGCCGCGTCGAGCAGCCCCAGCCCCGCGCCGCCCTCGGCTTCGGGCAGGGCGAGGCCGCCCACGCCCAGCGCCATCAGCGCCTGCCAGCTCTCGGCATCGAAATCGGCCTCGCCATCGGCAAAGGCGTGGAGTCGTTCCATGCCCCAGCATTCGCCCAGCGTGCCCTTGACCGCGTCCTGGATCGCGACCTGTTCGGAAGTCAGGTGAAAGCGCATCCTACTTCTCCCCGCTCATCGCCAGATCGCGCGGCAGGCCAAGGCCCCGCTCGCCGATGATGTTGCGCTGGATGTTGCTGGCGCCGCCGGCGATGGAATTGCCAAGGCTGCCCATGATCTGGTCGAGCCACTTGTTCGGCCCGCGCGGCCCGCGATAGCCGCGCGCACCCGCGCCCGCCGGTTCGGTCAGCCCTTCTTCGCCGATCAGGTCCTGGGCGAGAAGGGCCATGTCGTGGCCGATCTCGGTCAGCAGCAGCTTCATCATCAGCTGGATCGGACCCGGATCGTCACCAGCCGCCGCGCAGGAGAACAGGCGGAAGCTGGAATAGCGGTGCGACAGCACCCGCCCTTCGATCTCGCCCAGCCGGTCGCGGACCAGCGGGTCGCCCAGCCGCCCCATTTCCTTCGCCAGTTCCACCAGCTTGCGGAACTGGTTGCCCAGGCCATCGGCGCTGCCGATGCTGGCACGCTCGTGCTTCAGCGTGGTGCGGCTGACGTACCACCCCTGTCCGCGCTCACCGACCTGCCAGCTGACGGGCGTCTCGGCATTGTCGAAGAAGAATTCACAGAAGGTGTGGTCGCCTTCCTCGCCGGTCATCTGCCGGATCGGGCGGCGCGTCACGCCGGGCTGGTTGAGGTCCAGCAACAGGTAGGTGATCCCGTCATGCTTGGGCGCGTCCGGTTCGGTGCGCACCAGCATGAACATGTGGGTCGACTGCATTCCCTGGCTGGTCCAGATCTTCTGGCCGTTGATGATCCACTTCGTCCCGTCAGCGGAAAGCTCCGCCTTGGTGCGGACCGAGGCAAGATCGCTGCCCGAGCCGGGCTCGCTGTAGCCCTGGCCCCAGATGTATTCGCCCTCGATGGTCTTGCGGATGAACAGGTCCTTCTGTTCCTGCGTGCCGCGTTCCAGCAGGGTCGGGACGGTCATGTTGACGCCGTTGCCGCCCAGTTCCATCGGTGCGCGCGCCCGGCCGAATTCCTCGCGGATCACCTGCGCCCTGATCACATCGACCGGTTGTTCGCTGCCGCCGTAGGCCCGCGGAATCGCGCGGTAGAGATAGCCTGCCTCAACCCCCTTGCGACGGAAGTCGCGGACATAGTCCTTCAGGTCGGCGCCGCGCCGCTCGCCCGGCTGCCACTGGGCGGCCAGGAACGCGCGGACTTCGCTGCGAAACTCTTCCGCCGCTGCGCCATAGCTGAGGTCCATTGACAATCGTCTCCTGCTGGGGTGCTTGCGCACGCCTCTGCCCGGGCGCTTGCACACCCGGCATTCCTATGCCTTACTTGTATTACTAGGTCAAATATCTCAGATGAGCGCAATGGCAACCGAAACCAGCTCCGAGCACCCCTGGCCGCCCTGCTATTACGAGCGCGACGGCGACATCTTCCGGCCCAATGGCCTCGCCCGCAGTCCATGGGACCGGCAAGCCATCGCGGGGGGGCCGATCAGTGCGCTGCTGGCCACGGGCTGCGAGGATGCGGCGCTCGACGCAGACTTCGAGATCGCCCGCTTCTCGGTCGACATCTTCGGCAAGGTGCCCCACACCCCGCTGCACATGGTGCGCGAAGTGCTGCGCGACGGCCGCCAGACCAAGCTGCACTGCGTGACGCTGATGGCCGGGGACAAGCCGGTGGCGCAGGCGCATATCCTGCGGGTGCGGCGGCTGGAGACCCCGGTGTTCCCCGCCCCCAGCGACTATCCGCCGCCTGAAGGCTTCGCTTCGGTCGTGCCGGTGGGCGGCAGCTTCACCATGGCCGGCGCAATCGAATACCGCCCGGTCAGCGGCGGCCCCGGCCAGCCCGGCCCCGGCGTCGCCTGGCTGGCGATGCGGGGCGAGGTGGTGAAGGGGCAGACCCCGTCCAATTTCGTCAAGGCCTGCATCTTCGCCGATTTCGGCAATGGCTTCGGCGCGGTGACCGATGCGCGCGAATGGTCGTTCGCCAACCTCGACATCACTCTGCAGTTCCTGCGCATGCCGGTGGGTGACTGGTTCCTGCTCGATGCCGATACCAACATGGCGGGCAACGGCCACGGCACCGCGCGCAACATCTTTGCGGACCAGCAGGGCGTCTATGCGCGCGGCTTCCAGACGACCTTCGTGGCGCCGGGTCACCTGTCGAAGGAGTTGCCGCCGCGCGCCGGAGAGGTCAGCGCCCGGTAAAGCGCGGCGCGCGCTTCTCCGTCACGGCGGCCAGCCCTTCGCGGAAGTCCTCGCTGGCAAGCAGCACGGCCTGCGTCGCGACATTGGCCTGCCATTCGGCCTCCATGCTGCTTTCAAGCCCCCGCTGCATCGCCTGCTTGGCGCTGGCATAGGCAGTGGGCGGCAGCGCGGCGAGCTCGCGCGCCTTGGCCATGCCCGCCTCGGCCAGCGCATCGGCGGCCACCACTTCGCTCACCAGCCCGATCCGCGCCGCTTCTTCGGCCAGCACCGGGCGGCCCTGCAGGCAGATTTCCATCGCGCGGCCCATGCCGACCAGGCGCGGCAACAGGAACAGCCCGCCCAGCGGCGGCATGATGCCAAGGCGAATCCAGCTTTCCTGGAACCGCGCGGTATCGGCGGCGAGGCGGAAATCGCAGGCCAGCGCAATCTCGCAGCCAACGGTGATCGCCGCGCCCTGCACCAGCGCCAGCGTCGGCTTGGGGCAGCGGTAGATCGCCTTGGCCGCGCCCTGGAAATTGGCATAGACCGTGCCTCGGATTTCCGCCGGCCCCATGCCGGTCAGGCGCTGGAGGAAGGCGAAGTCCGCCCCCACCGAGAAGTGCCTGCCTTCCGCCGCCAGCACCACGGCGCGAACCTCGGCCAGCTCGCTCACCTCAAGGAATGCATCGCGCACTGCGCCGAGCATTTCCGGGGTGGAGGCGTTGCCGATTTCGGCGCGGGTGACGGTGACCGTGGCGACGCCGCCCTCGGCATGATCGATGCGGACCTGCTGTGTCATATCAGGCAACCAGTCCTTCCGGAATCTTCACGGGAATATCGAGCAGCTGCTGGGCCTTGCCCTTGGCCAGCGGATCGAGCCGCAGCGAGGCGAACTGCCCGCCCCCCAGGCTGTCGAGCACGTGGAAGTTGAGCGCGCTGAGACCCGGGACTTCGTAGCGCAGCACGGCGGGCTTCTGCGCGCCTTCAAACTCGTGCGCGAACCAGGTCTTCACCGCCTGTTCGCTCAGTGCGGCGCGAATCCATGGCAGGAATTCCGGCCGCCGCGCGATGACGCCGACGTTGAAGGCATCGCCCTTATCTCCGCTGCGCGCCCAGGCGAGGTCGATCAGCGGAACCTCGCGGGTAGCGGTGGAGGCATCGGCGCTCTCGCCCTCGGGCGGGCGCACCACGTCAGCGGGATCGAACCGCGCGCCACTGGCGAGGTAGGTCGCGGTTTCGCTCTGGCCCTCGAAAGTCACCGTCACCGGCACGGTCGCGGCGGGGACGGTCACCGAGAACACCCGCATCACCGGCTTCACCTCGGCCCGCGCGCCGAACCAGCCAGCAGTACCGACCGACATCGAAGTCGTGGGCGAATCGAACTCGCGCAGGAACGGGGCGAAGGCAGCCTGATCGTCATGCTCGACGCCCAGCTTGTAGACCACCTCGCGCACGTCATGGGCGCGGGCGTTGGCGCCGTAGGTCGCCTCCGATCCGATCACCTCGATCCGGCTGGTGCGGAAGGGGCCGATGTTGCGCGCGCGCAGCATGGCGTTGACGCGCTCAAGCACGGCTTCGGCCTGGCGCTGCGCCTTCTGCGCCGCCTCGCGTCCGACCACGGCCATGAAGCCCATCGCCCGGAACCCGTCGGCCCAGGTGACGCAAACCTTGTAATGGCCGCTGGGCGGGTAGCCCTTCGATCCGGTGACGCGCACCCGGTCCGGCCCGGTCTGCTCCAGCTTCAGCTCGGTGAAGTCGCAGACCACGTCGGGCAGCATGTAGCCCTGCGGATCGCCGACCTCGTAGAGGATCTGCTCGGCCACCACGGCGGGGGTTACCAGCCCGCCGCTGCCCTCGGGCTTGGTGACGGTGAAGGCGCCGTCCGCCGTGCATTCGATGATCGGATAGCCGATGTTCGCCCAGTCCGGCACCTCGCGCCAGTCGGTGAACAGCCCGCCGGTCGCCTGCGCGCCGCATTCGATCACGTGGCCAGCAAGCGAGCCCTGGCTGAGCTTGTCGTAGTCGGTTTCGCTCCAGCCGAATTCGTGGACCAGGATGCCCAGCGTCAGCGCCGAATCGACGCAGCGCCCGGTGATCACCACGTCCGCACCCAGGGCCAGCGCGCGGGCGATCGGCCCCGCACCAAGGTAGGCATTGGCGGTGACGACCTTGTCCTTGTCCGGGAACGGCGCCCCGGTGATCAGCTCGCCCTGCGCCGAGAGCTCATCCAGCCGGTCCAGCACCTCGTCGCCCTCGACGATGGCGATCCGCAGCGAGACGCCCACTTCGGCGGCGATCTTCTCCATCCGCTCCATGCAGGCGCGCGGATTGACGCCGCCCGCGTTGGTGACGATCTTCGTGCCCGTGCGCTTCAATTCGGGCAGGTTGTCCTTCCACACCCATTCGGTGAAGTCGGTGGCATAGCCCAGGTTGTCGCGGTGCTTGCGCATCGAACCCAGCGCCGACATCGTCGCCTCGGCCAGGTAATCGAGGATCAGGTAGTCGACCCCCGCCGCGATCAGCTGGGTTGGGGCGACGCTGCTGTCGCCGAAAAAGGCGCAGGCGCCGCCGATGCGGATGGTCTTCATGGCTGTCCTCTTGGCTTGCCGCCATCTAGTCGCGCGGCTTGTTCGCCTCGCGCCATATCATCGCGGTGGCCTGAGTCGACAGGCCCATGTTCAGCGCCTCGGTATCCAGCTGCGCCTCGAAGGCCCAGTCTTCGGCATTGTTGAGGTTCTGCTTCATATAGCGCAGCCCCATGCGCGGGCCGTGGGCCAGCTTGTGCGCGGTCTTCAGCGTTTCCTCGCGCAGCACCTCGTCATCGAACAGACGGGTGTAGAGCCCCTTGGCGAAGGCTTCCTCGGCGCTCAGCTTTTCGCTCAGCAGGAACAGCTCGCGCGCGACGCCCGTGCCGACGATCTTGGTCCAGAACCAGGTCGAGCCGAAATCGCCGCTGCCGCCGATGTTGCTGAAAGCGGTGAGGAAGCTGGCCGAACGCCCCGCGAAACGCAGGTCGCAGGCCCCGGCAATGCCGATCCCCGCGCCCGCCACCGGGCCGTTGACCATGGCGATGGTCGGCTTGCCCATCTCATGCAGCAGGCGCGCCGTTTCCATGTAGCCGCGCAGGCGGGTGAAGCCCTGTTCGGTGCGGCTGCCGGTTTCCGGATTGGCCGGAACCACGCCCTTGCCGCTGCCATCGCCCTTGATGTCGCCCCCGGCGCAGAAACCGCGCCCCGCGCCGGTCACCACCACGCAGCCGACCGAGGGATCACGCGCCGCGTCGGCGCAGGTATCTGCCAGCGGCTCCATGATCGATCCGGTCAGCGCGTTGAGCCGGTCCGGGCGGTTGAGCGTGATGATCCGCACGCCGCCGTCGTTCTCGATCAGCACCTCGTCGGAGGCGGCTTCGGTCATTCCATTGCTCCTTGATCCCAGTTGTATAACTAGGTAATAGATGCCGGGTAGCGAGGCAAGGATTTTGAGCATGACCCAGGTACGGCGCATCAGCGACGCGCTCAAGGTGCGCGCGGTGCACCAGCGTGACGAGATCGCGCATGACGGCGTGACCCGCGCCATCACCTATGCCCAGTGGGACGCGGAGGCCGACGCAATCGGCGGCGGCCTGGCCGCGGCGGGTCTGGTCCCGGGCGACCGGGTGTTCCTGCCGATCAGCAATGCCCATGCGGTGGAGATGGCGATCGCGGTCTTTGCCGTGTTCCGCGCCGGCGGCATCGCCTGCCCGATCAACACCCGCCTCAACGCCAAGGAAATCGCCGACTTTGCCGCGCTCACCACCCCGCGCTGGTGCATCACCGACGTGCCGGAGATCGTGAAGGATCTGAAGCTCGACGGCTGCTGGAGCGTCGATGCCATGCCGCGCAACCTCGCCGCGCTGCCCGATCAGGCGAGCCTCGATCCCGAGGCCGATGCCGAGATCCTCGGCACCTCGGGCACCACCGGCAAGATCAAGGGCGTCGTCGTCTCGCACCCCGACCTGATGAAGGGCGTGACCGGCACCAACATGGACCGCTCGCGCTCCACGCTCAACGCCCTGCCGCTGACCGGCTCGGGCGGGAACCTGGGCATCGTCATGCTGCCCGCGCGCGGCGGGGCGAAGGCGATCACCCAGCCCAAGTTCGATCCCAAGGGCTTCCTTGAACTGGTCAAGGAGAAGC
>JAYRMP010000104.1:0-8901 GCA_041912655.1 Novosphingobium sp. | reverse complement strand
CGCGCCACGGGGCCCCCACTCCCCCCGACACGAACGGACCTCGGATGAAGACCCATGGATGATGCCGCCTCCCTCCTTGCCCTCGCCGACCGGATGCTGTGGGTGACCGCGCTGGTCTCTGCCCCGATCCTGCTGGCCAGCCTCGCCGTCGGCCTGGTGGTCGGCGTGATCCAGGCGGCGACCTCGGTGAACGAGCAGACGCTGACCTTCGTGCCGAAACTCGCCGTCACCGCGCTGGTGCTGGTGGTGCTGGGCGCATCGATGCTGGGGCTGGTGGGCGACTTCACCCAGGAAGTCTTCGCCCAGATCGCGGCGACCGGACGATGATGCAGCTGACCTTCGGGTTCGGCGCGGTCGAGGCCGAACTGTGGAAGCTGGTCTTCGTGATGACCCGGATCGGCGCGGCCCTGCTGGCCGCCCCGTTCTTCGGTGCCGCCGCCGTCCCGGTTCAGCTGCGCGTGGCGATTTCGGGCGCGCTCTCCGTGCTGGTCTGCGCCTGGATGCCGGTGGCCGTGCCGCCGGACCTGCTTTCGCTCGCCGGACTGCTGGCGGTGGCGGGCGAAGTGCTGATCGGCCTCGCTTTGGGCTTTGTCCTGCAACTCAGCTTCGCCGCGCCGATCATGGCGGCCGAGCAGATCGGCGGGGCCATGGGCATGAGCATCGCCTCTGCCGCCGATCCGATCAGCGGCGCGCACTCGCCCGCGCTGGGGCAGTATTTCACCGTGCTGCTGGCCGTGGTGTTCCTGGGCCTTGGCGCTCACCTCACCTGGCTGCGGCTGGTGTTCGAAAGCTATGCCGCCTTCCCGCCGGGCGCAGCCTGGCTCTCGCCCGAGCGGCTTGAACTGGTTGCCAGCTTCGGCAGCCAGATGTTCGTCGCCGCCGTGGCCATCGCTCTGCCGGTTACGCTGGTGCTGCTGGTGGTCCAGTTCGTCTCGGGCGTGCTCAGCCGCTCGGCCCCCTCGCTCAACCTGTTCGCGCTCGGCCTGCCGGCTGGCGTGATGGCCGGAATCGCCGCGCTGATCGTCGCCGCGCCGCTCGCAAGCGAGCAGCTCGCTGACCTCTCCGCCGAAGCCGTCACCCACGCCGGGGAAATCATCGCACGATGAGCGGCGAGAAGAGCTTTGCCCCGACCGAGAAGCGCAAGCACGACGCCGCCCTGAAAGGCGACGTCCTGCGCAGCCGCGAACTCGCTACCGCCGCCGCCGTGCTGGCCGGGGCGGCCTGGCTGAAATTCGCCGGTCCCTGGCTGATCGAGGCGCTGGCCGATGGCGCGCGCGCGGGCCTGACCTGGGACCGCGCCGCACTGGAGGACTTCTCCCCCGGGGCGGTGCTGCTGCGATTGACTCTGGCTGTGCTGCCGCCGGTGCTGCTGCTGGCCGTGGTGGTGATGCTGGCCGTGGTCGCGGTCCAGCTCGGCCCGGCAGATGGGCGCTGGATCGGCGCGAACCTCGCGCCCAAACCCTCGCGGCTCAATCCGCTCTCGGGGCTCAAACGGATGTTCGGCGCGCAGGGCTGGATCGAGGTCGGCAAGGGCATCGCCAAGGTCGGCCTGCTGGGCGCGCTGGCGTGGTCCTGGGGCAAGAACCATCTGGCACAGCTGCTCGGGCTGGGACGCGGGGCCTCGCTCTATGACCAGCTGGCTCATGCCTGGAACGCGCTGACCGGGCTGCTGTTCGTGCTGGCCGCGGGTCTGGTCGTCATCGCCCTGATCGACTGGCCCGTGCAGTGGCTGCGCCGCTACATGCGCCTGCGGATGAGCCAGCAGGAACTGCGCGACGAGCACAAGGAAAGCGAAGGCTCGCCCGAACGCAAGGCCGCGCAGCGCCAGCGCCAGCGCCAGTACGCCAGCGGCGCGGTGGCCAAGGCGATGCGCGAGGCGCAGTTCGTCCTCACCAACCCGCACCGCTTCGCGGTGGCGATGACATATGATCCCGACCGCGCCGCCGCGCCGCTGGTGCTGGCCAAGGGCCGCGGCGAAAAGGCGATGGCGATGCGCGAACTGGCCGCAGAACTCGGCGTACCGGTGCTGGAGTATCCGCCGCTCGCCCGCTCGCTCTATTTCACCACGCGCGAGAACCAGACGATCCGCGAAGAGCTTTACGCCGCCGTGGCATCGGTCCTCGCCTTCGTCCTTTCGCTCAAGCGCGGCGAAGCGCGCCCCGCGCCGGTGGTGGAAGTGCCGCTGGAGCTGCGCTTCGACGCCGAGGGACGGCTTGATCCGCAGGCGAAAAACTGAGCCGCAGATTGCGCGAAAACCCTTAAGTGCGCGGCGCGGATGCCGTTCTTGCAAGCATGACCACCACCAGCGCCACCAGCAGCATCGTCAGCGCCCTTGGCGGGGGCAGCGGGATCGACATGGCGGGCCTGGCCAACAGCCTGGCCGAGGCCAGCTTCGCGGCGCGCAAGGACCGGCTGACCAGCCGCTCCGACACGTTGGAACGGCAGATTTCAGCGGCCTCCAACCTCAAGTCGATGATCCTGCAGCTGGCCAGTTCGGTCGGCGACCGGGTGCGCAACGGCGACGTTTCGACCCAGCCGAGCATTGCCAACAGCGCTGTCGCCAGCGTCAGCCGGGGCGTCGCCAGCGGCAGCGGCAGCTATTCGCTGGAAGTCACGCAGCTGGCGGGATCGCAGACCCTGGCCGGCCCCGCCTATGCCGCCAGCACCTCACCGACCGGATCGGGCACGCTGACCCTGCGCTTCGGCACGATTTCGGGTAGCACCTTCACCGAAGACACCGCCCACACCCCGGCCGCGATCACCATTGCCAGCGGAGCGACGCTGGCCGATGTCGCCGCCGCGATCAACGCCGCGAGTGCAGGCGTCAGCGCCTATGTCGCGCAAGGGGCGGACGGCGCGCACCTGATGCTGAAGGGCAGCGAGGGCGCGGCCAACGGCTTCATCCTCGAAGCCAGCGAGACCGTGGGCGAGGAAGGCCTGGCCGCGCTGGCATGGACGCCTGCCGCCGCGCCGGACCGGCTCAAGGCGACGGCGCAGAATGCTGAGTTCAAGCTTGACGGCCTGGCCATGACCAGCAAGTCGAACAAAGTGAACGACGTCGTTCCCGGGCTCAGCCTGGCGCTGACCGGCACCAACACCGGCGCGCCGACCACGATCCGCTTCAGCGAGCCGAATGCAGCCGCCACCACTTTTATGCAGGATCTCACCTCCGCGCTCAACGAACTGGTCGCGGAACTGAACAAGGGCGTCGATCCCAAGACCGGTGACCTCGCCCGCGATGGCGGCGCGCGCGCGCTGCGCCGGGCGATGGCGCAGCTGGCGGGCAGCATCGTCATGCCGGGCGCTGCGCCGGGGCAGCCATCGACCCTCGCCGACCTCGGCCTCGCGACCAACCGCGACGGCACCTTCCGGCTGGATTCAGCGCGGCTTTCCGCCACGCTCAAGGCCTCGCCCGGCGGGGTCGCGGCGATGTTCACCACCGGGATCAACGGCGTCTACGCCTCGCTCGACCGGATCGCGCGGACCGCCGCCTCGGCGCTCGATCCCGGCTCGCTCGGCGGGTCTCTGGCGCGCTATTCCGGGCAGAAGGGCAAGATCTCGGAAGAGCAGACCAAGCTGACCGAGGCGCAGGAAAAGCTGCGCTCCACGCTCACCGCGCGCTTTGCCCAGACCGACAGCCGCGTCGGCGCGTCGCGCTCGACGCTCAGCTTCCTTCAGAACCAGATCGACGCGTGGAACGCGCAGAAGAACTGATATGCTCGCCCGCAACCCCCAGGAAGCCTACCGCCGCGTCGATTTCGACGCCCGCATCGCCGGCGCCGACAGCCGCCAGCTGGTCGCGCTGTGCTATGAACAGCTGACCACCGCGCTCGGCACCGCGCTCTATGCCCAGCAGCAGGGCGACAACCGGCTCAAGAGCCAGTCGCTCACCCGCGCGCTCTCCGCAATTACCGCGCTGCAACTGGGGGTGAGCGATGGCAGCGAGGTCGCTGGCGCACTGCGGCAGTTCTATGAAAGCGCGCGCAAGGCAGTGCTCGACAGCGTGCTGGACTTCGACGCCGCCACCATTGCCGCGATCCGCCGCGACTGCGGCGATATTGCGGCAGCGATGCTGCAGGGCGCGGCCAGCCAATGAATCGAAATTGGAGCATCGCAGAGTCCGGCAGTGCTGCGCGAAACCCGCGCGGCGCGCGGCAATTACTCGAAAACGGAGATGACGTCATGCCGCCGATCGGCCCGCATACGGCATTAGGCCTAGGCGTTAACGGCTAGGGGGTTCAACGATGCAGCAGCGCCAGACCATCATTCTGATCGACAGCGATTTCCGCCGCCGCGCGGCAATCTCGCATTGCCTTGCGGGCACTTCGATCCACGTCGAGCCGTTCGAGGACCTCGCCGAACTCACCAACCGCTGGCCGCGCGAGGGGATGCTGCTGGTCCACGATGACGGCGATGTCATCACCAGCGCGATCGAGCGGATGACCGAGGCGGGGCAGTGGTTGCCGCTGGTCGCCTTCTCCACCTCGCCCGGGACCAACCAGGTGGTCCAGGCCGTGCTTGCAGGCGCGGTCGACTACCTTGACTGGCCGTTCGACGAAGCGGTGATCCGTCAGGCCCTCGCCGTGGCCGAGGAGAGCCGCGACGCGCTTGGCAATGTCCGCCTGCGTGAAGCGATGGCCCGCAGCAGGGTGCAGCGCCTGACCAAGCGCGAGCGCGAAGTGCTGGCCGGCGTGGCGGACGGGCTGTCGAACCGCCTGATTGGCGAACGCCTGGCGATCAGCCCGCGCACGGTCGAAATCCACCGCGCCAACATGCTCAACAAGATGGGGGCGAGCCACACCTCCGAAGCGATCCGCATCGCGATCGAAGCAGCGCTGGTCAACTGACCGGGCGCGGCTCGCCGTTTCGGGTGGTACGCAGATTTACCGAGGCCCTTGGCAGGCCCAAATTCACCATGCCGCCGCTAGAGCGGACTTGCGCCGAAGCGGCGTAAAATTCTGGAAGGAACCAGTCCCCAGTCGTCACCAGTCCCGAAAAGCCTGCTGCCCCGGCCCTTCCCGTCCCGCCGGGGCAGCACCTTTTCGAGGTGCCGGGTCAGTTCAGGCGCAGGATCGGCTGTTCCGGGAATTCGGCCAGCCCGGCGGCAGGAGCAAGCCCCGCCCCCGCGAGGCTCGCGGCAAGCGCGCCCAGCACTGCCAGCGCCAGGCTCGCGCCCTGGGCACTCGCCTCGCCGCTCTGCCCCTCGAACACCACCGTCGCAAGGTGCTGCCCGCCCGGGCCATAGGAAATCATGTAGCTGCCCCGCCCCTCGACCAGCGCAAGCGCAGCTGCGGCCTCTCCTCCGGCATAAATCAGCGCGTCGAAATCCTCGCGCGGGGGTAACTGGGCAAATACCTGGCGCCAGGGCTGCGGTGCCTCGCTCAACAGCCGTCGCGCGGCGCGTAGCAGGCAGGCGGTCCCGACCTTTTCGGCCCCGGCGCAGGCGAGCGACAGGTCGGATAGGCGTTGGTACCAGTCGGCAGCCGGTGATGCGAAGTCCATCGCGCGATGTTGCGGTGTGCGGCGACTGAGTCAATCCGCTTGCGACGAAGTCTTCCCGATGCGGGACAAGTCCGCGCCAGCGCCCAAAACGCAAGGAGGCCCCGGGCCGAAGCCCGGGACCTCCCGCTAAGCATCCCTCCCAGGAGTGCTTGAACTTAGAACTTCAGGCCCGCGGTGACGCCGAAGCGGCGCGGCTCGAGGGTGAAGACGTTGGTGTAGTTACCCGAGGACTGGTCGGTCACGTAGAGACCGGTGATCGAGTCCTTGTCGAACAGATTCTGCACCCACACGCGGGCGAACCACTTCTTCTCCGGGCCGTCCAGCTGCAGCTGGGCGTTGACCTGGGTGAAGCTGGGCACTTCGTTGACCTTGCCGCCAAAGATGTTGCCCACCGACTTGCCGGTGTAGACGAAGTCCGCACGCGGGGTCAGGGTCAGGTCGCCCAGCGGGGCAGCGTACTGGATGCCGGCCGAGAACTTGTAGTCCGGCGCGCCAGGCAGCTTGTTGCCCTTGATGTTGGTGGTGATACCCGACGAGTAGACGGTCACGCCGCCCAGCGCCGCCGGGTCGATCCCGAGCGGGCCCAGCGCGGTCAGGTTGAACGAACCGGCCGCAGCCGCCGTCAGCGCACCGCAGACGCCGAAGGCGCCGGTCGAGGCGATGCCGCCACCAGCCGGGAAGGCATAGGTGGTGGTCTGCAGGTTCGCACCGGCCTTCAGCCCCGGGACGATACCGGCGTTGATCAGCGCGTTGGTCTTGCCGACGAAGCTGTTCACACCCGCGATGTTGTTGCTGTTGGAAGCAACCGCGCAGTTCGCACCGTTGGTGATGTCCTTGATGATCACCGCATCGGCACGGCCGGCGCCGAAGTCACGCGGATTGGCCATGAACTTGTCGCCCGAAACCTCGGCATGGAGGTAGCTGGCGGTGAAGTTCATCGTCAGTTCGCGGGTCGGACGCAGGATGGCTTCGGCTTCGAGACCGTAGATCTTGGCGTTCACGTTGTCGTTGACCGAGGTCCGGGCAACGATGCGCGACAGCTGCAGACCCTTGTAGTCATAGTAGAACCCGGTGAGGTTCAGGGTCACGTTGCCGAACTGGTTCTTCGAACCGATTTCGAAGGCGTTGACGAATTCCGGAGCGAACGATTCCGGAACCGAGAACACCGGCGAAAGCGGCGGGTTGATACCGCCCGACTTGTAGCCGCGCGAGTACGACAGGTAGATCAGGTTGTCCGGGGTGACCTGGTAATCAAGCACCGCACGGCCGGTCCATTCGGAGAACTTCGCAGTACGCACCTGGAACAGCTGGTTGCCCGCCGTACCCGCATCGGCGTCATAAGCCGCGATGAAGGGCGAGGCATAGGCGTTGGCCGAACCGTAGGGCACCAGGAAGCTCGCCAGCGTGGTGCGGGCCGAGATTTCCTTCTTGTCGTTGTTGTAGCGCAGGCCCAGCGTCAGCTTCAGCTGATCGTTGAACTTGTAGTAGGCTTCACCAAACAGACCGTAGGTGGTGACGCGCAGGTCATCCGAATTGTTGCGGTAGGTCGGCGTGCCCAGATAGGCCGGCGGCAGGCCATAGGTGCCGGTCGTCGGATTGAAGCTGCCGATCCCCTGGAAGGAACCGAACACGCCGGTGAAGTAATCGATCCCGAACGAGTCAATGTAATAGCTGTTCTCGGTCATGTGGAGCTTGCCGTAGATCCCGCCGAGCAGGAAGTTGAACGGCCCGTCCCAATCCGACGAGAGGATCGCTTCCGCCGACCAGTTCGTGTGGTTCTGGTTCGAACGGTCGAAGTCCTGCGGGGTCGAGGCGCAGAGGCGGTGACCACCGAAGGCACCGGTGCCGGTTTCTTCAGGCATCGAGGTGCACAGCACGCCGGTGGGTCCGTTGGGGATCAGCGCCGCAGCGATCGGCGCGAAATAGGCCGCCGAGCCCGGCAGACCGATCCCGGCCGTGGCAGCCCCCGCCAGCGCGGTCAGCGCCGGGGTGAACAGCGCGCGGTTCTGGACCGAGAGGTTGTAGTCCTGGCTCGAATCCAGGTCGACCTTCTGGTAGTTGCCGCTCAGCTTCAGGTTCAGGCCGCCGCCCAGATCCTGATTGAGCGAGCCCTGTACGATCCATTCCTGGGTGTAGTAGCTCGGCGTGTGGTCGGTGTTGACCGTACGGAAGTCCGCCGGGTTGCTCGCACCCGCCCAGGCATAGGGATCGGTGCCGTAGACCGGGTTGGCCGGAGTGTGGCCGGCGCCATAGAGGCTGCCCAGCGCAAAGGCCGACGGCACGCCCTGGGTAGTGAAGAACTCCTTCGAGGTCAGCACACCGACGAACGAGGTGTTCGAGTTGGTCATCTCGAACTTGCGATCGCCGTTGAGGCAGCCGAGGATGCCGGTCGGGTCGCGCTGGCACATCTGCTTCTGGATGCGCATGCGGGTGTCGCGCTCATGGAAGTACTGCGCCATGATGTCGATCGTGGTGCCCGGGCCCGGCTCGAACCGCAGCGACCCGCGCAGACCATACATGTTGCGGTCGTCAAGCTTCGACCCGTCATAAATGTTGGTCGTGTAGCCATCGCGGTTCAGGTAGAAGCCCGAAAGGCGCACGCCGATCGTTTCGGCGACGGGCAGGTTTACCATGCCCTTGATCTTGACGCCGTTGTAGTTGCCGTATTCGGCCTCGACGCTCGCGCCGATGCCCGACAGGTCAGGACGCGCGGTACGAAAGTTGACCACGCCCGAGGTCGCGTTGCGGCCGAACAGGGTACCCTGCGGACCGCGCAGCACTTCGATCTGCGCCAGGTCGTAGAATTCGCCTTCGAACAGACGCGTGCCGAACAGCGGCGCGTCGTTCATGTGGATCGCGGTGGCGCTGTCGCAGGTCACGCCGACGCAGAGGTCGCCGATGCCGCGGATGGTGAAGCTGGCGCTGGTGAAGTTGGTCTTGGTGAAGGTGACGTTCGGCAGCGTCAGCTGAAGGTCCGACGTGTTCTTGATCTGCTGCTTTTCAAGCGCCTCGGTGTTGAAGGCGCTAACCGCGATCGGCACGTCCTGCAGGCGTTCGTTCGAACGCTGCGCGGTCACGATGATTTCGGTGTCATCCCGGTCAGATGCATCCTGCGCGTATGCAGGAAGTGCGATAGCGCTGGCGCAGACGCCAGCCAGCAGGGTCAGCTTACCCCTCATTAGCCCACTCTCCTTCGTTTGCCCGTCCCTTTTCCGGGCGGTTGCCAAGCGAATAGAACACCACACGTTTCGATTGACAACCGCTTTTAATCGTTAGCGTCCGCGCTCGTGGTGTAATTTCCGGTGTAGGCGATGGTGTATTCCGGGGTGGGGCATGCCCCACCCCGGAATGCGGCGTCGCTGGTGGCCACCGGGTTCATCGTTATGGGGGAGTTTGCAC
>JAYRMP010000103.1:0-8915 GCA_041912655.1 Novosphingobium sp. | reverse complement strand
AGCACTGACGTGTCTCGACAAGCTCGACACGAACGGAAGGTTGGAGCGTGAAGGAGAGGGGTACCCTCCTTACCGCACCTTCATCGTCGAACGTGCGATCTTGGCCACCAGCATCAGCATGCCGGGATAATTGGCCCGCTCATAGGTCGAACCCGCGCCCAGATGCGCACGAAGGCGGCGGTTAGCCTCGCCCAGCGAGTGATAGGGCATCGAGGGCAGCAGGTGGTGCAGCGCGTGATAGCGCAGGCCGACCGGCGCCCACAGCGGGGCAAGGATCCCCGGCGGCGGCACGTTCACCGAATCGAGATACTGCCCCGTCACCGTCATCGGATCGCCGTCGTTCTCCCACAGGTGCGCGACCAGCGTGCGCAGCTGGTTGAGCACCGCGGTGAGCGAGACGACCGCCAGCCCCACGGCCAGCGGCTTCCAGCCCCACGCAAAGGCGCTCCCCACCAGGAACAGCGCCCACACCGAAGCGCCCAATTCCTGCCAGAACACCATCCGCGCGAAGTCACCCTCGGGCGGACGGCGACGGAAGTCGGGATTGATCGACAGCGAGGACGCGCGTTCCCACACCAGCTTGCGCAGCGGCGGGATCACGGCGCCCAGCGGCACCAGCAGCGCCGAGCGGATCAGCAGACCGACCGGCAGCAGCACGGCGATGACGATGAACAGCGGCAACGACCACGGTTTCATCAGCGCCAGCGGCAGGTATTCCGGGTCCTCCACCGTGCCATAGCGGGTGCGCGCATGGTGCAGGGTGTGGACGCCTTCGTACATGAAGCTGGGGGTCAGCATCGGAATGCCGACCAGCAGGTTCCAGGCGAAGCGGAACCCCGGCAGCGCGGTGCGGTGGATATGGGTCAGCTCGTGGATGAACAGCAGCGCCCGGTACAGCGCGAGCGCCGACAGGATGCCCAGCGCCAGCGCCGTCCACGGATTGGCGGCAAGGATCGCGCCCGCCAGCGCAGCATAGCCCAGCACGACCGAACCCAGCATGTCGGGCCAGTAGATTTCAGGGCGCGCCGTGGAAATATCGCGGGTCAGTTCGACCGCAGCGCGCAGCATCTCCTTGTCGTCGGGCGTGCCCGACAACTTGATCGCCGCGCCGGGCGCCACGGCGGCGCGGGTTGCGGCGATGTCGATCGATTCCTGCACAGTCATGCGATTCCAGTTCCAACCATCGGGACGTCGGGCCCGTCTTCTGCCGTTTGCGCGCGCTTCGCGCCAGACAGCCAATGGCCCGCTTGACAAGTCCGCTGGACCATACGCAGTGCTAACTGGTCCTGAACAAAGGCAAGAACGTGGCGAACGCTGACATTATTGTAACTCCGGTGGCCGGCAAGGCTGATTTCAATGCCTTCATCGATCTTGCCTATCGGCTCAACGCCAGCGATCCCGCCTGGGTGCCGCCGCTGCGCAGCGAAGTGGCGGACCTGCTCACTCCCGGCAAGAACCCGTTCCACGAACACGCCGCGATGCAGTTGTTCCTCGCCCGGCGCGGAGACCGGGTGACGGGGCGGATTTCCGCGCATATCGATCACCTTGCGCTGACCCAGCCGCTCGATCAGGGCATGGGTCCCGGCACCGGCAACTGGGGCCTGCTCGAGGCCGAGGACGAGGCATCGGCCTGCGCCCTGATCGCCGCCGCCGAACAGTGGCTGCGCACCCAGGGCATGACCCGCGCGCTCGGCCCGCTCAGCCTCTCGGTCTGGGAAGAGCCGGGCCTGCTGACCAAGGGCTTCGAACAGTCCCCCACGGTGATGATGGGCCACAACAAGCCCGAATATCAGGCGTGGATCGAAGCGGACGGCTATACCCTCGCCAAGAAGCTGTTCACCTATGAGCTGGACATCACCAAAAATTTCCCGCCGCTGATCCAGCGGATCGTCCAGTCGGGCGAGAAGAACCCCCGGATCAGGGTGCGCCAGGTGGAGCTGAAGCACTTCGACCGCGAGGCGAAGATCATCATCGATATCCTCAACGATGCATGGTCGGCCAACTGGGGCTTCGTCCCCTTCACCCAGACCGAGATCGAGCACACCGGCAAGAAGCTGAAGCCGCTGGTGCGCGAGGACCTGATCATGATCGCCGAATACGATGGCCGCCCGGTGGCTTTCATGATGGTGCTGCCCGACCTCAACGAGCTGATCAAGGCGATCGGCGGCAAGCTGTTCCCGTTCGGCTGGGCGAAGCTGCTGTGGTGGCTCAGGAAGCCGCGCGTGCGGACCATGCGCGTGCCGCTGATGGGTGTGCTCAAGGAATATCAGGCCAGCCGTCTGGCCAGCCAGCTGGCCTTCATGATGATCGAATTCATCCGCCGTAACGCCACCGCCAATTATGGCGCCTCGCGCGGGGAGATCGGCTGGATCCTGGACGACAACCAGGGCATGAACTCGATCGCCGAGGCGATCGACAGCCACGTCAACCGCGAATACTCGATCTACGAGAAAAGCCTCTAGGCCGGAATACGGGCGTCCGGTTCTACCGCTTCACGCTCGAAGTCGATTGGTTCGCCCCAGTCCGCCCCGCAAGCGGCGATGAGCCCGGCCAAGGCCGGCTGGCCGATGCGTTCGGCAAGACGGCGGGTCATTTCGCTGACCGCCATCTGCGCATCGCGGCGCATCGGCTCGCCCAGTTCGGTCAGGACCGCGATCTTGGTGCGACGGTCGGTCGGATCGTCCTGCAGCCGGATGATTCCGATCTGGGCCATCTGCGCCAGGGTGACGTGGACCGCCTGGCGGCTGATGCCGAGGTTGCGGGCAATTTCCACCGGGCGGGTGGCGCCGTTGACGATGTTGATCATCACCATCGACTGCGAATGGGTCAGCGTCGGCCACCCGCGAGAGCGCATGTAGCTCTGGATGCCCGAATCGAACCAGTAGAACCCCTTGAGCAGTGAAACGATGAGGTGGGGTGATTGCATCGGCTGTCCCGTCGCGGCGATGATCCCTGCCGATAGCCCAAGGCCAGCCGCCCCGCCAGAGCGGAGCGGCAGTTTATCACCCGGCTCAGCGCGAACAGGTCCGCGCGTCAGACCAGCGGATTGGTAAAAGGCAGGCCGAAGTGGTGCCGCCCGGTCTGTTCGCGCGTCACGTCCCAGTCCCAGAACGCATGGCTGGCGACCGTGTTGAGATCGCGCCAGATGCGCTGAATCGGCTGCTCGTCGTGATAGCTGGACGCACCGGAGGCAGCCATCATCGCATTGACCGTGTCGCGGCACAGTTTGGAGATGAAGGCGGCGTGGCCCTTGGCGGCCAGCCGATCCTCCACCGTGAAGGCCAGCGCGGGCAGTCCCTCCTCGATGCGGGCATAGACCGCGCGGGCGAGCTCGCTTGCTGCGCGGGTGTTGATCTGCATTTCGCCCAGCGTCACGTGGGCCATCTGCTGGTCGCGCACGACCGCGCCGCTGAAGTTGCGCACCCGCTTTTCGGCAATCTCCTCGAACGCCTGCAGCGCGCCCTTCAGCGTGCCGGTCAGCACCGGCAGGATCGTGCAGTAGGCGGAAAGCAGGAAGGGTATCGAATAGTGCGGGTTGGCGTGGATGCGCGATCCCGGAGTGACGCCGGCATAGAATTCCGTGGCCGAGATCGCACGGTCGTCCGGCACGAAGACCTTGCGCGCGACATAGTCGGCGCTGCCGGTGCCGGACATGCCGGTGTAGTGCCAGGTATCGATCACTTCGACATCCGACACCGGCATCAGGAACGAGCGGTTGCCGTCCTCGGCCTTGCCGCTCATCTGCACCCAGTCGGCGTGCATGATGCCAGAGCCCCAGGCGGCGCGGCCGCTGACTTCCCAGCCGCCGTCGACCTTGCGCGCCTCCATGTCGGGCGCACCCGCCGCGGGTAGCAGGACATAGCCGCGCGCGCCGAACAGCAGTTCCTGCGTCGCTTCGGGGAACTTCGCGACATAGGTGTTATGGGCGATGTAGAAGGCCGCGATCCAGCCCGTGGAGGGGCAGGCGGCAGCGATGATCTCGACCACGTCCATCATGGTCGACAGACTGGCCTCCGATCCGCCCCAGCGCGCGGGCACGAACATCTGGATCAGCTCGGCACCGACCATGTCCCGGATCGAATCGTCATGCGGGCGGCGCAGCTGCGCCGTCTCGGCAGCCCTCGCCCGGATGCGCGGGGCAATATCGCGGGCACGCTGGATCAGTTCGGCATCGCTGGCAGGCATCGGCATCTCCCGGTTTCGCTCTCGCCGCCAAGCATGGGGATTAAATATCCATCTGTCTAATAAAATCGCCCGGACTGTGCTACGCCGTTCCGGATGACCGCTCTTCCTACCCGACGCCGGGGCCGCCCGGCGCTGGCCGACCAGCCGCCCGCCGCCGACGAGGCGCTGCTCGACCGCGCGCTGGAAGCCTTTGCGGAACGCGGCTTCGAAGGCGCCTCGCTGCGGGAAATCGCGGCAGCCGCCGGGGTCAGCCACGGCCTGCTGAACGCGCGGTTCGGATCGAAGCTGGCGCTGTGGACGGCGGCGGTTGACCGGGGGATGGAACGACTCCACGCCGCCATGGCCCGCCACCGCGCCAGCCTGCCCGCCGAAGCCAGCATAGAGCAGCGGATGCGTGCCGCCTGCGAGGATTTCCTCCACACCCTCGCCGAGCAACCTGCCATCGTCCAGCTGATGAACATGGAGGGCGCGCGCAGCAGCGAGCGGCTGGATTATATCGTCGCCACCTTCTTTCGCGGGCGCGCCTGGCCTTTCACCGAGCTTCTCGCCGAAGGGCAGTCACGCGGGGTGTTTCGCAAGGTGCACGTCAGCGTTCCCTTCACCATGCTGGCCCACGGCGCGGGCGCGCTGGTCGTGCTGCGCCCGCTGGTCGAAGCTGCCGACCGCCGCCTGCGGACCGAGCCCGAAGCCCTCTCACGTACCATCGCCAGCGCCGCCGACCTGATCGTGCGCGGACTGAAGGCCTGATCGTTTCAGCCCGGAGCGGCTTCCCTTCGGCTCACCGTGCGGTGCGCACCCCCCGTCCCCGGGAACTCGCCTCACCATCCCCGCGTTCATCGGGGCGACAGGAAACGGCCAGCAGGCAAACTTCGGCTCGGGCGGCAATTTTCGAAGAGGTACTCCATGCACAGCACTTCCAGACCAAGCGGAGCCCGGCTCCTTGCAGCCACCCTGGCGCTGACCTTGACCCCGGCCCTTGCCGCGCAGGCGCAAGAGCCGCAACCGGCCAACATCGTGGTCAATGGCGAGCGTCCGCCCGCCTTCAACGAGATGGCCGCAGGGCCGGAAATCAAGGGCGTGATCACCGCGCGCAGCGGCGACCGGATGAAGGTGACCGCCGCCGACGGCACCAGCACGGTCATCACCCTGACCGACGCCACCCGGATCAAGTCCAGTTCCGGCCTGTTCAGCAGCAATCGCGGCAAGCTGGGCACGGATTCGCTGCTCAATGGCCTCCCGGTCAGCGTCAAGACGCTGCAGTGGACAGGCGGGCTGGTGGCGAACCAGGTCAGCCTGAAGAAGGGCGACCTCAAGATCGCCTCGATGATCCAGACCGGCACCGCCCAGAAGTTCGAAGAGCAGACCGCCGCGACCGAAGCGCTGCGCGGCCGGATGGGTGATATCGACAAGTACAACATCAAGGCCACGACCAACGTCTATTTCGACACCGGCAAGGCGGCGCTTTCGCCGCAGGCCAAGCAGGAACTGTGCAACACGGCGGCCCAGGCCGGGGCGATGGACAATGCCCTGCTGCTGGTGGTCGGATACACGGACTCGGTCGGCGACGAGGACTACAACCAGACGCTCAGCGAGAAGCGCGCGGGCAGCGTAATCAACTATCTCCAGCAGGCTTGCCGCTGGCAGCCGTACCGCGTGCTGACCCCCACCGGCATGTCCGAATCCGATCCGGTCGCCAGCAACGATACCGAAGAAGGCAAGGCGCAGAACCGCCGCGTCGCGGTGAACGTGCTGGTCAGCAAGGCGGTCGACGTGATGTGAGGTCCGGGGGCGGGCTTGCTCCGCCCTCACCCTGCCCGCTGCCGTGGCGGCTGCCGCGCTGCCACGGCCAGCGCCCCTCGATTTCGGTTTCGAGGCTGAAGCTGAGGAAGGTCCGGATCCCGACAATCCCGGCCAGCACCGCAACGCTGGCCAGTGTCGGCTGGACGGCGACGGTGTTGATGATGTCCGCCGCGACCAGGAATTCCAGACCCAGCAGGATCGCCTGCCCCAGGCTGGAACGCAGCCGGGCGACCGCCTCGCCCGCATCCGAACGGCCGACCAGGCGATAGAGGAACAGCGCGAGGGTGCCGAAAGCCCCGCCCGCGATGATTGCGATTCCGGTCAGTTCGACAATCCGGGTAACCGCCTGCGCGGTGCTGATGGCAATTGCGTCAAGCATCCTGGGGCAACCGCGCCGTAGCCGGCTTGTTCCGGCATGGACCCGGAAGCCCGTCGTCGCCGAGGGCTCCGTGGACAAAATAGATTTTGTATTCTAAATTTATGGCGATCCGGTGGCGCTAGTCCGCCCTGCAAGGAAAGCCGTTCGATGCGCTACGAGATTTCGGTCAACCTCGAATATGGCTTCCAGGATGCGGGCGAGACGATCGAGCAGCGGATCGCTGCAGCCGCCGCAGCCGGATTTCGCAAGGTCGAGCTCTTCCTGACCCAGGGGCCCGACCTGCCCGCCATCCGGCGGGCGCTTGACGATCACGGGGTCGAACTGCTGACCACGGTGGCCGATTACCAGACCCAGCTGGTCGATCCCGCAACGCACGAGGGGTTCTGCGCCACCTTCCGCAGCGCGGCAGAAGATGCGGCATACCTCGGCTGCCGCAACGTGGTGGTCACCTCGGGCCGGGGCGTGCCCTGGCTGAAGCGGCCCGCGCAGCACCGCAACCTGGCCGATGCGCTGGTGCGCCTGCTGCCGATCGCCGAGGAACTGGATGTCGTGATCCTGCTCGAATCGGCCAACACCCGCCACGATCACCCCGGTGTGTTGTGCTCCCGCACGGCAGACAGCGTGGACGTGGCGGAGATGGTCGGCTCCCCTCGGGTGCGGCTGATCTACGACCTCTACCAGTCGGTGATGGAAGGCGAGGACCCCAAACAGGTCCTGCCCGAGGTCATGCACCTGGTCGACCATGTCCAGATCGGCGACGTACCAGGGCGCGGCGAGCCGGGATCGGGCACGCTGGACTGGCCCGCGCAGCTCGGACTGCTGTGGCAGCTGGGCTATCGCGGGGTGATCGGGCTGGAACTGATGCCTACCACCAGTCCCACGGCCAAGGCCCTGGCCTATATCCAGCGGCTTTGCGCGGGGGACTGAGCGGCCTGGGGGCAGCTAGAGCCCCGCTGCAGCCAGCGCCGCCTCGGCCACCTGCATGTCGTGGGTGTAATGGCCGCCGCTCACCCCGATGCCGCCAACGACCTTGCCGTCGACCTTGACCGGATAGCCGCCGCCGAACACCACCAGCCGCGGGGTGTGGACGATGCCGTGCAGCAGCGGCGGATCGTTCTTGATGAAATCGTGCCATTCATGGCTCGGCATGCCGAACGAGACGGCGGTGAAGGCCTTGTCCTGCGCGATCTGGACCGACAGCAGCGCGGCGTGGTCCATCCGCAGAAACTGCACCAGCGTGCCCGCCGGATCGCAGATCGCAATGCACATCGGTACCTGCATCTCCGTGGCCTTGGCGACCGCGCCACGCATCAGCGTCTCTGCCAGTTCGTTGGAAATGCTGGGGATGTTGAGCGTCTGGGCCATTGGCGAAAGTTCCTTCCTGAGCGGTTGAATCCTTGGGCATTTCCTGCGTGGGCGCGCCCGAGTCAACCACCGCAGCCTCTGGCCTCTCGCGCAATGCGTGCGGCCGTGCCAACGGACAGTTGCCGGTCGGGGCGATTCCCGGCTAGAAATACTTCGAATACTCAGTATCTGCGCGCGGCAGTGCAGGCAACAGGCAGAAGCAA
The DNA here is from genome assembly GCA_041912655.1 of Novosphingobium sp. Classification (GTDB taxonomy): domain Bacteria; phylum Pseudomonadota; class Alphaproteobacteria; order Sphingomonadales; family Sphingomonadaceae; genus Novosphingobium. The sequence goes on along the minus strand of JAYRMP010000103.1, from coordinate 983 downwards.
AGCCATGGAACGAAGGATCGAACTGGTCGAGGTCGGCCCGCGTGACGGACTCCAGAACGAGGCGAAGCTCGTCTCCACCGCCGACAAGGTGGCGCTGATCCATCACGCCATTGCCGCCGGCGCGCGGCGGATCGAGGTGGCGAGCTTCGTCAACCCGCGCCGCGTGCCGCAGATGGCCGATGCCGAAGCCGTGGTCGAAGCGCTGGGCGCGCCGCAGGGCGTGACCCGCATCGGCCTGGTGCTCAACGAACGCGGGGCGGAACGGGCCATCGCCTGCGGACTGGATCAACTCGGCGCTGTAGCCATCGCCTCCGACCCCTTCGGGATCCGCAACCAGGGCCAGACCAGCGCCGAATCGGTGGAGGTCGCGGGCCGCATCCTCGCCATGGCGAAAGAGGCCGGTCGCAGCGCGCAGGTGACCATCGCGGTCGCCTTCGGCTGTCCGTTCGGGGGCGAGGTCGATCCTTCGCATGTGGTCCGGATGGCCGCGCAATTGGCGGAGCTGGGACCATGCGAGATTGCTTTGGCCGACACTATCGGCGTCGGCGTGCCGGCTCAGGTCTCTGCGCTGGTTGCTGCGGTAAGGCAGGCCATCGCGCCGCTGCCGGTACGCGTCCATTTCCACAACACCCGCAACACCGGGATCGCCAACGTCTGGGCGGCGGTGGAAGCCGGGGCTAGCGTGGTCGATGCCTCGATCGGCGGGCTCGGCGGCTGCCCCTTTGCCCCCGGCGCGGCGGGCAATGTCGCGACCGAGGACGTGGCCTACCTGCTCGCCCGCTCCGGCGTGGCGACGGGGCTGGACCTTGACCGACTGATCGAAGCCTCGCACTGGCTCGGCGGCGTGATGGACAAGGCCATGCCCTCGATGCTGGCCAGGGCTGGCGGATTCCCCAAGGCGGAACAGGAATGATGGAAACCGAAAACACCGGCGCGCTCGCCGGAATCAAGGTCGTGGAACTGGGCCAGCTGATCGCCGGGCC
>JAYRMP010000102.1:0-8919 GCA_041912655.1 Novosphingobium sp. | reverse complement strand
CTCGACACGAACGGAGGTCGGGTTTTGGGCCTGAGGTTTCAGGCTTCCACTTCGCCCTCTGGCAGCTCGGTGACCGGCGGGAGCCTGCCAGCCAGTGCGGCTTCGAACTGGTCCCGATCGAGGCGTCCCTCCCACCACGATACGACCACCGCCGCGACCGCATTGCCGATGAAGTTGGTCAGGCTGCGGCATTCGGACATGAAGCGGTCGATCCCCAGGATCAGCGCCATGCCCGCCACCGGCACGCTGGGCACGATCGATAGCGTGGCGGCAAGGGTGATGAAGCCTGCGCCGGTCACCCCCGCCGCGCCCTTGGACGAAAGCATCGCCACGCCCAGCAGGGCGAGCTGCTCGCCCATGGAAAGGTCCACGTTGCAGGCCTGGGCAATGAACAGCGCGGCGAGTGTCATGTAGATGTTGGTGCCGTCGAGGTTGAAGGAATAGCCCGTCGGCACCACCAGCCCGACGACGGTCTTGGGGCACCCGGCGCGCTCCAGCTTCTCGATCAGCGCGGGCAGGGCGCTTTCGGAGGAGGAGGTGCCCAGCACCAGCAGCAGCTCGGCCTTGAGGTAGGCGATCAGCCGCAGGATCGAAAAGCCTGCAATCCGCGCCATCAGCCCCAGCACCACCAGCACGAACAGCAGCGAGGTGACGTAGAACGTCGCGACGAGCTGGGCGAGGCTCGACAGGCTGGAAAGTCCGTACTTGCCGATGGTGAAGGCCATGGCCCCGAATGCACCGACCGGCGCGGCCTTCATGACGATCGCGACCACCTTGAACATCACGATCGACAGGTCCTCGAACAGCGCGAAGACCTTCTCCCCGCGCTGTCCGACCAGCGCGAGCGCTATGCCGAACAGGATCGAGACGAACAGGACCTGGAGGATGTTCCCGTCGGTCAGCGCGGAAGGGAACGTGTCGGGGATGACCCCGGTCAGGAAGCCTGTGATCGTCGTCTCGTGCGCCTTTTCGGCATAGTCCGCGACTTTGCCCCCATCGAGGCTGGCGGGATCGATGTTCAGCCCCGCGCCGGGCCGCACGGTATTCGCCACCACCAGCCCGACCACCAGCGCGAGGGTGGAGAAGAACAGGAAATAGGCAAAGGCCTTGCCCGCGATCCGCCCGACCGAGGCCAGATCGCGCAAGCCTGCGATGCCGGTGACGATGGTCAGGAAGATCACCGGCGCGATCACCATCTTGACCAGCTTGATGAAGGCATCGCCCAGCGGCTTCAGCGCCTCGCCGGTTGCGGGCGCGAAGTGGCCGAGGGCCACGCCGAGGGCGATGGCGGCCAGCACCTGCACGTAGAGATGTGTGTACCAACGCCCGCGCCGGGGCGGCGGCACCTGCTCCAGCGTGCCGGGGAGCATTAGGCCTGTTCCCGCGCGGCGAGGATTTCGGCGCGCAGGTCGCTTTTCTGGATCTTGTTCGATCCGCTGAGCGGCATTGGCGCGCTGCGGATATCGACCGCGCGCGGGCACTTGTAGTGCGCCAGCAACTCGCGGCAGTGGGCGACAAGCTCGGCGCTGTTCGTCTCGGCCCCGGCGTGCAGCGTCACCACCGCGTGAACAGCCTCGCCCCACTTGGGATCGGGCAGGCCGAAGACGGCGCATTGTGACACTGCCGGATGAGTGGACAGCGCCTGCTCGACTTCCTGGCTAAACACGTTCTCGCCGCCGGTGATAATCATGTCCTTCAGCCGGTCGGCGATGGTGAGATAGCCCTCCGCGTCAATGAAGCCGATGTCGCCGGTGTGGAGCCAGCCGTCCCTGATCGTCGCGGCGGTCAGGTCCGGGCGATTCCAGTAGCCTTGCATCACGGTCGGCCCGCGCACCACGACCTCGCCGTGGCTGCCGGTGGGCAGGTGCGCGCCGTCCGCTCCGACCACCGCGATCTCGACCGTCGCCACAGGCTTGCCCGCCGACTTCAGCAGGGCCGACGAACGCGGCGAGGGCAGGTGATCCTCCCAGCCGAGCATGGTTGCCACCGGCGACAGTTCGGTCATCCCGTAGGACTGGATGAAACGGACGTGCGGCAGCTTTTCCAGCGCCTCGCGCAGCAGCGGCTCCGGCATCGGCGCGGAACCGTAGGAGAGGTAGCGAAGCGAGGAGAGGTCGGTCGCGGCAAAGCCCGGATCGTCGAGCAGGGTGCGCAGCATCGTGGGCACGACGGTGAGGTGCGTCACCCCGCTGCGCGCCACTTCGGCCAGCACTTCGCCCGCCTGGAAGCGCGGCAGGAATACATGGGTTCCCGCCGCCTGCGTTACCGAGAACAGCCGCGCGCCTGCCGCCAGGTGGAACAGCGGGCCGTGGTGCATGTGGACGGCATTCTCGCCCAGTTCCAGCGTGTGCCAGACGTTCAGGGTGTTCGCCATGAAGTTGGCGTGGCTCAGCATCACGCCCTTGGCCGCGCTGGTGGTGCCGCTGGTGTAGTAGATGCACGACAGGTCGTCGCCCCCGCGCATCGCGTCCGGGATCGGCTCCGCCGCTGCGACCAGCGCGCCCAGCGATTCGTCCACCGCGAGGACTGTCACCGCGCCGCCCGCCGCCTTGCGCAGCGCCTCACCCAAATGCAGGAAGTCCGGCCCCAGCAGCAGCACGTCCGGCGCGCAGTCCGCCACCTGCACGGCCAGGTCCTGCTCCGACAGGCGGAAATTGAGCGGGACCATTACCCCGCCGGCGTGGAAGGCAGCGTAGAACGCCTCGATCGACCAGTGCGAATTGTGCGCCAGCAGCACCACGCGCCCGCCTTCGCTGAGGCCGTGGCCGCGCAGCACGGCGGCGAAGCGGGGGACGCGCGAGGCGATCTCGTTCCAGGTAAAGCTCTGCGCGCCGTCGATGATCGCGGTGCCGCGCCCTCGCACCATGGCGGCGCGGACGATGCCCTGGGTCAGTCTCATGTGGCGGCTCTCCCCTGCGTTGTGCTTGCGGGGAGTGCTCTGGCCATCGGCCCGCCCATGTCAAGCGCGGGCGTTCAACGCAGCTCCAGCTTGGCGACCTTGCCCGCCGCGTTTCGCGGCAGGTCATCAAGGAAGGCGACGCGGCGCGGGACCTTGTAATTGGCCATGTTGTCGCGTGACCACGCGATCAGTCCGGTTTCATCAAGCGTGGCGCCGGGGCGCAGTACGACGAAGGCCTTGCCGACCTCGCCCATCCGCTCGTCCGGCACGCCCAGCACGGCAACCATCGCAATCGCGGGATGGGTGGCGAGCAGCTTTTCGACCTCTGCCGGGTAGACGTTGAAGCCCCCGGAAATGAACATGTCCTTCTTGCGGTCGGTGATCCGGACATAGCCGGCCTCGTCCATCGTGCCGACATCGCCGGTGTGCAGCCAGCCCTCGCCGTCGATGGCTTCAGCGGTGGCTGCGGGATCGTCGAGATAACCCTGCATCACGCCGATCCCGCGCACCAGGATCTCGCCGGTTTCGCCGCGCGGCAGTTCGCGCCCATCGTCACCGGCAATAATCACCTCGTTGCCGGGGATCGCCGCGCCGCAAGTGTTGGCGATCAGTTCGACCGGATCGCCGGGGCGGCACGAGGTGATGTTGACGCATTCAGTCATGCCATAGGCGGTGATGATGTCCGCCATGCCCAGCTCGCTGCGGATGCGCTCGATCAGCACCGGCGGCACGGTCGCCGCGCCGGTCGTCCCGCCGCGCAGCGACGAGGTGTCGAAGGGTGCGCGCTCCTTTTCCGACAGCAGCATCTGGAAGATCGTCGGCGGCCCGGGGAGGAAGGCGATGCGCTCCTGCGCGATCAGGCGCGCTGCCTCGGCCACGTCGAACTGCGGCATCGGCACCATCACCGCGCCCGCGATCAGGCAGGCGACCCAGCCGACCTTCATGCCGAAGGAATGGAAGAACGGGTTGGCGATGAGATAGCGCTCGCCCTGTGCCAGACCGGTATTGCCGATCCACACGCCGACCTGCGGAATGATCCGTCCGTGGGTCATCAGCACGCCTTTGGGCACCCCGGTGGTGCCGCTGGTGAACATGATGTCGGAGACATGATCGGAGGTTAGCGCAGCCAACGCTGCGTCAATCGCCTGATCCTCGGCGCCCTTGCCGGTCGCGACAAAGCTGTCGAAGTCCCGGTCCAGCAGCACCGTTTCGGCCAGGTCCGGCAGGTCCTCTTCGGCCAGCAATGCGCAGTAGTCGATGCCGAGGAAGTCCGTCACCGTAAACAGCAGCCGCGCGTGGGTGCGGCGCAGGATGTCCCCCGCCTCACGGCCCTTGAGCCGGGTGTTGAGCGGAACGATGGCCGCGCCGCACCGGGGCGCGGCCACGGCGGCGACCACCCATTCGCGGCGATTGGGCGCCCAGATCGCCACGCGGTCACCCGTGGTTACGCCGCGTGCCAGAAGTGCCGAGGCGGCGGCGCGGCACTCCTGCCACAGCTGCGCGAAGGTCCGCGTCTCGCCGCCCTCGATCAGGGCCACGGCATTGCCCCAGCGCCGGGCGGCGGCTTCGGCGGCGTGGGGGATGGTCAGCGGCAGCGCTTCAGGCGGCATGCATGTTGCCCGGGCCGAAATAGGCCTTCATCTCCGTGACCTTGCCCGCCTCGTCGAAGGCGAAGGTGTCGATCACGTCGATCGCCATGTCCTTGCCGTCCCAGTGGAGGCGGACCTGCATCGCGAAGGCAGCATGGGCGGCGGCAACGCGCACCGGACCCGAGAGGTGGAGCGTTGCGCCCGTTGCCATCGAGCCGATGTAGAAGGCACGGATCGCGTCCTTGCCCACGTGCGGCGGACTGCCGATCGGGTCCTCGACGCTGGCATCGTCGGCGAAGATCGCCACGGCAAGTTCCGGATCGCCCTTGGCGAAAGCCTCGACATAGGCGTGGACGGCGGCTTCCATCTGTTCGGGCGTGGGCATGGGGCTACTCCGGAAAATAACGGCTGATCGTGTCGACCACGCAGGCCGGCTTTTCGCTGCCTTCGATCTCCACGGTTACGCGCACGACGGACTGGATCGCGCCCTTGATCTCCTCCACCGAGACGATCTCACCGCTGCCGCGGATGCGGCTGCCGACCTTGACCGGGCTGAGGAACCGCAGCCGGTCCGCGCCGACGTTCACCGCGTGGCTGAAGCCCTGCACCTCGATCAGGTCGGGCAGGAACAGGTTGACCAGGCTCATCGTCAGGTAGCCGTGGGCAATGGTCCCTCCGAACGGACCGTCCTTGGCGCGCTCGACATCGACATGGATCCACTGGTGGTCGCCGGTCACCTCGGCAAAGCCGTTGACGCGGTCCTGGTCGATCAGCAGCCAGTCGGTGGCGCCCAGCTGCGTGCCTTCCTGCCCGATCAGGTCGCGCGGGCTGGCATAGACTTTCGCCATGGTCAGGCCCTCTGGCTGGAGACCGACAGCACTTCGCCGGTCATGTAGGAGGAGAGGTCGCTGGCCAGGAACAGCATGACGTTGGCCACTTCCCAAACCTCTGCCGGACGCCCGAAGGCTTCCTTGGCGGAGAGTTCGGCGAGCAGTTCGTCGGTCGTCACCTTGGCGAGGAACGCATGCATCGCGATCGAGGGGGCGACAGCGTTGATCCGCACGTTGTGCTCTGCCGCTTCGACCGCCGCGCAGCGGGTAAAGGCCATGACCCCGGCCTTGGCCGCGGCATAGTGCGCCTGCCCCTTCTGCGCGCGCCAGCCGAGCACCGAGGCGTTGTTGACCACCGCGCCGCTTTTGCGGGCGTACATCGCAGGCAGGAAGGCGCGGCTCATCCGGAACACCGAGTTGAGCGTCACGTCGAGCACGCGGAACCACTGCTCGTCGGTCATGTCGACCACATCGACCTCGCCGCCAAGGCCCGCGTTGTTGATCAGCACGTCGACATGGCCAAGGCTGGCCAGCGCGGCAGCATGGAGCGCGTCGACCTGGTCCTGGCTGGTCACGTCGCAGACCACGGTGGCGGGCCGCTCGCAGCCGACTTCCGCCGCGATCCGGTCAGCCGCTTCGCCAAGGCGGCGTTCGTGGAAGTCGCTGATCAGGACACGCGCGCCTTCTTCGGCAGCGCGCTTGGCGGCGGCAAAGCCGATCCCGGTGCCGGCGGCGGCGGTGACCACCACGGTCTTGCCGGCCAGCAAATTGCGGCCCTGCGGGTAGGGGGGAATGGGCGCGGCCATCAGACATCTCCTCTCGGTTCGCGCGGCATGCCAAGGCCGCGTTCGGCGATCAGGTTGCGCTGGATCTGGTTGGTGCCGCCATAGATCGTGTCGGCGCGCGAATAGAGGAACAGGTTGGGCAGGGTGTCCCACTCGTACTCGTCGCCCTCGGTCACTTCGCCGCCCTGGCCGAGCACGTCCATCGCCAGTTCGCCCAGGCTGCGGCGCCAGCTGGCCCATTGGATCTTGTAGGTCAGCGCCGCGCCGTCGATCTTCGAATGGTCGGTGTTCGACAGCATCCTGAGTGCGCCGTAGCGCATCAGGCGCAGGCCGATTTCCGCCTTGGCGATGCGCTGACGGATCAGCGGGTCATTGGCAGAGCCGTTCGCCTTTGCCGCGGCGATGATCTCGTCCAGCTCGTTGCGGAAGCCCATCTGCTGGCCAAGCGTCGAAACCCCGCGCTCAAAGGCCAGCAGGCCCATCGCGATCTTCCAGCCATCGCCCACCGCGCCGATCATGCTGTCGGCAGCGCAACGCGCATCGGTGAAGAAGGTCTCGTTGAACTCGGCGTCGCCGTTGATCTGCTTGATTCCGCGGATCTCGATCCCCGGCTGGTCGATCGGCATCATCAGGAAGGTCAGGCCCTTGGGTCCTTTCGATCCCTCCTCGGTGCGGGTGACGACGAAGATCCAGTCGGAAATGTGCGCCAGGCTGGTCCAGATCTTCTGGCCGTTCACGACCCACTCGCCATCTTCCAGCCGGCCCTTGGTGCGGACCGAGGCCAGGTCGGACCCCGCGCCGGGTTCCGAGAAGCCCTGGCAGAAGATCGTCTTGCCCGCCGCGATGCCGGGGAGGAAGCGCTGCTTCTGCTCTTCCGTGCCGAAAGCCAGGATCGTTGGCCCGGCCAGTTCGATGCCGATGTGGTTGACGCGCCCCGGAACGCCCGCGCGGGCATATTCCTCAGCGAAGATCACCTGCTGGGCCAGGGTCGCGTCGCGTCCACCCCAGGCACTGGGCCAGCCGATGCAGCCCCATCGGGCTTCACCCAGCCGCTGCTCCCACTCCTTGCGGCGCTCGGGGCTGGCGGTGAGCTTGGTGATGCCCCTGATGTCGCGAAATTCGCCCGCCATCTCGGCATTGAGCCAGTCGGCGCATTCCTTGCGGAAGAGTTCTTCTTCCGGCGAAAAACCCAGCTTCATGCCGCTTCTCCCAGGATCATCCTGGCGACCTGTTCACGGTGCCAGTTGCCGCTGCCCAGCATCGACTGGATCGCACGGGCGCGCTTGAAGAACAGGTGGGCGTCGTGCTCCCAGGTGAAGCCGATCCCGCCGTGCAGCTGGATCATGTTGCCCGCGCACAGGAAATAGGTGTCGGCGGCGAAGCTCTTGGCGGCATGGACCGCCAGCGCGGCCTCGTCCGAGCCTTCGTCCGCCGCGCAGGCGGCCCAGTAGACCGCCGAGCGGGCCTGCTCGATCTCGATCATCATGTCGGCAAGGCGGTGCTTGTAGGCTTGGAACGAACCGATCGCGCGGCCGAACTGGACGCGCTCCTTGGCGTAGGCGGCCGTGCGGTCGAGGCACGCCTGCGCGCCGCCCAGCGCCTCGGCGGCGACAGTCACGAACCCGGCGCGGTGCGCGGCAGCGATTGCGGCAGCAGCATCGGCCAGCGGCTCACCCGCCGCACCGGCCAGCGTGACGCGAGCGTAAGGACGGGTCTGATCCATCGTCGTCAGCCTGGTGACGGTCAGGCCCGGGGCATTGGCCGGAACGATCCACGCGCCGGTATTGCTGGTGACGACGAAGTTCTGCGCAGAAGCGCCGTGGGCGACGAAGCCCGCTTCGCCGGTCAGGGTGCCGCCATCGGCGGCAAGGCCCGCGTCATGGACGTAGGCGGCAATCGTCTCGCCCGAAAGCAGGCCAGGCAGGTGCGCAGCCTGCTGCTCGGCGCTGCCGCCAGCGGCAATCGCCTGCGCCGACAGGGCGAGCGAGCCGAGCATCGGCAGGGCAGCGACCTGCGCGCCCGCCGCTTCGGCGATGATCGCCAGCTCGACCAGGCCCAGTCCTGCGCCGCCCGCGCTTTCCGGAATGCCGATCCCGGACAGGCCAAGTTCCTGGCAGAAGGCGCTCCACAGCGCGGCGTCGATTCCGTCTGCGGCCATCGCCGCGCGGGTGCGTTCGCTGGTGGCGTTCTCGGCAAAGAAGGCGCGGGCCGTCTCGCCGATCATCGCCTGTTCTTCGGTGAAGACGAAATGCATCAGGCCGTCCCCCAGACCTTGCGCGGGGCCACACGGGCCGCCAGCAGCTGTTCGACCGCGCCGCCGACTTCGGCAGGCTCCCACTTCGCGTCCTTGTCGACCGCCGGACCCTCGCGCCAGCCGTCTTCCAGCATGATCTTGCCGCCTTCGAGTTCGAAGACGCAGCCGGTCACATCCGCGCTCTCCGCCGAACCCAGCCAGACGACCGTGGGGGCGATGTTCGCCGGGTCCATCACGTCGAACGATTGGCCCTCGGTCGCCATCTTTTCGGCAAAGGCCTGCTCGGTCATCCGGGTGCGGGCCGAGGGGGCGAGGGCATTGGCAGTGATGCCATAGCGCCCCAGTTCCGCCGCCTGGACCAGGGTGAGCGAGGCGATGCCGCCCTTGGCGGTCGAATAGGCCGCCTGGGCGATCGAGCCCTGAAGCCCCGCGCCGCTGGAGGTATTGATGATCCGCGCGTCGGGGTTGGTCCCGGCCTTCTGCTTGGCACGCCAGTAGTCCACCGCATGGCGCGACAGGCAGAAATGGCCGCGCAGGTGGACATGCATGGTCGCGTCCCATT
>JAYRMP010000101.1:8714-8981 GCA_041912655.1 Novosphingobium sp. | reverse complement strand
GCCCGGGTGGTGTCGGTCCACATCGTTGAACTCCCGAAGTTTGTTGCAAAACCCCGTGAATCAGCGACTTGGGCTCGCGTCAAGCTAACCCGCTGGCACCACTCAACTTAATTTCGGATCAGGCTCTCAGGGACGGCGCGCCGCGATGCGCTTTACCGTGAAGCCTGGGCCAGGGCGGAGGAAGCAGGCCGCGACCCGGCGACTTGTCCGGCGGCCGAGGAATAGACACCCCCGCCCCGTTCGTGTGGAGGAATTTGAGTCACCCGG
>JAYRMP010000101.1:0-8704 GCA_041912655.1 Novosphingobium sp. | reverse complement strand
CGAGCTTGTCGAGACACGTGTAGCGCCAACGTGTCTCGACAAGCTCGACACGAACGGAGGTTGAATTCGGGGTTTCGAGGATCAGGTCAGACGGCGCTCAGGCCGCCTGTTCCTTGCCCTTGAGCACGCGGACAGGTTCCTTGCGGCCCTCGACCACGTCCTTGTCGACCACCACTTCGGCGATGCCCTGCTCGGTCGGGATGTCGAACATGGTGTCGAGCAGCAGCGCCTCGACGATCGAGCGCAGGCCGCGCGCGCCGGTCTTGCGTTCGATGGCCTTCTTGGCGATCGCTTCCAGCGCGTCGTCGGTGAAGGTCAGCGCGACGTCTTCCAGCTCGAACAGCTTGGCGTACTGCTTGATCAGCGCGTTCTTGGGTTCGCGCAGGATCTTGACCAGCGCCTCGATATCGAGGTCTTCCAGCGTCGCGATCACCGGCAGGCGACCGACGAATTCGGGAATCAGCCCGAACTTCAGCAGGTCTTCCGGTTCCGCCTTCTGGAGCAGCTCGCCCACCTTGCGCTTTTCCGGATCGGCAACATGCGCGCCGAAGCCGATCGAGCGCTTCTGCAGGCGGTCCGCGATGATCTTTTCCAGCCCTGCGAAAGCGCCGCCGCAGATGAACAGGATGTTGGTGGTGTCCACCTGCAGGAATTCCTGCTGCGGATGCTTGCGCCCGCCCTGCGGCGGCACGCTGGCGGTGGTGCCTTCCATCAGCTTGAGCAGCGCCTGCTGCACGCCCTCGCCCGAAACGTCGCGGGTGATCGACGGGTTTTCCGCCTTGCGGCTGATCTTGTCGATCTCGTCGATGTAGACGATCCCGTGCTGCGCCTTCTCGACGTTGTAGTCGCTGGCCTGAAGCAGCTTGAGGATGATGTTCTCCACGTCCTCGCCCACGTAACCGGCTTCGGTCAGCGTGGTCGCGTCGGCCATGGTGAAAGGCACGTCGAAGGTCTTGGCCAGGGTCTGGGCCAGCAGGGTCTTGCCCGAGCCGGTCGGCCCGACCAGCAGGATGTTCGACTTCGACAGTTCGACGTCGCCGCCCTTGCCGCTGTGCTTCAGGCGCTTGTAGTGGTTGTGCACCGCGACCGAGAGCACGCGCTTGGCGCGGTCCTGGCCGATCACGTAGTCGTTCAGCGTCTCGAAGATGTCCTTCGGGCTGGGGACGCCGCCATCCTTCTTGCCGGCGATCCCGGCCTTGGTTTCCTCGCGGATGATGTCGTTGCACAGTTCGACGCATTCATCGCAGATGAATACCGTGGGGCCGGCAATCAGCTTACGCACCTCGTGCTGCGACTTCCCGCAGAAGCTGCAGTAGAGGGTGCTCTTGGCGTCGGATCCGCTCAGTTTGGTCATGCCTTCTTCCATCGGCCCGCGCGTGAGCGGGAAATCGGGATTCGCCGGGAGTGTAGCCCGGCAAGCCCATTTATCAATCCTGCCCTATAGCAGCGGCACATTGCCGGGCGCTGAAGCGGCAGGGTTAGCAAAGTCTTGGGCGCGCGGTCAGGGCGCGCCGCCGGTGCCGCTCGCATCGCTGTCGCCAGCCGGACGGCTCTCGAACACCTTGTCGACCAGGCCGAAGGCCTTGGCTTCCTCGGCATCGAGCCAGGTGTCGCGATCGACTGCCTTCTCGATCTCGGCCAGGTCCTTGCCGGTGAACTTGGCGTAGAGGCTGTTCATCCGCTGACGCAGGCGCAGGATTTCGCGCGCCTGGATCTCGATGTCGCTGGCCATGCCGCGCGCCCCGCCCGAAGGCTGGTGGATCATGATCCGGGCCTGCGGCAGGGCAATGCGCATCCCCGGCTCACCCGCGGCGAGCAGGAAGCTGCCCATCGAGCAGGCCTGGCCGATGCACACGGTCGACACGCGCGGGCGGATGTACTGCATGGTATCGTGGATCGCGAGACCCGCGGTCACCACGCCGCCCGGCGAGTTGATGTACATCGAGATATCCTTCGACGGATTCTCGCTTTCCAGGAACAGCAGCTGGGCAACGATCACCGAGGCCATGTGGTCCTCGACCTCGCCGGTGACGAAGATGATGCGTTCGCGCAGCAGGCGCGAATAGATGTCGAAGCTGCGCTCACCGCGGCTGGATTGCTCGACCACCACGGGAATCAGCGCACCGGTGATCGGATCGCGGGTGAACTTTCCTTGGGCGCTGGACGAACCGAACAGGTCGATCATGGGAATCCTCTTGTGTCTGGACGGCCCTATGTCGGCGCTGGCGCGGCGATGTTCAAGGGCATTAACCGCTTACTGGCAAATCGGCTATCCGCGGCGCGCGGCAAGCCTTGCGCACCCGGGATTTAGGCGGCAGCTTGGCACGCCCCCCCGGGGAGATCACGTAATTGCGCCCAATCCTGCTTGCCGCCGCCACGCTTTCGCTTGTCCTGCCTGCACAGGCCCGAGCCGATGCCGCCGACCGAGCCGGCGGCGCCCGCGCCGCTGCAGAGGCCGCACTCGCGGCAATTGCCCGCTATGACGACGATCCTGCCGGGCCGCAGTTGAACGCGGTGATCGCCTATGACCCGCAGGCCCCGGACGAAGCCGCACGGCAGGCAGGCCAGGGGCCGCTGGGTGGGCGCACCGTGCTGGTGAAGGACAATATCGAGACTCGCGGCTTTGCCACCACGGCGGGCAGCCTGGCACTGAAGGACAACCGGACCGGGCGCGACGCCCCGCTGATCGTGCGGCTGCGCGGCGCGGGCGGCGTGGTGCTCGGCAAGACCAACCTGTCCGAATGGGCCAACATCCGCGGCAGCCGCAGCTCTTCGGGCTGGAGCGCGGTGGGCGGGCAGACCCGCAATCCCCACGCGCTGGACCGCAACCCCTGCGGCTCGTCCTCCGGCAGCGGCGCGGCGGTGGCGGCGGGCATGGCCTGGGCCGCCATCGGAACCGAAACCGACGGATCGATCACCTGCCCCGCCAGCGTCAACGGCGTGGTCGGGTTCAAGCCCACGGTCGGGATGGTCAGCCGCAGCCTGGTCGTTCCGATCAGCGCCAGCCAGGACACTGCCGGACCGATGGCCCGCAATGTCCAGGGGGCTGCGCTGCTGCTGAACGCAATTGCCGGGAGCGATCCGGCCGACCCCGCCACGGCGGAGGCAGACCGGCGCAAGACGGATTTCACGGCGGGCCTTGCTGGCGCCAGCCTCAAGGGCGTGCGGCTGGGCGTGCTCACCCGGCAAGCTGGGCCGCACGCCGGGGTGAACGCCCTGTTCCAGCGGGCCAGGGCCGACCTCGAACGAGCGGGGGCAGTGCTGGTGCCGATCGATTACGATCCCCCCGGCGAGATGTACCGCGATGAAAGCCTGGTGCTCCGCTTCGAGCTGAAGGAGGGACTGAACGCCTATCTCGCCGCCCTCCCCGGCACTCCGCCCGTACGCACCATCGACGATGTCATCGCCTTCAACCGCGCCCATGCCGCGCAGGAACTGCGCTGGTTCGGGCAGGAAAGCTTCGAAGCGGCGGCGAAGCTGGACGACCGGGCGGCTTATGAGAAGGCGCGCGCCAATTCGCTGCGGCTGGCGGGCGCGGAAGGCATCGACCGGCTGAAGCGGGAAAACAACGTCGCGGCGCTAATCGCCCCGACCGGCGGGCCGGCGTGGGTGACCGACCCGGTCAGCGGCGACCGCTTCCTTCCCATCGGCGCGGGCAGCCTGCCCGCGATCGCCGGCTATCCGCACCTGACCGTGCCGATGGGCGCAGTGGAGGGCCTGCCGGTCGGCCTGTCGATCATTGGCAGCAAGTGGGAGGACAAGCTGGTCCTGGAAGTGGGCGCCGCCTATGAACGCGCCCGCACCGCGCCGCTGGCCGAGCCGCGCTTCACCCGCTGGGAGCCCGCGCCGTGATGGAGGTTCCGCAGGGCACCGTGCTGTTCCGCCCCGAGGACGCCTGCCAGGGCTTCGTGGTGGTCCACGGCGGCACGATCAAGGTGACGCTGACCGCTGAGAACGGGCGCGAGATCGTGCTTTACCGGGTCCGGCCGGGCGAGATCTGCCTCCAGACCTTCGGCTGCCTGGTCAACCGCACGACCTATTCCGCCGAGGGCGTTGCGGAAACCGACTGCACGCTGGAGATCGTTCCGGCATCGGCCTTCGAGCAGATGGTCGAAAGCGATGGCGCATTTCGCAGCCGCCTGTTCGGCGCGGTCGCCGCGCGCTTTGCCGACCTTGAACGGCTGGTCGAGGACGTGGCCCTGTCCTCGGTAGCGGAGCGGCTGGCACGGGCACTGTTGCGGCTCGCGGGAGGCGGCGACGCGGTCGACGCAACGCACGAAGCGCTGGCGAGCGAAATCGGCTCGGCGCGTGAAGTGGTCAGCCGCCAACTTGCGGCCTTCGCGCGGGAGGGCCTGATTGGCGTCACACGCGGCCATATCGCCCTCACCGGACGCAGCCGGTTGGAGGTGCTGGCCCACCTGGCGGACTGATGTCGGGAATTTTTCCGGCATTGTGACAATGTCACAGACCTGCCCCCGCGCCGGTGCCAATGCTTCCCCCGGTCGCTCGAACTGGAAGGGCAAGACACAATGACTCGCAACGAAGGAACCCTTGACCGCGTCGCCCGCGTCGCGCTGGGCGTGGTGCTGATCGTGATGGCGCTGCGCGGGATGTATACACCGTGGACCTGGATCGGCGTGGTGCCGCTGCTGACGGGCCTCGTCGGGATGTGCCCGCTCTATTCGCTGCTGGGCGTGAACACTTGCAAGGTCAGGTAGCATCCGACCGGCCGGAGCCCCAGGGTCGCAAGCTGGAACAACAACGGCCCGGTGCGTGGTACGCACCGGGCCGCCGGTTTGTCTGGTGCTGAAGCTCCGCCTTACTTCTTGGCGGCGGCCTTCTTGGCCGGAGCCTTCTTGGCGGGAGCTTCGGCTTCGTCAGCCGCGGCTTCCTTCTTCGGCTTGGCGGCCTTCTTGGCGGGCTTGGCCTCTTCGGCGGCAGCCTCGTCCTTGGCCTCTTCCTTCTTGGCTGCCTTCTTCGGCGCGGCCTTCTTGGCAGGCTTGGCTTCGGCAGCCGAAGCCGATTCTTCGGCTTCGATCGCGGCCTGGAGTTCCTCGCGAGTCACTTCACGCTCGGTTACTTCGGCCTTGTCGAACAGGAAGTCGACGACCTTGTCTTCATAGAGCGGGGCGCGCAGCTGGGCGGCGGCGAGCGGGTCCTGCTGGACGTATTCGACGAAGCGCTGACGGTCTTCCGGGCGGTACTGCTGGGCGGCCTGGCTGACCAGCATCGACATTTCCTGCTGGGTGACCTGTACGCCGTTGGCCTGGCCGATTTCCGACAGCAGCAGCCCCAGGCGTACGCGGCGCACGGCGATCGCGCGGTAGTCTTCCTTCTCGGCCTCGATCTCGGCGATCGCGGCGGCGGGGTCTTCCTCGCGCGCGGCTTCCTGCTGAAGCTGGGCCCAGATCTGGTTGAATTCCGCCTCGACCATGCTCGGGGGCACGTCGAAGTCATGACCGGCAGCCAGGACATCGAGCAGCTGGCGCTTCATCTGGGTGCGGGTCAGGCCGGCAGTTTCCTGCTCCAGCTGGCCGCGCAGCAGGCCCTTGAGCTGGTCCAGACCTTCCAGGCCCAGGCTCTTGGCGAAATCGTCGTCGATCGTGGTTTCGCCCGGGACCTTCACGGCCTTGACGACGATGTCGAAGGTGGCTTCCTTGCCGGCCAGGTTCTCGGCCGGGTAGTCCTCGGGGAACTTGACGGTGATGACCTTCTCATCGCCCGCCTTCACGCCGACGAGCTGTTCCTCGAACCCGGGGATGAACCGGCCCGAACCGATTTCCAGCGCCGCGTCCTCGGCCTTGCCGCCTTCGAATTCGACCCCGTCCAGCTTGCCGGTGAAGTCGATGATCAGCTGGTCGCCTTCGGCGGCCTTCTTGCCCTTCTTGGCGTCGGTAAAGCTCTTGTTGCCCGAAGCGATCCGCGCAACCTGCTCGTCGACTTCGGCATCGCTGACCGGCACGACCAGCTTTTCAAGCTTCAGCCCGTCGAGCGAGGGCACTTCGAGAACCGGCAGCACTTCCAGTTCGACGGTCAGCTCGGCGTCCTTGCCTTCGTCATAGCCTTCGCCCAGCGAAACGGCCGGCTGGGTGGCGGGACGCAGCTGGTGGTCGGCGACAAGCTTGTCCATCGCTTCGCGGATCGAGGTGTTCAGCGCTTCCTGGTGAAGCGCCGGGCCGTGCATCTTGCGCACCAAATTGGCCGGCACCTTGCCCGGACGGAAGCCCGGCATGCGCACCTGCGGCGCGATCTTCTGCACTTCGCCCTCGATCCGCGCGGCGATGTCGCCGGCCAGGATCGTGACGGAGTAGGCGCGCTTCAAACCTTCGTTGGTGGTCTCGACAATCTGCATGACAATGAAAGCCTTCTAGCAATGCCGCCGGAGCAAGCCATTCCGCATCGGACGAAACTGGTGCGGGCGAAGGGACTCGAACCCCCACATCTTGCGATACTGGAACCTAAATCCAGCGCGTCTACCAGTTCCGCCACGCCCGCGGGCCGACGAGCCCCAGCACCCCGTCCGCCAGCGGCCGGAGTCCTGAATCAAGCGCTGGCCCTTAGTGGCAGGCGCGGCAAAGGGCAAGCGGCGAGGCAGCCATGGGCGGCGATGAGTTGCGGGTGGTCGCTCAGACCAGCCCCAGCAGCGCCGCCAGCCGCGCCAGCAAGCCCTTCGCCCCGGCGTCGGCGGCGCGCGGTTCGACCGGACAATCGAGGCACAGCGCCTGGGTGCCGCGCAGCGTAACGAGCCGTTCAAGCTCGCCCGCGAGGTGCCCCAGCCGCGCGTCCTGCTGCCGCCCGATCAGCGCGGCGAGATCGCCCGCCGCCGCCGGTGCATCGGTTTCGTCCTCGTCCCCGCCGCTCAGCCGTTCGACCAGCGAGGCATAGGGATCGGCCTCGCCGCCGTAGAAGCGCGGGTGCCACTGGTCGCCAAGCTCCGCCGATTTCGCGGCCCAGGCAAGCGCATCGTTCAGCCCGCCGAACTGGTCGACCAGCCCGTTCTGCCGCGCCGTGCCGCCGTCCCAGACCCGGCCCTGCGCAACCGCGTCGATCTGCTCCGGGGTCTTCCCACGCGATGCTGCGACCAGGCCAAGGAAGCGGCCATAGTTGTGCTCGATATTGGCCTGGAGCATCGATTCGACTTCCGGCGTCAGGCCGGAGATCAGGTCGGGCTGGCCCGACAGCGGCGTGGTGCGCACCCCGTCGCTGTTGACACCGTAGTCCGCCAGCGCCCGCTCGAAGCTGGGGATGATCGAGAAAATGCCGATCGAGCCGGTGACGGTCGAAGGCTCGGCAAAGATCCGCTGCGCCGGGGTGGAAACCCAGTAACCGCCGCTCGCCGCGACATTGGCCATCGACACCGCAATCGGGCGCCCGCTGGCCTTGTAGCGCAGCAGCGCGGTGCGGATTTCCTCCGAGGCGAAGACCGAGCCGCCCGGCGAATCGACCCGCAGCACCAGACCGGCGGTATCGTCGCTCGCTGCCTCGTCGATCAGCCGGGCAATCCGGGTGCCGCCCGCCGTGCCCGGGCCAGCCTTGCCATCGACCAGCTCGCCCGCGACTGTAACCACGGCCAGAGCCTTGCCCGTCTTCTCCTGCGGATGGGCGGCCAGCAGCGCCGCCATGCCAGTGTGGGCATAGCCGCCGGGCTTGTCGCTCAGCGGGTCCTCGCCGACGATTTCGCGCAGACGCCGCCCGAAGGCGACCTTGTCGCCGGTGCGATCGACCAGACCCGCCTGGAGCGCGGCCTTGGCGGCATCGCCGCCGGCCGCCTTGATCCAGCCGACCGGATCGCCGGTAACCCGCGCGATGTCCGCCTTGGGCCGCGCCCTCGCAACCTCGGCCTTCCAGTTTTCCCACACCGCCGCATAGAGCGCGCGGCGTGCCTCGAGCGAAGGCGCGGAGGCCTTGTCATAGAGGTAGGGCTCGACGAAATCCTTGTAGGTACCGACCTTGAAGACGTGGGTGGTGATCTTCAGCCGCTGGAGCAGCGCCCCGAAGTAGAGACGCTCGCCCCCCGGGCCGGCCACGAAGGCGCCGCCGAGCGGATCGACCCAGACCTCGCTGGCATGGGCGGCCAGTTGCACCCCATCGTCGGC
This sequence comes from Novosphingobium sp., assembly GCA_041912655.1. Taxonomy (GTDB): domain Bacteria; phylum Pseudomonadota; class Alphaproteobacteria; order Sphingomonadales; family Sphingomonadaceae; genus Novosphingobium. Next base: position 608 of record JAYRMP010000101.1, on the reverse strand, counting down.
ATAGGCGGTGGCGAAGGTCAGCACCGGCTTCTTCGCCGCGCGCGCCCGGTCCATCGCCGCGCCGATCTCGCTCATGTGGACCTGCCCGCCGCCGGTGAAGCGCGACAGATCGATCGCCACGGCCTTGATCCGATCGTCTTTGGCAGCCAGATCGATTGCCCGGGCAACGTCGCGGGCGCGGTATTCCTTCATCGGCGCCTCGGCCGCGACCAGCGCCTCGAGCGGGTCGACTGCGGCGGGCTCTTCCACCACCGAACCGTCGAGCTTGATCAGCAGCGCGCCTTCGCGCACCTGCCCGGGGCTGGGCCGCGCGGTCAGCGCCGCAAACAGCGTCATGAAGAACAGCAGCATCGCCAGCAGGACAAGCCCGTCCTTGATGCCGACGAGCAGGTGCCAGACCTTGCGGGCAAATCCCATTGTGGTTCCTTGTGTTCCGACTTGCCCGGAACTTAGGGAGCAAGGCGCGGATTGGCCAGTGCCCGTTCGGCCACCGGCGGATGGGGGCCGATGGGGGCTTTCGACGACGCACACTCACCTCCCCACGTCATTGCGAGCGTAGCGAAGCAAACCCGGGGCGGGGTAAGCGACCCCGGGAATGCGTGGCTACG
>JAYRMP010000100.1:0-9702 GCA_041912655.1 Novosphingobium sp. | reverse complement strand
CGGGACCCCGCATAGCGCTGCCTTCCACCGCCAGCACGGTTACCAGTACGCAGCGCCACCCAGCCGCGATCTGCTCGATCAGGAACCGGAAGATCCTGCGTTGGTCCATCCAGGTGAAGGGCTCAGTTCTTCAGGCTGGCCAGATAAGCAATGATCGCCGAGCGCCGCTCGGCATCGCCGACCTGACCCGCCGCCATCGCGGTGCCGGGCACCTTTGCGGCCGGATTGGCGAGGAATGCCTCCAGCTCGGCCTCGCTCCAGGTGATGCCGGAGGTTTTCATCGCGTCCGAATAGGCGAAACCGGGAGCCGTTCCGGCAGCGCGGCCGACCACACCATGCAGATTGGGGCCAATGCCCGATGCGCCACCCGGCTGCACCGAATGGCACGCGGCGCAGGCGGCAAAGGCAGCTTTGCCGACGGCCACGAGGTCCCCCATGGCAGGCGCACCTGCCGCAGCGGACGCCGCCGCCACGCCGGGCTGGCGCACGACGATCTGTTCGAGCGGGGCTTCGGCCTTCGACCCGCAGCCCGCGAGGGCGAGAGCAAGTCCGACGGTTGCGACGAGAGCGGCGGTTCGGTTCAACATGGCTCGCTCCCGCATCAGGCGAACTGCTTGGCCAGCGGCAGCGCGCGGATGCGCTTGCCACTTGCGGCGAAGACTGCGTTGGCCAGCGCCGGGGCAGCGGGAGGAAGCCCCGGTTCGCCCGCTCCGCCCAGCTTCTGGTGGTCGCTGTTGATGATTTCCACCGCGATGGCCGGGCATTCGTCCATCCGCAGCATCCGGTAATCGTGAAAATTGCTCTGCTCGACCGCGCCGTCCTTCAGCGAGATTTCGCCGTAGAGCGCCGCAGTCAGCCCGAAGACGATGCCGCCCTCGATCTGGTTGCGGAACCCGTCGGGATTCATCGCGAAGCCGGGATCGGCGGCGCACCAGACGTTGGTCAGGCGCGGCTTGCCGCTGGTCATGTCAACCTCGACTACTTCGGCGACGATGGTGCCGAAGGATTCGACGAGAGCGATGCCGCGTCCGTGTCCGCCGGCGGGCGCAGCGCTCCACCCGGCCATCGCCGCGACCTTTTCCAGCACCGCTTTATGGCGCGGAGCCTTGCCCAGCATGGCCAGGCGGAACTCCAGCGGATCGCGGCCCGCAGCATGCGCGGCCTCGTCGATGAAGCTTTCAATGAAGAACGCCTGCTGGCTGTGATCGACCGAGCGGAACGCCGCGAAGGGGAGGTGGAGGTCCGCTTCTGCATGGCGGATCGACTTGTTCGGGATGTCGTAGAACGCGCAGTCGCAGGCATCTGCCGGATCATGCCGCTGGGTGAAGACATTGCTGTAGGCGACCAGCCGGCCTTGGGCATCGAGGCCACCCGCGAAACGGCTCATGTCGGCGCAGCGGAACAGGCCTTTCTGAGTGTCTTCCTCGCGCGACCAGATCATCTTGACGGGATAGCCGGTGGCCTGTCCGATCCGGGCGGCCATGATCACGTAGTCGGTTTCAAGCCGCCGCCCGAACCCGCCACCAAGGATGGGGTGGTGCAGCGTCACATCATCAGCCGCAAGCCCCAGTGCCTTCGCCGCCGCGCTGCGCGCGAACAACGGCACCTGGGTGCCGGTCCAGATGTCGCACTTGCCATCGCGCACCCAGACGGTCGCGTTCATCGGCTCCATCGGCGCATGGGCGAGGTAGGGCGCCTGGTATTCGGCGCTGATCCGCTTTGCCGCCCCCGCCATTGCGCCCTTTGCATCGCCCCGGCCGACCAATTCCTTGCCGCCGGTTTCGCCGGCTTCGTCGAGGGCCGCGGCAAAGCTGGCGAACTGGTCGGCGCTCGTCCGGATCTTGCTTTCGGAGCTGGTATATTCGGCGGTGATCGCGTTCAGCGCCTGCTGGGCCTGCCAGTAGCTATCGCCCACGACCGCGATGAAATCCCCCATGTTGAGGATTTGCAGCACGCCCGGCATGCCCTTGGCGGTGCCCGCATCCATCTTCGCCACCCGCGTGCCCGGCACCGGCGTGCGGCGCACGGCGGCATAGGTCATGGTCTGGCCGGGCACCACGGCATCGATCCCGAAACTGGCCGTGCCGTTGACCTTGGCCGGGATATCGGTGCGCGGCGCATCCGTGCCCATCAGACGGTAGTCTTTCGGCGCCTTCAGCACCGGAGTCTGCGGCATGTCCTGCTCGGCCGCAGCGGCGGCGAACCGGGCATAGGGCGCCGAGCGACCCGAGGCCTTGTGGCTCAGCACGCTGCCCGCCGTGGTGATCTCTGACGCAGGCACGCCCCAGGCCTTGGCCGCCGCGCCCACCAGCATCTGCCGCGCCGCCGCGCCGGCAATGCGCATGGTGTGCTGGCCCGTGGTCCGGACCGAGGAACTGCCGCCAGTGATCATCCCGTCGGCCAGCTGGCAGATCTTGGTGAACAGGCCGTTCCAGGTCGGCTCCAGCCAGTCCGGCGCGTCCAGCGTACCCGGGGCCATGAAGCCGCGGATCGCGTCGGGCACCACGTAACTGCCGTCAGCCGGAGCCTGCATCACCTTGACCAGCGACCAGTCGGCATCAAGCTCGTCCGCCAACATCTGCGCCAGCACCGAATGCGCGCCCTGGCCCATCTCGCAATGCGGGACGATCGCGGTGACGACATTGTCGGCATCGATCTTGAGCCAGGAGTTGATCAGCTGTTCGCCCTCGCCCCCGGCAACCAGCGGCTTCAGCTTGCCGACCGGGTTGCCCGGCCGCACCGCCACTCCGATCACCAGCGCGCCGCCCGCGAGCACCCCGGCGCCGATGAAGCCGCGCCGCGTCCACTTGGCAGCACGGCTGCGCGGGGCTTTCGCCATGTCGTTCATGCCTGCGTCTCCTCGGCCTGCGCCGCGCCCTTGGCCGGTTCGATCCCCGCTGCCACCTTGATCGCGCGGCGGATGCGGACATAGGTCCCGCAGCGGCAGATGTTGCCCGCCATCGCGGCATCGATGTCCGCATCGCTGGGCCGGGGATTGTCGCGCAGCAGCGCCGTGGCGGCCATGATCTGGCCCGACTGGCAATAGCCGCACTGCGGCACCTGCTCGCTGATCCAGGCCTGCTGGACCTTGCTGAGCTCACCGTCTGGTCCGGCTACGCCCTCGATCGTGGTGATCGCCTTGCCTTCGGCCTCGCCGATCGGGGTGGAGCAGCTGCGCACCGGCTGGCCATCGAGATGGACCGTGCAGGCGCCGCACTGGGCCACGCCGCAGCCGAACTTGGTGCCATTCAGCCCCAGCTTCTCGCGCACCACCCACAGGATCGGCATCGCCGGATCGGCATCCACCGCCGCCGCTTCGCCGTTGATCGTGAACTTCACCATGACTGCAGATCCCCCCATTGCCCGCCACGTTACCCCGGAAAGGGTCTTGCACTCAAGCAGCAGCCTTTGCTGCATGCGCTATCGCTTCTCAATACGATCCATGGTGATGTAGCCTCATCGTTGGTCGAATCGGGGGGGTGGATCATGCGAACAGGCTGGGCCGCGGCGCTGCCGCTGGTCATGGCAGTGTCGGCGCAGGTCGAAGCGGCCGCGCCGGTGGTTCCCGGAACTGCCGCGCGCAACGCCAAGGCAGCGTTCGTCTATTATTCGCAGGCGACGCAAAACGCGGCGCTGAAGCCGCTCGACGCCACCCTGATCGAACAGCGCAAGCGCGCGGATGCGCTAGGCGCGAAACTGGCGGAAACTCAGGCCTCGCTCGGCAAGCTGAAGCTGGCGGCCAGCGCCTCGCGCAAGGAGGTTGCCGCGCTCGAAGCGCAGCTTGCGCGAGAGGCAGAGGAAGCCGCCGCCGCGCGCGAGGCCTTCACCGCGCAGCTGGCCGCGAAGGACGCGGACTACGCCAGCGAATTGGCGATCCTGCGCCGCGCGGCGGACGACATCCTGAGCACGCCGGAGGGGCTGAAATACCTCGAGGCGAACAACGCCGGCGATCTCGCCGCCGCCGATGCAATCGAGGAAAAGCTGATCGCCGCGCGCCAGAAGATGCGCGACCTGCAAGCCGCAGCGGACCGGCGGGCCTTCGCGCGGGTTGCGCTGGACAACCGGGACAAGGGACTCAGGACCACGGCTGCGGTCATCACCCGCTGGGAAGAGGTTGCCCGCCTCGATCCCGGCAATCACGCAGACTGGCTGACGCTGGCACGCCTGCAAATCGACGCTGGCAACATGACCGCCGCGTTGGAATCCGCGAAAAGAGCACAAGCGACTGCCAGTAGTCCGCTTGAGCAAGCACAAGCACTCATGCAAGTCGCCGATGCCCTCGAAGAAAAGGGACAGATTCCGCAAGCAGTGGAATTTGCGCGATCGTCCCTGCGGATTGCGAGTGAAGCCAACAGACCGACCGAATCTCCCGAATTGCTGGCGGTGTTTGGCTACGCCAATGAGCGATTGGGCTCCATGTTGACTGACAGCGGTCAGGCAGAGCCCGCAAGCGGAGCCTTACGGGCTGCTGTCGCTGCCCAGCGACGGCGCCTTGCGCTGGTCCCGGGTGACCGCGATGCGCGCGACTCCTTGTCGAGCGCACTAAGGCAGCTGGCGGTTCATTTGCGGTACACCGGGCAGTACGATGAAAGCCAACTTGCTTTCTCAGAGGCCGATACTCTTGCCGCCGAGCTGGTCCAGGAACAGCCCGGTATTTTCCGCTACCGCCGTGGACAAGTCCGGGTGCTCGGCGAACTTGCGCGACTACAGAGCCAGCGGGCGCAATTCGATCAGACGATCGCGACGAGTGATCGGATCGTGGCAATTCTTCAGCCGTTGGCAGACGCCGACCCCGCCAATGCCTGGGTGCTTTCAAGAACGATACTTGCCCAGGACCTGAAGGCGCGGGCACTGGTCAGGTCCAATAAGAGCGAGCGAGCAATCCCGCTATTGCGGGACCTTGTTACCGAGAGCGAGCGGCTCCTGCAGATCGATCCCTCGTCTTCGACCTCTTTGATAATCATGACTTCGGAAATCGACCAGCTCGGAAATGCCTTGAACAATACAGGGGATCACGAAGGCGCTCTGCAGGCTTGGTTGAGGGTTCAGAAAATCAAGCTAGCTGCCCCTGCGGGTAGTTGGACGAGCGAGAACCGGTACGGCTTCGCCATTTCGCACTACAAGGTCGGAACTGCGCTGCTCGCGCTGGGCAAGGTTGATGGTGCCTTGGCCGAGTTCCGCGCCGGACTGGCAATTGCTGACGAACTTTACCGGAAATCGCCCGAAATCACCAAGCACGCAGACGTCCGCAGCGACCTGATGCTCAGCCTGGCCAAAGCCGGCGCTCCTGAGATCACCTGGCAGGAGGTTGCGGATTTTCTCGCGGGAATGCTCAAGCGAGGAACGGCGGAGCCCGGCAAGGACAAGGATTATGCATTCGCCCGTCAAAAGGCCGAAGCCGAAGCAAGGAGCAGAAAATGAGCCCGATTGTCGTTGCCTCGCTTCCGGATGACTACGCCCGGGTGCGCAGTCTGGTCGAGGCGCTTCACGCCGAGGGGCTCGACCTGTGGTGGGAGCGGCTGGAACCGGGCGCGCTTGAATCCAGCGTCCCGACGCTGATGGCGGCGCGCTGCGCGATCTTCACCTGGACGGCGGCCACCACCGGGGAGGACGGCGGCCCCTATCGCGAGATCGCCGACCGGCTGCGCGCGGCGGGCAAGGCGATCTCGGTCCGGCTCGACCGCGTCGATCCGCCCGAGGACTGGACCGGGACGACGGTGATCGACCTCGCCGGATGGCGCGCGCGGCCCAAGGACGTCTTCCTGCTCGATCTGGCCGCCGCCGCCCGGGCCAAGGCGGCCGGGCTCGATCCCCCGCCCCAGCGCGGGCCGGTGCGCCGCACGATCAGGCGCATTGCGCTGATCGTGCCGACAGTGCTCGGCGCAATCGGGCTGGTCTCCACGCTGATCGGGTTCTGGCAGTCGGCCGGGCTCGACAAGACCGCCAGCCCGCGCGAGGCGCAGGAATGGGCGGCGCTGAGGGCGGGGAACTGCGAGGATCTGCGCGGCTTCCTGTCGCGCAATGTCGACGGGGTTCACGCCGCCGAGGCGCAGGCGCGGCTGGCGGCGCGGCGCACCTGGACCGAGGCGGGCAAGCAGGATGCGGAACGCCCGCTGCCGATCGCCGTGCTGGCAGGCACCGCAGCGCCCAGCGGCAGCGAAGCGGCCGCGCGCGAGGCGGCCATGGCCCGCGGCCAGCAGCAGGCCAACACCGCCTGCCGGGGCTATGCCGCGGCGGGACTGGGCGACTTCAAGTCGGCCCGGCTGGCGCCGCGCACCTGGCAGTGCGACAGCGTTGGGGGCGGGGTGATCTGCGGCTTCGATGGCGATGCGCTCTGCACGATCGCCGAAACCACCGAGATCACCCGCGAACAATGCGGGGAGAAGTGATGCGCCGCCGGTTTCCTACCGGGCCGGCGGCGCGTCGCCGGGAAAGGTGCCCAGTCCGCGATCCGTCCCGCATAGCCGGTCCCAGAAACGGAAGTAGAGGCCGTAGTTGCAGCTGTAGCGTTCGTGGTGCAGCTGGTGATGGCTTGCGGTGATCAGGTGCTGGCCAGCCCGGCCCCGGACCAGCCAGGCAGGAAACATCTCCCAGCCCATGTGATTGGTGGTACCCATGACCGTCATCACCAGCAGTACGCCCAGCACTACGCCGGCGTGCAGCGGCAGGATGAACACCAGCGCGGGAATGACGAAGGCTCCGGTCAGGGCCTCCCAAGGATGAAAGCTCATCGCGGCCCAGGCGGTCGGCGGCTTGCTGGCGTGATGCACGGCGTGGATGGGCCTGAACAGGGCCGGGTGGTGCATCAGCCGGTGGGTCCAGTAGAACCAGGTATCGTGGATCGCCAGGCACAGCAGGAACGACACCGGCAGCCACCACAAGGGCCAGTCCGAGGGATCGGTGTAGATCCGCGTCCAGCCATGCGCCTGCCAGGCATAGGCCGCCAGGCCGGCCGGGGCGCCATAGATCCCCGCGCTGAGCAGCGACCAGCGGATTTCCTTGCGGATCTGAAGCTTCAAACCGCTGTGCAGCGCCGGCTGGCGCCGCTTGCCCAGCCAGGAGAAAGCGCCGCTGACCAGCAGGTAACGCACGGCCACGATCATGGTCATCGCCGCAATCGCGGATACTGCGGAAATGATGGTCTGGATCGGCATCGCCGCCGCTTAGCAAAGCGCGCAGGGCAAGGCGAGCAGCCTCGACCGCGTTGCCGGGTTCGGACGACGGGTTCTCATTTGCCCGCAATCGGTGTTCTAGTCGCATCATCTGTCGAATCGGGGGGATGATCATGCGAACAGGTTGGGCCGTGGCGCTGCCGCTGGTCATGGCGGTGTCCACCCCGATCAAGGCGGCCACGCCGGTCGTTGCGGGCACGGCCGCGCGCAATGCCAAGGCGGCCTTCGTCTATTATTCGCAGGCGACGCAGAACGCGGCGCTGAGGCCGCTCGATGCCGCCCTGATCGAACAGCGCAAGCGCGCGGATGCGCTAGGCGCGAAACTGGCGGAAACCCAATCCTCTCTAAGCAAGCTGAAACTTGCAGCCAGCGCCTCGCGCAAGGAGGTCGCCGCGCTCGAAGCGCAGCTTGCGCGAGAGGCAGAGGAAGCTGCCGCCGCGCGCGAGGCCTTCACTACCCAGCTGGCGGCGAAGGACGCCGCCTATGCCAGCGAACTGGCGATCCTGCGCCGCGCGGCGGATGACATTCTCTCGACGCCCGAAGGGCTCAAGTACCTCGAGGCAAACAATTCCGGCGATCTCGCCGCTGCCGACGCGATCGAGGAAAAACTGATCGCCGCGCGCCAGAAGATGCGCGACCTGCAAGCCGCAGCGGATCGGCGGGCCTTCGCGCGCGTCGCCTTCGACAACTGGCAGAAGGGTCGGCGTCCGATCAAGGCAGTCATCTCCAGGTTCGAGGAAGTGACCAGGCTCGACCCCGGGAACTACGGTGACTGGAGCAACCTTGCATACCTGTACGTCACTGCCGGTCAGGATGCGCAGGCCCTGGATGCTGCCGCTCGCTCGGAAGCTCTGGCGCAAACCATCGACCAGCGGCTTTCCCCGGTTGCGCTTCGGCTTGTGGTGCTGATGCGCCAGAGCCGGTTCGACGAGGGTGTCGCGCTGGCGAGGGAGGCCTTGCGGCAGATCGAAATCGACAAGGCTGCCGCAAGCGACGTGAAGGTGCTGACCGCAAAGGCCAGTCTGCAACGTCAGCTGGCGCTGTTGCTGGTCCGCAGCGGCGATCTTGCCGCCGCCATCGCCGCCCATCAGGACGCGGTTGCCTCCACCCGGCAAGTGCTGGGGTTTCAACCCGGCAGCCCGGCCGCACGCGAAGCGCTCTCCGAGGGGCTCGCCAAGCTCGGCGGATATCAGGTCCAGGCAGGCCAGCACGATGCGGCACTCGCCGCGCTTGAGGAGTCGATCGTGCTACGGACCGGCCTTGTTGCCCAGTTCCCGGAATACACCCGCTTCAAACTGGGTCTTGCGGCGACGCTGGGTGAACAGGCTTCGCTCTTCAGCGCCACGAAGCGGTTCGCGGCCGCAGCTGCGAATGCCGACCGGATGATCGAAATCCTGGAGCCGATCCAGGCGCAGGATCCGACAGCGCTCAACACCTCCGAATTCCTGCTCTATTCCTACCTGACCAGGGGCGTGGCGCTATACAAGGCAAGGCAGCTGGGCGATGCGCAACTGGCACTGGAAAAGGCGGTCGAACTGGGCAACAGGCTTCGCTCGCAGGACCGTGCGACGGGAAGCGTTCACAACCGCTATCTGGCGCTGTCCTGCGACTATCTGGGCAGGGTGCTGTTCCATAAGGACGAATATCCTGCGGCGCTCGACAAGTGGAACACCGCGATTTCCCTGCACAACGAGAATGCGTCGGCGGCGGAAAGCCAGGTATCGGTCGCCTTGGTGCAATCCTACCGAGCCTGGGCATTCGAACGTCTTGGGGACAGTAAGTCCGCAGGCGAAACCTATCTCGTCTCGCTGCGGATCGCCGAGAAGGTGCTTGAAGCCAGAGCGGGCAACGCCCGGGCCCGGCAAGTCCTGATTACCGATCTGTTCGGCCTCGCCCGATCGGCAATCCCGGGATTCTCCCAGGCCGAGGTGGACCGGCGAATTGCGGACATGGTCACGCGCAAGCTGATCGACGGGAGCAAGGTCGAATTGATGCGGAAGAGCCGGTCGGCCGAAGCAGGTTCCGAGATGGAAGATCTGTAAGTCCGGCCTCGCGCTCAGGCGAGCGGCGCCAGGCCTTCGAGCAGCAGGCGAACCAGATCGGCCTGACCGCTGGTGCCGGTCTTGGCATAGATGCGCTTGGAATAGTTCCGCGAGGTTTCCGGCGTAAGCCGCAGGTCCGCGCCCGCCTCGACGATCTTTTCGCCGCGCATCATGCGCCAGGCAAGCGCCGCCTCGCGCGCTGACAGGCCATGGACTGACTGAATCGTGGCAACGGCGCGGCGCGCATCGGCCCGGGCGGGTCGGCGGACTGTCCCGATCACCGCCGGCAGGGCGCTGGGCGGCGGCAGGTTGAGGTCGGCCCGGCGCAGCAGCAGGAACTGAGCGCCGCGCGGATCGAGGGGGACCACCCGCGCCGCAGCCCCAGCGCCATCCGCAATGGCGGCACAAGCCTCGTCGACCTGACGCGCGATCTCGGGCACCAGCTGGAGGCGGCGGCCTGGCCTGCCCGAGGGGTCCTCGGCAATGCT
>JAYRMP010000099.1:0-10029 GCA_041912655.1 Novosphingobium sp. | reverse complement strand
CGGGGGAGCGGGCCGGCCAGGCTAAGCTATCGACGGATGTCGATAGCGCACCCAGCAAGGACTCCCTATCCCCGCGCTGCCGCATGACCTAGTGGGCCGTGCCCCTGACCAAACCCCGGCGCGGCGCGCAGGGCGCTGCGGACGAACAGGCGCGCGCGGTCAACCGCCTCGGGAAGCTCCAGCCCCTTGCCAAGGTAAGTGGCGATGGCGCTCGACAACGTGCAGCCGGTGCCGTGGGTGTGGCGGGTGAGGATGCGGGTGCCAGCCATGATGTGCGGCGGCTCGCCGGGAAGCATCAGCCAGTCTTCAACCCGCTCGCCTTCCGCGTCCCCGCCCTTGGCGAGATAGGCCACGCCGCGCTCCGCCATGCCCTCGTGCCCGCCCAGCGCGGCGAGTTCGGGGACGTTGGGCGTGGTCAGCGCGGCAAGCTGCATCAGCCGCTCGAACGCGGCAATCGTGGCTTCGTCGGCCAGCGCCGCACCGCTGGTGGCGATCATCACCGGATCGAACACCACCGGCGCGCCAAGCCCCTCCAGCCGGTCGGCAACGGCATGGGCAATCTCGGGCGAGCCGAGCATGCCGATCTTGACCGCGTCCACCCCGATGTCGCTGACGCAGGCATCGATCTGCGCCCCGACTATTGCGGGCGAGAGCGCCTCGACCATGGTCACCCCGAGTGTGTTCTGCGCGGTGATTGCGGTGATTGCGGTCATCGCATATCCGCCGAGCACAGTGATCGTCTTGATATCGGCCTGGATGCCCGCCCCGCCCGAGGAATCGGACCCGGCGATCGACAGGATGCGCGGCGGGCTCATCTCAACCCTTGAACTTCCGCACGGTCGAGGGCGGTGCCTTGGCATGCAGCGCTTTGGCCCTGGTCGGCCGGTCGAGCAGTTCGCCGCCGCAGTTGGGGCAGCGTTCGTCCATCGCATCGGCGCATTCGGTGCAGAAGGTGCATTCGAAGCTGCAGATGAAGGCGCCGGGGAGGTCCGCCGGCAGGTCCGTGCCGCACTTCTCGCAATCGGGGCGCATCTCAAGCATTGGCGGCCTCCTGCACGGCATCGCAGATTGCGGCGACCACGGCTTCGACCTCGGCGGCATCGTCGCCTTCGGCCATGACGCGGATTACCGGTTCGGTGCCCGAGGGGCGGATCACCAGCCGGCCCCGGCCCGCGAGGCTCGCCTCGGCCTCGGCGATCACCGCCTTGACGCGCGCGTCCTCTAGCGGCTTGCCGCCGGCGAAGCGGACATTGCGCAGCAGCTGCGGCACGGGATCGAACAGGTGGAGCAACTCGCTCGCGCGGCGGCCCGAGCGGACCAGCGCGGCCAGCACCTGCAGCGCGGCGATGGTGCCGTCACCCGTGGTGCCGTGATCGAGCAGGATCATGTGGCCCGATTGCTCGCCGCCGACATTGCAGCCGCGCGCCTTCATTTCCTCCAGCACGTAGCGGTCGCCCACCTTGCTGCGGAACAGCTCCAGCCCTTGCCCCGCAAGATAGCGCTCAAGCCCCAGGTTCGACATCACTGTCGCCACCACGCCGCCGCCGCGAAGCGCGCCGCGCGCCGCCAGCTGGCCGCCGATCAGCGCCATGATCTGGTCGCCGTCGACGGTCTGGCCCTTTTCGTCGACCACGATCAGCCGGTCGGCATCGCCATCCAGCGCGATGCCGATGTCGGCGCCGCTGGCAACCACCGTTTCGCTTAGCAGGCCCGGATGGGTGGAGCCGCACTTGTCGTTGATGTTGATGCCATTGGGCGAAACGCCCACCGCGACCACTTCCGCGCCGAGTTCCCAGATCGCCGAGGGGGCGACCTGGTAGGCCGCGCCATTGGCGCAATCGACCGCGATCTTGAGGCCGTCGAGCCGCACGTCATCGGGCAGCGAACCCTTGACCGCGTGGATATAGCGCCCCCGCGCGTCCTCGATCCGGCGGGCGCGGCCGATTTCGGGGGCATTGGCGAGCGGCTGGTCCTGATCGAGCATCGCCTCGATCGCCAGCTCGTCCTCGTCCGACAGCTTGAAGCCGTCCGGCCCGAACAGCTTGATGCCGTTGTCCTCGTACGGGTTGTGGCTGGCGGAGATCATCACCCCCACGTCCGCGCGCAGTTCGCGGGTCAACAGGGCGACCGCCGGGGTCGGCATCGGCCCCAGCAGGATCACATCCATGCCGACGCTGGTGAAGCCCGCGACCAGCGCGTTTTCCAGCATGTAGCCAGACAGGCGGGTATCCTTGCCGATCACCACGCGATGCCGATGGCTGCCGCGCAGGAAGCGGCGGCCAGCAGCCTGCCCCACCTTCATCGCCGTCGCAGCGGTCATCACCCCGGCATTGGTGCGCCCGCGAATGCCGTCGGTGCCGAAATAGTTGCGTCCCATAGAGCTTCCGTAACCCCGAACCTTCTCGTAAATTGCTATGTCCCGCAGCGGCGCTAAAGTCACGCCCTGTTCAACGGGTTCGGGGAGTGACCATGCAGCAACCAGCGGCCGCCAGCGGCTTTCCGGAAATCCGCGTGCCGGCGGCGCTGACCTTTGCGGGACTGGTGGTCGGCTTCCTGGCAGGCATTGCGCTGAAAGGCACCGCCGCGCTGGATACGCTGCTGGCGGTGGCGGAGCCGGCGGGGAGCCTGTGGCTGCGCGCGCTGCAACTGACGATCCTGCCGCTGGTGATCGGGCTGGTGGTGACCGGCATTTCGCAGACCCTGGCAGCTGCCGGTGGCGGCCACCTCGCCCGGCGCGCGGTCGGCCTGTTCGTGGCGGTGCTGCTGGCGGCGGGGACGATGGCGGCGCTGCTGGTACCGGCCCTGCTGGCCGCATTCCCCATTCCGCAGCGCGCCGCCCAGGCGCTGAGCGGCGGCGCCGCCGACGCCGGCAAGGTGCCGGGCGTAGCCGACATCCTGAATGCGATGATGCCGGAAAACATTTTCAACGCAGCGGCGGCGGGGGCGATGCTGCCTGTCGTGCTGTTCGCGTCGCTGTTCGCGCTGGCGCTGACCCGCGTGGCCGATGGCCCGCGCCGCCTGATCGTGCAGTTTTTCGAAGGGGTGGCCGCAGCGATGATGGTGGTGGTCGGCTGGGTGCTGATGCTGGCCCCGATCGGCGTATTCGGCCTCGCCGTCTCGCTCGCCGCCAAGACCGGGGCCGAGGCGATCGGCGCCTTGGCGCACTACATCCTTGTGGTCAGCGCGGCGGGGCTGGTGGTGCTGATCGGCGGGTTCGTGCTGGCCGTGCTGGTCGCGCGCCAGCCGCTGGGCCGATTCGCCCGGGCGATGGTGCCGGTCCATGCCGTCGCGATTTCCACCCAGTCCTCGCTTGCCAGCCTGCCCGCCATGCTGGCGGCGACCCGGCGGCTGGGGGTGCGCGAATCGACTGCCGACTTCGTCCTGCCGCTGGCGGTCGCGATCTTCCGCGCAACCAGCCCGGCGATGAACATGGCGGTGGCGATCTATGCCGCGAAGCTGACCGGCGTTCCGCTGTCCCCGGCGGCGCTGGCGGCGGGCGTCTTCGTGGCCTTTCTGGTCTCGCTGAGCTCTGTCTCTCTGCCGGGCACGATCAGCTTCGTGATCTCGGTCGGCCCGATCGCCAACGCGATGGGCGTGCCGATTGCGCCGCTGGCGCTGCTGGTGGCGGTGGAAATGCTGCCCGACATCATGCGCACGCTGGGCAACGTGACGATGGACGTGGCCGTCACTTCGGCGGCGGACCGGATGATGGGGAAGCAGGAGGGCGCTGGCGCAGAGGCGGGCTGACCATGCAGGCGCAGCGCTCCGGTTGCGTAGCAGGCCAGAGGTGTTAGGCTTTCGCTTTGGGGGATTGAAGGTGCTGGCCAGTTGAGCCTCAACCTCGCGGCAATCCTGGCGCTGCTGCTGATCCTGCTGCTGTTCGGCGTGGCGGCGCTGGTCGAGCGGCAGGGCGGTCGGCTGGCGACCTCTCCGCGCCTGCGCCACGGCGCCTATACCCTGGCGCTGGGCGTCTACTGCTCAAGCTGGACGTTCTACGGCGCGGTCGGCAGTGCGGTGCGCGACGGCTGGGTCTATCTGCCGATCTACCTTGGCCCGATCCTGCTGCTGATCGGCGCCCCGGCTTTCCTGCGCAGGCTGTCGCGCGCCGTCGCGGAAGAGCAGGCGGCGACCGTATCGGATTTCATTGCCGCGCGGTTCGGTCACGACGTGATCGTCGCGCGGCTGGTCACCGTGATCGCGCTGCTGGGCACGATTCCCTATATTGCGCTCCAGTTCCGCTCGATCGGCAATGTCTTTTCCGTGGTGTCGGGGCGCGAAGTCGCCACCTCCGCTATGATCGCCGCGGCGGTCCTGCTCACCGCGTTCTCGATCCTGTTCGCCGCGCGGCGGTTCGAACTCGCCGGGCGCAGCGAAGGCCTGCTGTTCGCCATCGGGTTCGAATCGCTGATCAAGATCGCCGCGCTGCTGCTGGTCGGGGTCGTCGCGGCAGTCCTGCTGGTACAAATGCCCGCCGCAACGCTGGAGCAGGGACAGGCCGTGCTGGCAGAGCAATTCTCGCCCGCGCACCTTTCGCTTGAATTCGCGGTAATCTGCCTGATCTCGACCATGGCGATCATCGTCCTGCCCCGGCAATTCTACATGGGTCTGGTCGAAGCGCAGGATCCGGGCGATCTGGTCCGGGCGCGGCTGGGCCTGGCGGCCTATCTGCTGGCCATGGCCGCGCTGGTGATCCCTATCGCGCTGGCCGGCACCGCGCTGTTCGGCAGCGGACAGGCCGCCGACCTCTACGTGCTGCAGCTTCCCGCCAGCGCGGATTATGGCGCGATCATGGGGATCGCCCTGCTGGGCGGGATCAGCGCCGCCGCCGCCATGGCGATCGTCGATTCCTCGGCGCTGGCGACGATGGTTTCCAACGACCTGATCTTCCCCGCGATCCTGCGCCGGGGCCGCGCGCTGGAGGGCGGCGCGATCGGGCGCCGGATGCTGCTGGTGCGGCGCGTGTCGATTGCCGGGATCTTGGCGCTCGCGCTCGCCTGGGCAGTGCTGCTGTCGGGACGCGAATCGCTGGCTTCGATCGGACTGGTGGCCTTTGCCGCGATGGCGCAGTTCACCCCGCACCTGATCCTGGCGGTTCAGGGCGCCAACCGCGATCCCATGCCGGCCCGGGCCAGTCTGGTCACCGGGCTGGTGGTCTGGCTCTACACCCTCGGCCTGCCGCCGATCCTGCCCACGGCCTGGCTCGACTGGCTGGCCGCCGGGGCGCTCGATCCGCTGCGCCTGTTCGGGATCGGCCGGGCCAGCCCGCTGGTCCACGGCGTCGCCTGGAGCCTGGGCGCCAACCTGCTGGTCTTTGCGCTGGTCGCCGCGCGCCGCGCACCCGGCGGTCCGCTGCCGCTGCTGCTGCGCTCCAACCGGCAGGTCTCCGACCTTGAGGATCTGGTCCAGCTGACCTCCAGCTTCGTCGGGCAGGAACGCGCCGACCGGGAATTCCCCGCCGCGCGCCGCGGTACTCCGATAGACCGGCGTCATGCCGGGCGCGCCCAGCAGCTGATTGCCGGAGTGGTCGGCATTTCCTCGGCCCGCTCGCTGGTCGCCTCGGCGCTGGCCGGCGGGCAGATGAGCCTCGCCGACGTCACCCGCCTGCTCGACGAGGGCGGCCAGTCGCTGCGCTTCTCGCGCCAGCTGCTGGCCGAGACCTTCGAGAACATCGACGCGGGGATCAGCGTGGTCGATGCCGAGCTCAACCTGGTGGCGTGGAACAGCCGCTACGAGCAATTGTTCGGCTATCCCCCCGGAATGGTCCGCGTCGGCGTGCCGGTGGCCGACCTGATCCGCCACAATGCCCGGCACGGCGACTTCGGCCCGGGCGACATCGAATACCACGTGCAGAAGCGGCTCGATCACCTGCGCCGCCGGCTGGACCACAGCTTCGAGCGGCGGCGCTATGACGGGCGGGTGATCAAGACGGTGGGCGGGCCGATGTCGGGCGGCGGCTATGTGATGAGCTTCACCGACATCACCGGCGAGGCCCGCGCGCGCGAGGAACTGAAGCGCACGCTCGACGAACTGGAGCATCGCGTCGCTGAGCGCACCCGCGAACTGAGCGAAGCCAACCGCCGCCTCGCCCGGGCCGACCGCGAGAAGACCCGCTTCCTTGCCGCCGCCAGCCACGATCTGCTCCAGCCGCTCCACGCCGCGCGGCTGTTCACGGCCGCGCTGGAACGTGACGCCAGCGGCTCGGCCCGGGACCTGGTCCGCCATGTCGGTGGCGCGATCGTTGCCGCCGAGGACCTGCTTCGCGCGCTGCTCGACATTTCCAAGATCGACGCGGGCGGGGTCAGCCCGCGCCCGGAACCCGTCGCGCTGCGCAGCTTCGTGGCCGACCTTGCAGCGAGCTTCCGCCCCCTGGCCGAGGAAAAGGGGCTCGAGCTGCGGATCGGCCCCTGCCCCGGCGCGGTCGCGACCGATCCCGGTCTGCTCCGCTCTGTCCTCCAGAACCTCATCACCAACGCGCTGCGCTATACCACCGCCGGCGGTATCCTGATCGGCACCCGGCGGAGGGGCGACGATTGGCGGATCGACGTGATCGACACCGGCGTCGGCATCGCTCCCGGCCAGATCGACGCGATCTTCGGCGAATTCACCCGGCTGGGCGAGGTCGAGGTCGAAGGTCTCGGCCTTGGCCTGGCGCTGGTCGAGCGAATCACCCGGCTGCTGGGCGGGCGCATCGATGTCGCATCGGTGCCCGGCAAGGGCAGCCGCTTCAGCCTGATCCTTCCGGCCATGGCGGCGCCCGTTGAAGAGGAATCGCCTGCTCTACCCGGCGTCCGCGATGAGGCAAGCCGCGAGCCGGTGGCGGGATCGAGCGTGCTGGTGATCGACAATGACGAACGGATCGTCGCGGCGAGCTGCGCGCTGCTGGAACGACTGGGCCACCAGCCGCGCGGTGCGCGCTCGATTGCAAGCGCGCTGGAGCATTGCGCCGACGCGGATCTGATGCTGGTCGACTACCACCTCGATGATGGCGAAGACGGGCTGTCGCTGATCAACGCGGTGCGCCAGCGGCGCCCCGGCCTGCCGGCACTGCTGCTGACGGCGGAAAGCGGCGAGGCGATGCTGGCGCGCGCGCGGGCGATGGGAATTGCCGTCCTGCCCAAGCCGGTCGATCCCGAGGCCCTGCTGCGGGCCATCGCTGATCTGTCAGTGCCGAAGGTCCAGCCCTAGCGAACGCGCCACCAGCGCCGCCTGGGTGCGGTTGCTGACGTCCAGCTTGCGCATGATCGCGGTCATGTGCGCCTTCACGGTCGCCTCGCTGATCCCCAGGCTGTGCGCGATCTGCTTGTTGAGCTGGCCATCGAGCACGGCGAGCAGCACCTTGATCTGCATCGGGGTAAGCTGCGCCACCTCGCTCCGGATGGTGTCGAGCGGTGTCTGCGCGGCGGCGGGGCGCGGCGCACGGCCGCCCAGCGCCCCGGCAATCGCGGCCTCGATGGCGGACAGGTCGCTGTCCTTGGACAGGAAACCGATCGCGCCAAAGGCCCGCACCTCTTCCGCCGCCGCCGCGCCTTCCGCGCTGGAGACGACCAGGATCGGCACGTCCGGGCATTCGGCGTGGAGCATGGCGATGCCGGAATAGCCGACCGCCCCCGGCATCTTGAGGTCGAGCAGGATCAGCCGCAGGCTTTCCGCCACGGTCGCGGCATGGGCGGCGGCGGCCAGGGTCCCCGCCTCCACCACCCGCGCCCCGGGCAGCACCTGTCCCACCGCCAGGGCGAGCGCCTGGCGGAACAGCGGGTGATCGTCCGCGATGAGAACCGTTTCGCTCACGCCTTCTCCAGCAAGGGCCGATTGGCCAAAAGATGATCGACAACCGACGGATCGGCAAGGGTCGAGGTATCGCCCAGATTCGAAACGTCGTTCTCGCCGATCTTGCGCAGGATGCGGCGCATGATCTTGCCGGACCGGGTCTTGGGCAGGCCGGGGGCGAACTGGATCACGTCCGGCGTGGCGATCGGGCCGATCTCGTGGCGCACCCACTGCACCAGCTCGCGGCGCAGCGCCTCGTCAGGTTCGACATCGGCGTTGGTGGTGACGAAGGCATAGATGCCCTGCCCCTTGATGTCGTGCGGCATGCCCACCACGGCGGCTTCCGCCACTTTGGCGTGGGCGACCAGCGCGCTTTCGATTTCCGCCGTGCCCATCCGGTGGCCCGAGACGTTGATTACGTCGTCGATCCGCCCGGTGATCCAGTAGTACCCGTCCGCGTCGCGGCGGCAGCCGTCGCCGGTGAAGTAATAGCCCTTGAAGGTGCTGAAATAGGTCTGGAAGAAACGCTCGTGATCGCCCCAGACCGTGCGCATCTGCCCCGGCCAGCTGTCGGCGATGACCAGGCAGCCATCGCCCGCGCCCTCGATCACCGTGCCCTCGTTATCCAGCAGCAGCGGCTGCACCCCGAAGAATGGGCGGGTGGCGGAGCCGGGCTTGAGTGCGGTCGCGCCGGGCAGCGGGGTGATCATGGTGCCGCCGGTCTCGGTCTGCCACCAGGTGTCGACGATCGGGCAGCGCCCCTCGCCCACCACCTTGTGGTACCATTCCCAGGCTTCGGGATTGATCGGCTCACCCACCGAACCCAGCAGGCGCAGGGTCTTGCGGCTGGTCGCCTTTACCCAATCGTCGCCCTCGCGCATCAGCGCGCGCAGCGCGGTGGGGGCGCCATAGAAAATCTCCACGCCAAACTTGTCGACCACCTGCCAGAACCGGCTGGGATCGGGGAAGTTGGGCACGCCCTCGAACATCACCGTGGTCGCGCCGTTCATCAGCGGGCCGTAGACGACATAGGAATGCCCGGTGACCCAGCCGATGTCCGCCGCGCACCAGTAGATCTGCCCGGGGCGGTAATCGAACACGTAATGGTGGGTGATCGAGGCCCAGACCGCGTAGCCGCCGGTGGTGTGGAGCACGCCCTTGGGCTTGCCGGTCGACCCGCTGGTATAGAGGATGAACAGCGGGTCCTCGGCGTTCATTTCCTCGCACGGGCAAAACGTGGACTGGGTAGAGATTCCCTCCGCCCAGTCCACGTCGCGACCCGGCCGCATGGGCACTTCGGCCCCGGTGCGGCTGAGGACAATCACGGTATCGACCGCCGGGCAGTGGCCCAGCGCCTCGTCGACATTGGCTTTCAACGGCACCCGCTTGCCGCCACGCAGGCCTTCGTCGGCGGTAAGGACGATGCGGCTGTCGCAGTCCTCGATCCGCCCGGCCAGAGCCTCGGGGCTGAAACCGGCGAAGACGATTGAATGGATCGCCCCGATCCGCGCGCAGGCGAGCATGGCGACGGCGGCCTCGGGCACCATCGGCAGGTAGATCGTCACCCGATCGCCCTTGTTCACCCCCCGCGCCTTCAGCAGGTTGGCGAAGCGGCACACGTCCTCGTGCAGCTGGCGATAGGTGATGCGGCGTTCGGGATCGGCCGGATCGTCCGGCTCCCACAGGATCGCGACCGTATCGCCGCGTTCCTCAAGATGCCGGTCGAGCGCATTGGCGCAGAGGTTGAGCGTGCCTTCGGCGAACCAGCGGATCCCGAAGTCGGCTTCGTTGAAGCTGGTCTGCCGGACGGTTTCGAACGGGCGGATCCAGTCGATCCGCTGGGCCTCGGCGCGCCAGAAGGCGTCCGGGTTCTCCACCGATGCGCGGTACATCTCGTGATAGCGCGCCTCGTCGATCAGGGCCTGATCCGCCCAGTTCGCGGGAACGGGATAGAGCGCTTCCGCCATGGTCCGACTCTCCTCTGCCAATGGTTTTATGACCAATCCTTACCCGCGCTGGCACGCAGCGGGACCTAGACCAAGGTCGTAGAGGTGCGACCATGGTCGGGATGGCTCCTCCGCCCCCGTCGACCCAAGGTGCGATGAACCCCGCAGTCCGATCGCGGGGAACGTGGAGGGGTCGCGTCCGTCAAGGTGGTGTAATTTCGGCTGTGGCCGTGGGCCATCGTCAGGCGGCTTTGGCGGTGATGTGTAGGGGCTGATTTTCCTCCTCGATCATGGGTTGGTTGAGTTCGGCCATGCC
>JAYRMP010000098.1:0-10388 GCA_041912655.1 Novosphingobium sp. | reverse complement strand
CCTTCGACGAGCGCTATGCGCGCTTCTCGCCCGGAGTGCTGCTCCAGCGCGAGAACCTGGCGCTGCTCGACCGCCCGGGGATCGACTGGTGCGACAGCTGCGCCGCAGCCGACCACCCGATGATCGACCACATCTGGCGCGAGCGGCGGCGGGTCGGACGGATCTCCATCGCCATCGGCGGCGCCTTGCGCCGCGCCCTGTTCGGCCAGCTGGTGCGCGCGGAACTGGGGCGCAATCCCACGGGAATCGACGCGCCAACCGGTTGACGCAGCCCGGCCCCTTGCCGCAAAGGCAAAAGGGTATGGATAAGCAACCGACTTCGGAAGAACTGGTCCGCTGGCTGGTCAAGCTGCTGGACGTCAAGCCCGGTGCAGAGGAAGGCCACTTCGCCGGTCGCCGCAAGCGCGGCGGCGTCGGCCGGGTGTTCGGCGGGCAGGTGATCGCCCAGGCGCTGGCCGCAGCCGAACGCACCGTGGCAGAGGACCGCGCGGTCCACTCGCTCCACGCCTATTTCCTGCGCGGCGGCAGCGAGGATCACGAGATCGATTTCAAGGTGGAACGCGACCTCGACGGCGGCAGTTTCTCCAACCGTCGGGTCGTGGCGAGCCAGCTGGGCACCCCGATCCTCAACCTCGTCGCCTCGTTCCACCGCCGCGAAGAGGGGCCGCGCCATCAGGATGCGATGCCCGATGTCCCCCGGCCCGACGAACTGCCGAGCGAGGCGGATCTGCGGCGGCAGTATCTCCACCTCGTTCCCGAGGACAAGCGCGCGCAGATGATCGCCCCGCGCCCGATCGAACTGCGCCCGGTCGAGAAGCGGCACTGGATGGGCGCCGAGCCCAGCGAGCCGCGCGCAAACACCTGGTTCCGCGCCTGCGCGCCCCTGCCCGACGATCCGCGTATCCACCGCGCGGTGCTGGCCTATGCCAGCGATATGTCGCTGCTGGGCACCTGCACCCTGCCGCATGGGCTTTCCTGGACCGTGGGCAACCTCATGGGCGTGAGCCTGGACCACGTGGTCTGGTTCCACGACGATTTCCGTGCCGATGACTGGCTGCTCTATTCCACCGACAGCCCCTGGGCTGGCGGTGCGCGGGGGCTCAATCGCGGCCGGATTTTCAGCGCGGATGGTCACCTGGTGGCGGAGACAGCGCAGGAAGGACTGATCCGGGAGATCAAGCCAAAGGGCTGACCGGTAAGACAGGGGGAGAGGCAAGGATGAGGAAGCGCACGGTTCTGCTCGGCACTCTGGGCGCCGCATTGGTTGCGGGCGGGGCGTGGTTCGCCAACCTCGATCCGGAAACGCGCGGACTGCTGGCGGCCATGCCGACCGACCGCGATGTGCTGATGTGGAAGCAAGACCAGCGCGACGCGGCCTTCCGCGCGATGGACCGCCTGCCCATCCTCGCCAAGGCCAACACTATCGCGCCCTCGGCCACGCCGCTGCCCCTACCGGCGGGCAAGCCGCTGGCAATCCCGGGCGTCGACCAGTACATGGCCGGACAGCGCGCCGCAGGGCTGGTGATCCTGCAGGACGGGAAGGTCCGGTTCGAACGCTACGGTCTGGGGTTCGACGCCAAGGGGCGCTGGACCAGCTTCTCGGTTGCCAAGTCGTTCACCTCGACGCTGGTCGGCGCGGCCATCCAGGACGGCAAGATCAGGAGCCTCGACGACAAGGTCAGCCAGTACGTCCCCGGCCTGCGCGGTTCGGCCTACGATGATGTCACGGTGCGCCAGCTGCTGACCATGAGCTCGGGCGTCCGGTGGAACGAGGATTACGAGGACCCCAATGCCGACGTGGCGAAGTTCAACAACGCCGAACCCGAAGCCGGGATGGATGCCACCGTCAGCTACATGCGCAAGCTGCCCCGCGCCCATCCGCCGGGCAAGGTGTGGCATTACAACACCGGGGAAACCAACCTGGTCGGCGTGCTGGTCAGCTCGGCCACCGGCAAGCCGCTGGCGCAGTACCTGCAGGAAAAGATCTGGCAGCCCGCCGGCATGGAAGCCCCCGCCACCTGGCTCCTGAGCAAGACCGGGCAGGAGATCGCGGGATGCTGCCTCCAGGCAGCCACACGCGACTATGCTCGCTTCGGCCTGTTCGTGCTGGCAGGCGGCAAGGCCGGCGGCCAGCAAATCGTGCCGGTGGACTGGTTCGCGCAGGCGACCGTCAAGCAGAAGGACATCGGCAATTCCGGCAAGGGCTACGGCTATCAGTGGTGGACCTATGATGACGGCTCGGTCGCCGCGCAGGGCATCTTTGGCCAGGGCATCTTCATCGATCCCAAGCGCCGCCTGGTGATCGCCAGCAACGCCGACTGGACCCGCGCCACCAAGGGCCCCGAACCTGAAGCGCGCGAGGCCTTCTACAAGCAGGTCCAGGCGCTGATCGACGCCGGGAACTGATTGCCTATTTCAGGGTGAACTCCCACTTCTGGTTGATCGGTCCGAACTCCCCATCGGTGTATTCGGTGGGATCGAGCACGTATTGGCCCATGATGTGCGATGGGCTGCCGATCCGCTGGGGATTGTCGGACTGATTGCCAGGCACCCCGGTTCCGGTGCTGAATGCAAAGCCCTTGCGGTTCTTGTAGGGCCCGGAGCGGGAATGGACGCAATTGAAGTCTGCATCGTCCATCGAAACGACCGAGATCGACCAGGTATGCTCCATGTTCGCCGTATCGACGTTGAGCACGCCCTGAACCGTAGCCGGAACAGTTGTCGGCGCCGCCAGACTGCAGCGGTAGGAGTTGCGCACGCCTTCTGAATCGGGGCTCTTGTCCTTGTCGCTCTCCTCCCACTCGAGGATGTCGATCTTCCCTTGCGGAGCCTCTCCGGCGAGGAACTCGGCATCGATCGAGTTCCTGTCGCGTGAGGAAACCGGCATCAACACCCTGATCCGGGCCTTGTAGCGCACTTCAGGGCCATGCTGGACGCCCTCGATCTCGATCACGCCTTCGTAGGTGCCGAGATTCTGGGCGGCGGCGGGGACGCTGGCGCAGACCAGCCCTGCCAGTGCTGCACCAATCGCAAATCGCCGCTGCCGTCCCATCATGCCCCGTTCCTCCGACTCAACTGCCTGAAGAACCTAACGAACCGGACGCCTGCCCTCAATCGCCATCGAGCAGGTTGCCGAGCGAGCCGAGCAGCGAGCCCTCGCCCCGGTTCTGCCCGCCGGTGCTGCCAGCCGCAGCGAGCATCCGCCCGGCAAGGCGCGAGAACGGCAGCGACTGGATCCACACCCTGCCGGGACCACGCAAACGGGCGAAGAACAGCCCTTCCCCGCCGAACAGCATCGACTTGACGCCGCCGACCGTCTGGATGTCGAAATCGACATCGGCGGTCATCGCCGCGATGCAGCCCGTATCGACGTGCAGTTCCTCGCCCGGCGCCAACTGGCGCTCGACGATGGTGCCGCCCATCTGGACGAAGACCCAACCGTCGCCCGACAGGTGCTGCATGATGAAGCCCTCGCCGCCGAACAGGCCGGTCAGGATGCGGCGCTGGAAATGGACACCGATCGATACGCCGCGCGCGGCGGCGAGGAAGCTGTCCTTCTGGCAGATCAGTGCACCGCCGACCTGGTCGAGCTTGATCGGCAGGATCGCCCCGGGCACCGGTGCGGAAAAAGCTACACGCGCCTTGCCCTGGCCCTGGTGCGTATAGACCGTGGTGAACAGGCTTTCGCCGGTCACCAGCCGCTTGCCCGCGCCCAGCAGCTTGCCCATGAAACCGCCCTCGCCGCCCTTGCCGTCGCCGAACACAGTGCTCATCTGGACACTGGCGTCTTTCCAGACCATCGCGCCGGCTTCGGCCACTGCGCTCTCGCCGGGATCGAGTTCGATTTCGAGGAACTGGAGTTCCTGGCCCTTGATCTCAAAGTCGATGTCATCGGCGCTGCTGGCGCTGCGGCTGTGGCTCCACGGACTGTTGCTCATCTGCAATTCTCCTTTGAAACGAACGGCCTAACCGCCGGGATGGTAGAAATCGTAAACTGCCTGGGCAACCGCCGCGCTGACCCCGGGCGCACGTTGCAGGTCCTCCAACGCCGCCGCGCGGACCTTGCCCGCGGTGCCAAAGTGAAGCAGCAGCGCCCGCTTGCGAGCCGGACCGATGCCCGGAATCTCGTCAAGCGGACTGGCGGTGATCGCCCGGCTGCGTTTCTCGCGGTGCGCCCCAATGGCAAAGCGGTGGACCTCATCACGCAGCCGCTGGAGGTGGAACAGCAGCGGCGAATTGACTGGCAGCATCTTCTCGCGCCCGTCGGGGAAGTGGAACACCTCGCGCCCCTCGCGACCATGGTGCGGCCCCTTGGCGATGGCGATCAGCGGCACGTCCTCTATGCCCAGTTCCTCCAGCGTGTCGCGCGCCGCGCTCATCTGGCCCTTGCCGCCGTCGATCAGCACGAGGTCGGGCCACATCCCGCCATCGCGATCAGGATCTTCATCCTGCGCGCGGGCGAAGCGGCGCTGGAACACCTCGCGCATCATCGCGAAGTCATCGTTGGTCTGCGCCGTCTTGATGTTCCACTTGCGGTACTGGCCCTTCACGAAGCCTTCCGGTCCCGCGACAATCATCGCCCCCAGCGCATGGGCGCCCTGGACGTGGCTGTTATCGTACACCTCGATCCGCTGTGGCGGTTCGGGCAGTTCGAGGAATTCGGCGAGGTCCCGGTTGAGCCGCGCCTTGGTGCCGGTTTCGGCCTGGCGCCGCTCCAGCGCTTCCTCGGCATTGCGGACGGCCTGCTGGATCAGGCGACGGCGGTCGCCGCGCTGGGGCACGGAGATCTCGACCTTGCCGCCCGCCGCCCCGGCCAGCGCCTCGGCCAGCAGCGCGCCTTCCGGCAGCGCGCAGTCGGTCAGGATCAGGCGCGGCGGCGGCACTTCCTCGTAGAACTGGGCGAGGAAGCTGGTCAGCACCTCTGCCTCGTCCAGCCCTTCGGTATGGGCCGGGAAGAAGGCGCGGTGGCCCCAGTTCTGCCCGCCCCGGATGAAAAAGGCCTGCACGCCGAACTGGCCATTACGCTGGGCAACCGCGAACACGTCGGCATTTCCTACGCCTTCGGCGTTCACCGCCTGGCTGCCCTGGATGAAGGTCGCCGCGCGCAGCCGGTCGCGCAGCATGGCCGCGCGCTCGAAGTCGAGCGCTTCTGCCGCTTCCTCCATCTGCGCGGTGATCTTGGCCTGGACGGCCGAACTGCGTCCGCCAAGGAAGTCCTTCGCCTCCCCCACGAGCTCGGCATAGCCCGCCGCATCGATCCGCCCGACGCAGGGCGCTGAGCAGCGCTTGATCTGGTAGAGCAGACAGGGCCGATCGCGCCGGGCGAAGAAGCTGTCGGTGCAGGATCGCAGCAGGAACAGCTTCTGCAGCGCATTGATCGTGGTGTTGACCGAACCCGCACTGGCGAAGGGGCCATAGTAATTGCCCTTGGCCCGCCGCGCGCCGCGATGCTTGGTGATCCGGGGAAAGTCGTGATCGGCGCGCAGCAGGATGAAGGGGAATGATTTGTCGTCGCGCAGCAGCACGTTGTAGGGCGGGCGATAGCGCTTGATCAGCTGCGCTTCGAGCAGCAGCGCCTCGGCCTCGGAATTGGTAGTTACGATGGTCATCGCCCGCGTCTGCGCCACCATCCGCTTGAGCCGCAGCGGCAGCCGCTCGACCTGGGTGTAATTGGCCACCCGGTTCTTCAGCGCCCGCGCCTTGCCAACATAGAGCACGTCGCCGCGCGCATCGAGCATGCGGTAAACGCCGGGCTTGGGCTTCAGCGTGGCCAGCACCTCGCGGATCGCCGAGACCCCGGCGTCGAGATCGGGCTGGCTGCCCTTCATGGTGTAGGTGGCCCGCTCTTCGTTGAAGCGTTCCTCGCTCTGCCGGTCGGGTGGAGTGGGATTGCGGGGCATGGGCGAGAGATAGGGATTACCGGGGCGCGACAAAAGCGGGTTGTTCGCCACTTTCCCCGGATGTTAGCCTGCGCCCCGACACAACCAGGGGATGCCAATGACCACCCGCCACCTCGTCGATCCGGAAGTGCTACCGCTGATCGATCTGATGCCCTTCACGGGCTTTACCCGCGAGACCCTGCCGCAGGCGCGGATCGCCTCGGCCGAGCGCTTCGCCTTCCTTGGCGATCCACCGCTGGCGCCGCAAGTGAAGACGATTCCCGGTCCGGGCGGCGCGCTGGAGATCTACTGGTACGACCCCGCCCCCGGGGCAAAGGACCGCCCCGCCCTGCTTCACGTCCACGGCGGCGGGATGATCATCGGTTCGGCGAAGTCGATGCAGCACGGGCCGTCGGGCACGGCAGCGGCGCTGGGTATCCCAGTCGCCTCGGTCGAATACCGGCTTGCGCCAGAACACCCCTTCCCCGCCCCGCAGGAAGATTGCCTGGCCGCGCTCCACTGGCTGGCGGCCAATGCCGCAGAACTGGGTGTCGATCCGGCGCGGATCGGGATCATCGGCGAGAGCGCGGGCGGCGGGCTCGCGGCGGCAACCGCGCTGATGGCGCGCGACACCGGCGGACCGGCTCTCGCGGCACAGATCCTGACCTATCCGATGCTCGACCACCGCACTGGAGGACCGGACTGCCCCTGGCGCAACCCGACGACCGGCGAATTCATCTGGACCCGCGAATCGAACGTGTTCGGGTGGGAGGCGCTGCGCGGCGACTATGGCGCCGACGACGAGCGCAAGGGCTGGTTTTCGCCAACGCTGGCCGAGGATCTGTCAGGCCTGCCGCCGACCTGGATCGGTACCGGCGCTCTCGACCTGTTCCTCGACGAGGACCTCGATTACGCCCGCCGCCTGGTCGCTGCCGGAGTGCCGGTCGAACTGCACTGTTACCCGGGCGCGATCCACGCCTTCAACGCGGTCGCGGAAAGCCAGATCGCCAAGGCCTTCGCCCGCGATCAGCTGACCGCGATCGTCCGCCTACTCAAGCTGGGCTGAGATACAGAAAAGCCGCGCGCTCCCGAGCGAACGCGCGGCTTCTAATGTTCAGATAATCAGAGCGCGCGGCCGTCGATGCTGACCGAGCGGATGCGCCCCTCGGTATCGACCGTGCAGGCAAAGTCCTGTCCGCTGCCGGTGCGCCCGGCAACCCGCCAGCCGTCGCCTTCGCGGTTCACCGAATCGACGCCTTCGACCTTGGTCGAGCCCCGCTCGACCTCCTCGAGGCAGCGGTCGACCGCGCCGTTGATGCCGGTCCCTTCGCGCCATTCGGGGCGATCGTCGGCACCATTGCGGCCATAATCTGCAGAGTTATTGGCCTGAGGTTCAGTCCGGTCGCCCGGATAGCGATATTCATCGCCCGCCTCCCGCGCCTCGCGATCCTTCTTGCTCTTGCTCGCCGCGCTGGCAATCGCCGCAATGCCGCCGATGATCAGGACCCCGGCGAGCACATCGCCGGCGGAAATCCCGTCGTCATGATGCCGCCCATAGTGGCCGCCCCAACCGCCGCCCCAGCCGCGGTCGCGGGCAAGCGCCGGCGTCGCGGCCATCGACAGGACTGCTGCCGAGGCGAGAACGGCGGCGCTACGCTGAAAGCTGGTGAACATTTCCTGCGAACCCTCCAGAGGGGGAGCGCCGTCTCCGGCACCTGCCGGAAGCCCATCTGCCCCTGTTGCATTGGGACTAGGCGGTTCAGGCTTTCCGTGGCCTGAACCGCCCGTCGTCATTCCGGCACGACTGGCCGGATCACCTTAGAGACCGCGGATGCCGCTGAAGTCGATGTCGACCACCCGGCCCCGATCGTAACGGCAGGTGAAGTTGCCGCTGTCGTAACCGCGCAGGTTGCTGTTCCAGCCGCGGTAGTCGCCGCCCCAGCCGCGACCGTAGTAGCCATCGCCGCCCCGCCAGCCGCGGCCCATCGAGTTCACCGCGATGCGGCCCTTCACTTCAAGGCCATAGCGGGTGTCGCGGACTTGGCGGATATCCGTCACGTCGGCGTTGCCATAGCTGTAGCGGCTCGCCTGACGTTCAGCAGCGCGGACGCACTGTTCCACTGCCTGACGCGGGTTGTCGCGGTAGCGATAGCCGTAGCCGTAGCCGCGGTTGTAGTTGGTGCCGTAGTTATAGCCGTAGTCACCGTAACCGGCGCGGTCGTAGCGGTAGTCCCGGTCGTTATTGCTCGCGGCAGAGGCGATTGCGGCGATCCCGCCGATCACCAGCGCCCCGGCAATCACGTCGCCTGCACTGATGCCATCGCGGTCATTGTGACGGCCTTCCGCGAAAGCGGGAGTTGCAGAAGAGATCGCCATCGCGCCTGCCGCGACGGTTCCGACCAGGGCTTTGGACAGAGTCTTCATGGCTGTTCATCCTTCAATCGAGTCGGACCGGGTGGTCCGCCAATGAGGTTGAAGTACCGAATCGACCGTGGCGCGAAGCTGAACTCGTGCGTTAGCTATCGTTCAGGTTTGTCGTCCGTTTTATGAACAGAGTGATCTTCGACCGTCAGCCCGCTCCACTGCGCCAGAAAGGCAAGGATGTCTGCACCTTCAGCCACGGCTTTGTCGGTGGGCTTGCCCGAGCCGTGTCCGGCGCGCGACTCGATCCGGATCAGCCGCGGCTTTGGTCCAAGCGGCGCGGCTTGCAAGGCGGCAGCATATTTGAAGCTGTGTCCGGGAACGACCCGGTCGTCGGTATCGGCCGTGGTGACCAGGACCGCAGGATAATCCACCCCGCCGCGGATATTGTGATAGGGCGAATAGCTCCGCAACACCCGGAAATCGGCCTCGCGGTCGGGATAGCCGTAATCGTCCACCCAGTAGCGCCCGGCGGTGAAGCGGTCGAAACGGAGCATGTCCATCACCCCCACCGCCGGGTTGGCGGCGGCAAACAGGTCGGGCCGCTGATTGACCACTGCCCCCACAAGTAGGCCCCCATTGGAGCCGCCCTGAATCGCGAGCCCGCCCTCGGCCGTAATCCCTTCTGCGATCAGGTACTCGCCCGCGGCAATGAAATCGTCGAACACGTTCTGCTTGTTGTGGAGCCGCCCGGCATCGTGCCAGGCCTTGCCGTACTCCCCGCCGCCGCGCAGGTTGGCCATAGCAAAGGCCCCGCCCGCCTCCAGCCAGGCCATGCGCGTGGCCGAGAACCCGGGAGTTAGCGATACGTCGAACCCGCCATAGCCATAAAGCAGCGTCGGCAGCGGCTTGCCGACCAGCGCCTTCTTGCGGACCAGGAACAGCGGCACCCGGGTACGGTCCTTCGATGCGTAAAAGCGTTGTTCGACCGCATAGTCGTCCGGATTGAACGTCAGCTTTGGCAGGGCGAACGGCGTGCTGCCGCCGGTCCGGCTGTCATAGCGGTAGACCGCGCTGGGCTGCGCGAAGCTGGAAAAAGCGAAGAACGTTTCCGGGTCCCCGGGCTTTCCCGTAAAACCGGAAGCCGTGCCGATCGCGTTGAGCTCGATCCGCTGAACCGGTTTGCCATCGAGCGAGAGCACCTCTGCAGTCGAGGCCGCGTCCTTCAGGTAGGACAGGATCAGCCTGTCCCCGACGATCTGGGCGCGGTCCAGCGTCTCAGGCCGCTCCGGTACAACATCGACAAAGTTGTAGCGGCTCTGGAAGCAGCCGGTAGCCTGTTCGAGTTCGCCCGTGCAGTCGACCCGGAACAGTTCCGGCCGGGCAACCTCGACCTTCACCACCTTGAGCCTCGGCGCGCCCTTGTTGGTCGCGAAATAGAGCGTATCGCCCATGCCTTCGATAAGGCGCCAGTCATGTTCCAAACCTCGCACCACGGCAGTCGCCGTCCAGCGAGCCGGAATCGCAGGCCTCTTCCCGCCCGATTGGGCGAATTGCCCGGGAGGCAGATGCTCCTGCCCCGGACGCGGCCAGCGCGCCTCGATCTTCTGCCCGGCCAGCGGAATCACATGAAGCTCGTACTTGGCATCCGTCCCGCGCGAGGTCCTGATCACGGCCCAGCGGCCATCGTGGGTCACCTGCGCTACATGGCCCAGTTCAGGATCGGCGGGTGTCGCATAGACCAGTTCATCCGCCGATTGCGGCGTACCGATGCGGTGGAAGCGAACCTCCTGGTTCTTGTTCAACTGCTGGAAGGCCTGTCCCGGCTGCGGTTCGGGGAAGCGCGAATAGAGGAAACCGATGTCGCCAATCCACGCGATTGCAGTGAACTTGGCCCACTTGATCTCGTCTTCCAGCACCTTGCCGGTGCGCACGTCCATCACCCGGATCGTACGCCAGTCACTCCCCCCATCCTGGAC
This sequence comes from Novosphingobium sp., assembly GCA_041912655.1. Classification (GTDB taxonomy): domain Bacteria; phylum Pseudomonadota; class Alphaproteobacteria; order Sphingomonadales; family Sphingomonadaceae; genus Novosphingobium. The sequence goes on along the minus strand of JAYRMP010000098.1, from coordinate 169 downwards.
CGCATAGGCGAGCAGCTTGCCGATTGACGATGGCTCCCAGTCGGGTTAGCGTCCGCGCTCGTGGTGTAATTTCCGGTGTAGGCGATGGTGTATTCCGGGGTGGGGCATGCCCCACCCCGGAATGCGGCGTCGCTGGTGGCCACCGGGTTCATCGTTATGGTGGAGTTTG
>JAYRMP010000097.1:0-10573 GCA_041912655.1 Novosphingobium sp. | reverse complement strand
GCATGGCCGAACTCAACCAACCCATGATCGAGGAGGAAAATCAGCCCCTACACATCACCGCCAAAGCCGCCTGACGATGGCCCACGGCCACAGCCGAAATTACACCACCTTGACGGACGCGACCCTCTGACCTAATCGGACTAGGCCTTAGCCAGTTTGTCTAAGGTCAATGACGCTGGACCGGGATGGTCCAGCATTACGGCGATCTTCCCGCAATTCCTTGTCGGGAAGAGCGTGTCCGTCGTGTTTTCCGTATTAGGGGTGACAGTCCATGTTCCGATCAGCCAAAAACCACCAGACCCGCACCGCGCGTTCCGCTTTCGCACGCCACGGCGCCATGTTGGCCGCTCTGCTGGCGACGACTGCCGCGATGCCTGCGCTTGCCGATTCCACTGGCGCATTCGCCAATCCCGGCTTCGAAACCGGCGACACAACCGGCTGGACCACCTGCGGTGGCTACTGGAACTCCGGCTGGCCGGTCGATGAAACCTTCTGCACCGGCCCCGCCAACCTCGCCACGATCATGAATGCGGGCACCACCGATGACGTGACCGGCGCGCCGACCGTGTTCGCGGGCAACCACTCGCTGCGGCTCAACGACCAATACGGCGGGCAGGACCTGACCGCGCTGATGCAGCGGGTCAACGGCTACAACGGCAACAAGATCTACTACGCCTGGAACGCCGTGCTCGAGCCGTCGCACGACGCCACGGACAGCCCGTCGTTCGTGATCAAGGTGGTCGACAAGACCACCAATACGATCGTCACCAACATCGCCTACAGCGCCTATACTGCGCAGAACTCGTCGATCTTCCGCACCGCCGGCAATTTCGTCACCACCGACTGGAAGGTCGAGGATGTCGATGTCACTTCCGGCCATGACTATGAACTGGTCTTTGTCGCGATCGACTGCCTCTATTCCGGCCACGGTGGTTACGTCTATGTCGACGGCTTCGGCAATGCGATCCCGACCCCCAACGCGGGCGTGGCCTTCGACCCCTCGAAGGACGTAGTGAAGGGCTCGACCATCCTGATCCCGATCGGCAACACCCCCGACATCGACCTGGCCAAGCCGTTCTACACCCTTTCGGAACTGGCCGCCGGACAGGTCAACCCGAACTTCGTCGGCGGCACGCTGCAGGCCGACGGCACCGGGCCGGTCGCCAACGCCTTCACCGTGCAGAGCCAGGGCGGCACGATCGACACCAATGGCAACAACGTGCTGTTCTCCGGTGACTTCACCGGCGCCGGCGGCCTTGCCAAGATCGGTGCGGGGCGCCTGACGCTGGGCGGGATCAGCACGATCGGCGGCAACTTCGACGTCAATGCGGGCACTCTCAATGTGATCGGCGCGCTGTCCAACCTGGCGGTCAACGTCAACAACGGCGGCACCCTGATCGGCAATGGCACTGTCGTTGCCCCGATCAACGTCAACAACGGCGGCACGCTCAACCCCGGTTTCGACATCGGCGCGCTGAAGGTGACCGGTGGCAACGTGACGATGAACACCGGCTCCAAGCTGGTGACCGAGATCGACGGCCGCACCTACAACTCCGCTGGCGGCGCCGGATCGTATGACCGGCTGGTCCTGTCGGGCGGCAGCGCCGGCTTTGTCGCGGGCGGCACCATCAGCCCGGTGCTGCGCGGCATTTCCGGCGGCAACAACACCTTCTCGCCGGTGCTGGGCGACCGCTTCACCGTGGTCACCGCCGACAGCGTGACCGGCCAGTTCGCCTCGGTGCTCCAGCCGACCGCGGGCATGCCCACCAACCGCCGCTTCGACGTGTTCTACAATGCCAAGGACGTCCAGCTGGTGCTGACCCCCGGCAGCTTCGCCGCGCTGGGCGTGGCCGATGGCTGGAAGCTCAACGGCCTTGCCGCCGCGACCGGGCTGGATGCGGTGCGCCCCACCGCCGGCACCCGCAACGGCCACCTCCAGTCGCTGTTCAACGGCCTCTACGGGATGGACGCGGCGCAATACCGCCTGGCCTTCCAGCAGATGTCGGGCGAAATGCATGCCCACAACATCCTGATGGCCAACGTCTCCTCGCGCGAGACGGCCTCGACCGTGCTTGACGCGGCGAGCACCGTGGCGGGCTGCGACGGCACTGACGGCAAGCGCGCCGCCGGCGATGGCAAGCGCGGCGTCTGCGACGATGGCCGCAACCACGTGGCAGTCTGGACCCGCCTGTCGGCCCAGCACCAGGAAGCGGGCGATACCCCGGCCTCCTATGGCTATGATGCGAACCGCTATGGCTTCGTCTCGGGCATCAACCTGCTCAACACCGCCGAAACCCGCGTCGGTCTGGGCGGCGGTTACTATGAAACCAATGCCGACGATCCGATGGGTTCGTCCTCGCGCCTGCGCGAAGGCACCTTCTTCGCCTATGGCTCGCACAACCTTGGCCCGGTCCAGCTTGGCGCGACGCTGGGGTGGTCCACGACCGACGCCTATACCAAGCGCACCATGAACCTGCTGACCGGCACCAAGCTGTCGGCCGGCGCCTACAACATGGAGACGTTCTACGGCTCGATCGAGGCGCGGATGAGCGTGCCGGTGGGCAGCAATGCCGAAATCCGCCCGGTGGCGGGACTCGGCTTTGCCAACACCAAGGCCAAGGCCTCGGTCGAAAGCAACGGCGATGCCAACCTGGCGCTGGTCCTGCCCGAGGAAAACTGGAACACCGCCCACACCAAGCTGGGTGCGGAAGCCGCCTTCGGCCTTGGCACCAAGATCCAGGGCGTGGTCTTCGGCAACTGGCAGCACCAGATCGATGGTGATGAGACCGCTTCGCGCCTTGTCCGCCTTGGCAATGCCAGCTGGCGCGCCGCCAGCGACAGCTCGAACGGCGATGCCTTCGAATTCGGTGCGGGCCTGGGCATGAGCATCAGCTCGCGCGCCAAGGTGCGGGTCGAATATCGCGGCGTGCGCGACGGCGAGCGGTCTTCGGATCGCGGCTCGGTCGGCGTCTCGATCGCGCTCTAAGTCAATCTCCCCCCCCGGCCCGCTCCGCAAGGCGGGCCGGAACGGTCCGGCCGCGGTCGCCCCAGAGGCAGCCGCGGCCGAACTGATTCACGCGGATGCGGTCAGGCGTAGGCCATCCGTTCCAGTGCGCCGAAGCAGGAGAGCGCGCCGGGGTCACCGAACGGGGACAGCTGGCTCATCATCACCCCGCCCACGCCCTTGGCCGGATCGATCCAGTAGTACGAGTTGAAGATCCCCGCCCAGGCGAGGCTGTTCGGCGAGCGCCCGTTCGGCCCCTGCTCCGGATTGATCAGGAAGCCCAGGCCCCAGCCGGTGTGCTGGTCCGGGAAGGTGTCATAGGGTTGGGCAAGGTGCGGCATCGCGCTGCCCATGAAGCCCGCGCGCAGCGGGGCGACCTGGTTGCGCGCCATCTCGGCCACCGTCTCGGCCTTCAGCACCCGCTGGCCGTCGAGCTCGCCGCCGCGCAGCATCGCGCGGACAAAGCGCGCATAGTCCGGCGCGGTGCCGATCAGCCCGCCGCCGGCGTTGTGGTATTCGCCCCCGCCCAGGAACATCGGCTGAACCTTCAGCGCGCCGTCCTCGCCGCGCACGTGGACCTGCGCCGCGCCCGCCGGGAGCGCATCGTGGAAGCCCGTGCCGGTCATGCCCAGCGGCGCGAAGACATGCTCCGCCATGTAATCGCCCAGGCTCGATCCGGTCACTGCCTCCACCGCGAGGCCCGCCCAGTCGATCGCCACCGAATATTCCCAGCGGTCGCCGGGATCGAACAGCAGCGGGGTGCGGATCCCGTCGAGCGAGCCCGGCGCGGGCATGCCCACGGCGGCGAAATACTGCAGCAGTTCGGGGTGAATGAAGAAATAGCCATAGCCCGCCGTATGGGTCAGCAGGTGACGCAGGGTGATGGGCCGCGCTGCGGGGCGCAGCTGCGGCTTGCCCTCGGCATCGAAGCCGGTCAGCACCTGCGCGTCCCTGAGGTCCGCCAGCACCTCGCCAATCGGCGCGTCGAGGCTGAGCCGCCCGGCTTCCACCTGCTGCATCGCCGCCACGGTCGCCAGCGCCTTGGTCATCGAGGCGATCTGGAACGGGGTATCGACGGCCACCGGGGCCTTGCTGTCCACGTCGGTAACGCCCAGCGCGCTGGCATAGCGCACCCCATCGCGGTCGACGATCATCCCGACCGCGCCGGGAAGGCGGGCCGCATCAAATGCCTGTTCGAACATTGTCCTCTCCATTCTTCCTGCATTGGCTAACCGCTTCACCGGCTCTAGGGAAGAGGGATGGCCGATACGCTTTCCATCACGCTCGCCCAGCTCAACCAGTCGGTCGGCGACATCGCCGGCAATGCCGCCGCGATGCTTGCCGCACGCGAACGCGCCCGGGCGGCGGGTGCGGACCTGATCGTCTTCCCGGAAATGCAGCTGATCGGCTATCCGCCCGAAGACCTTGTGCTCAAGCCCGCGCTGATCGAGCGCGCCGCCGCCGAACTGGAGCGAATGGCCCTCGCCACGGCCGACGGCGGCACGGCCATGCTGGTCGGCAGCGTCTTCGTGCGCGACGGCAACCTCCACAACGGGGTCGCCCTGCTCGATCAGGGCAAGGTCGCCGAAGTGCGGCTGAAGCACGAGCTGCCCAATTACGGCACCTTTGACGAGATGCGCCTGTTCCAGCCCGGCCCGCTGCCCGAACCGGTGGTGTTTCGCGGCGTGATGATCGGTCTGCCGATCTGCGAGGATATCTGGCACCCGGACGTGTGCCGCCACCTCGCCGAATTCGGCGCGGAGCTGCTCATCTGCATCAACGGCAGCCCCTACGAGATCGACAAGGACACCCTGCGCATCGACGGCGTGGCCAAGCGCCGCGCGGTCGATACCGGGCTGCCGCTGGCCTATCTCAACCGCGTCGGTGGGCAGGACGAGCTGGTGTTCGACGGGGCGAGCTTCGTGGTCAACGGCGACGGCTCCCTTGCGGTGCAGATGGCTGACTGGGTGGAGCAGGAAGTGACCACCCGCTGGACCCGCACCAAGGCCGGCTGGCGCTGCGAACCGGGCGAGATCGCGGTCCTCGCCGACCATCCCGAGGACATCTACTGCGCGATGGTCATGGCGCTGCGCGACTATGTCGACCGCAATCGCTTCCCTGGCGTGGTGCTGGGCCTGTCGGGCGGGATCGACAGCGCGATCTGTGCCGCGATCGCCGCCGACGCGCTGGGGCCGGAGCGGGTGTGGTGCGTGATGCTGCCCAGCCGCTTCACCAGCCAGGAAAGCCTCGACCTCGCCACCGGCTGCGCAGAGATGATCGGCTGCCGCTATGACACGATCCCGATCGCCCCGGCGGTCGGCGCGTTCGACCAGATGCTGGAAGGCAGCTTCGCCGACCGCGCGGTGGACCTGACCGAGGAGAACATCCAGTCGCGCATCCGCGGCGTCACGCTGATGGCGCTGTCCAACAAGTTCGGGCCGATGCTGCTGACCACCGGCAACAAGAGCGAGATGAGCGTCGGCTATGCGACGATCTATGGCGACATGGCGGGCGGCTACAATCCGCTGAAGGACGCCTACAAGATGACCGTCTTCGCGATCTCGCGCTGGCGCAATGCGCACAAGCCGAAGATCGGCCTTGGCCCGGATGGCCCGGTGATGCCCGACGGGATCATCACCCGCCCCCCGTCTGCCGAACTGCGCCCCGACCAGAAGGACGAGGATTCGCTGCCGCCCTACCCGGTGCTCGACGGCATCCTGCTGGGCCTGGTGGAGCATGAAAAGAGCGTCGACCAGCTGGTGAGCGAAGGTTTCGAGCGCGACACCGTGGTGCGGATCGAGCGGCTGCTCCACCTTGCCGAATACAAGCGCCGCCAGGCCCCTCCCGGGGTCAAGCTCGGCAGCCGCAACTTCGGTCGCGACCGGCGCTATCCGATCACCCACGCGTTCCGTTCGGCCTGAACCCCATGACCGTCACCACCCGTTTCGCGCCCTCGCCCACCGGCGCGCTCCACGTCGGCAATGTCCGCACCGCGCTGCACAACTGGCTGCTGGCCAAGCGCCACGGTGGCCGCTTCCTGCTGCGGATCGACGATACCGACATGGCGCGCAGCCGCGAGGAATATGTCGATGGCATCAAGGCCGATCTGACCTGGCTGGGCCTCAACTGGGACGGTGAAGAGCGCCAGTCCGCCCGGTTCGACCTGTATGAGGCAGAGTTCCAGCGGCTCGTCGCCTCGGGCCGGGTCTATCGCTGCTATGAAAGCGCGCAGGAACTGGAACTGAAGCGCAAGGTGCTGCTGGGGCGCGGACTGCCGCCGATCTACGACCGCGCCGCGCTGGCGCTGAGCGAGGCGGACCACGCGGCGAAGGCGGCAGCGGGCGAGGCCCCGCACTGGCGCTTCATGCTCGACCGCGCGTCCGCGATCGAATGGCAGGACGGGATTCGCGGGGCCCAGCATTTCGATCCGGCACGGATGTCCGATCCGGTGGTGCGCCGCGCCGATGGCTCGTGGCTCTATCTCCTCCCCTCGGTGATCGACGATATTGCCATGGGGATCACCGACGTGCTGCGCGGCGAGGACCACGTGTCCAACACCGCCGCGCAGGTGCAGATGTTCGAGGCGCTCGGCGCGGAGCCGCCGCGCTTCGCGCACGAGGCGCTGCTGACCGGGACCGAGGGCAAGCTCTCCAAGCGGCTCGGCTCGCTCGGCATGGCGGCGCTGCGCGAGGAAGGGATCGAGCCCGAGGCGGTGATCGCCCTGCTGGCGCGGCTCGGCACCGCCGATCCGGTCGATCCGGCGCTGGATGCGGCGGCGCTGGCCGAGGCCTTCGACCTGTCGCGCTTCGGCCGCGCCCCTGCCCGCTTCGACGAGGCGGAACTTCACCGCGTCAACGCCGCGCTGGTCCACCGCCTGCCCTATGCTCGTGTGGCGCACCTGCTGCCGCCGGGCATGGGCGAGGCCGCGTGGGAAGCGATCCGCCCCAACCTGGCCCACATCGGCGAGGCGGCGGACTGGTGGCGGGTGGTGACCGGGCCGGTTGCCGCCCCCCCGCTCGAGGACGAGGACAAGGCCTATCTCGGTGAGGCGGCGGCCCAGCTGGAACGCGGCGGCGCGGACTGGCAGGCGCTCACCGCTGCACTGAAAGAGGCCACCGGGCGCAAAGGCAAGGCGCTGTTCCTGCCGCTGCGCCGCGCGCTGACCGGAATGGACCACGGGCCGGACATGGCAGCGCTGCTGCCGCTGATCGGGCGCGAGGAAGCGCTCAGGCGGCTTGGCGCAGCAGCGGCCTGAACTGGTTCTTGCGGCAGTAGAGGTAGGTCTGGCGGCGGCGCAGCACTGCGCCGTCCAGTTCCTGCAGGCCGTCCGGCGTGATCATGCTCAGCCGGTAATCGCGTTCGACCAGCCAGCGCAGCAGTTGCGCCGGATCGTCACCGGCCGCGCGCAGGAAATCGGGCGTGAATTCGAACACCAGGTCGGGTCCGCCGGGTCGTTCCAGCAATCCTGACGCGCCGCGCAGCGCCTTGCCTTCCCAGCCTTCGATGTCGAGCTTGATCAGCCGCAGCGGCACGTCGCGCAGCGTCTGGTCGAGCCGGACCAGCGGGACGCTGCCCTTGCCCCCGCCCGCCTGCGCGCAATCGGCGCCGTCGTTGCCGTCCTCGCGGTGCACGATACGCGCGCGGCCCGCCGCCTCCCCCACGGCAAAGAGGTGCGCCTCGACATTGGCCGCAAGGTTGAGCGACAGGTTCTCGCGCAGCAGGCCGAAGGTGCGGCTGTTGGCTTCAAAGGCGTGAACCCGCCCGCGCGGGCCGGTCAGCCGGGCAGCGAGCAGGCTGAACCAGCCGATGTTCGCGCCGACATCGGCCACCGCATCGCCCGGGCGCAGCACCTGGCGGAACAGCTCGGTTTCCAGCGGCTCCCATTCGCCCTGGCAATAGATCGAGCGGTCGACCAACTGGTCCAACGACAGGTGCATGGCAAAGCCATGGCGGGTGCTGACCGTGCGGCGGTCCTGCGGGAGCGGTCCGGATTCGAACAAACGGCTGGCCAGCGCGCCGATCCGCCAGCGCCCGCGTTCGAACGGGGCGTTGCGGCAGGCTGCGGCGAGGAAGGTGGCGACCCTGTTGCGCATGGCCGGAGCCTTGGGCGCAATATTCTAAGAAACTGTGAAAGCGCCGTTTTTCCGCATCAAAGATGTTGGCGCGTCCACTGGACGATGGACTGAGCAGGCATCGCGCCGGACTGGCGCGCCACTTCTCGCCCGCCCCGGAACAGGATCAGGGTGGGGATCGAACGGATCTGATAGCGCGCCGCGATCTGGGGCACCGCCTCGGTATCGAGCTTGAGCAGCCGCGCCTGCGGCTCCAGCACCTTCGCTGCCTGGGCAAAGGCTGGAGCCATCGCCTTGCACGGCCCGCACCATTCGGCCCAGAAATCGACCAGCACTGGCAGGTCGCCCCGGCCCACGTGGCGATCGAAGGCGGCGGCATCGACGGCGAGCGGCTGGCCGACGAACAGCGGCGCCCTGCATTTGCCGCAGACCGGTCCGGCGGAGAGGCGGGCCAGCGGCACCCGGTTGAGCGCGGCGCAGGCCGGGCAGGCGATAAGTGACGGATCGGGCAGGGCAGGATCAGGCATGGTCATATGCCTGATCTGGTGCGTGATTGACGGCGATCAAGGACTCGCCCGCGCATTTTATTAGAATACCCTCATATTCTGAAGCAGGAGGGCAGGATGAGCCGGCTGATGTGGATTCTTCACGCGATGATCTCGACCGCATTGATGGGAATCGGAGTCACCGCCGTTCTGACCATGGCCCTGCCCGGCTGGAAGCCGATTGCGCTGGCTGCCGCGCTGGGGATGGCATTGTCCTTCCCGGCATCGTGGTGGATCGCGCGCCGCATCGAATCGCTCAGCGCCTGACGGGGAGACGCTCCGTGCACAAGGACTGGCCCGCGATGGCGGGCGAACTTTCCGCCGCGATCAAGCAAGTGCGCCTCGGCTCGCCCGAGGTGATGAAGAGCTTCTCGGCGATGGCCACCGCCGCCACCGCCGGCGGCGCGCTCGACAGCAAGACCAAGGAACTGCTGGCTATCGCGATCGCGGTCGCGATCCGCTGCGATGGCTGCATCGCCTTCCACGCCAAGGCTGCGATGCAACAGGGCGCCACGCGCGAGGAGATCATGGAGACAATGGGCCTGGCCATCTACATGGGCGCCGGTCCCAGCCTGATGTACGCCGCGCAGGCGGTGGAAGCCTTCGACCAGTTCGCCGCCCAGCAGGCAGGCCAGCAGCCCGGGTAACGAAATTTCCTGCTGCACTTGCGAAATGCGGTTTACATTGCGCGGGCGCATGGCTATCGGCCCGGTCCATGTCCTGCCTGGCCCAGACCATTATTACCACCAAACCGATCGCGCTTTGCGCGGCGGTTGTGGTTGTGCGTCTGGACTGACACCCAGGACAACCCGCCCCGCACGAGCAGGCGGGGCTTCCATTTCTCGGAAAACAACCCTCGCGCTGCTCCACCTGAATTGAGGAGAAGCAAGAGATGGCACGTTTCACCCCCGGGCAGCAGCTCAACGTCGGCATCGTCGGTGCCACCGGCCTGGTCGGTTCGATGATCCGCGAGATCCTCGCCGAGCGGAATTTCCCGGTCGCCCAGCTGCGCCTGTTCGCCTCGGCCCGCTCGGCGGGCAAGGTCGTCGACGGCGTGACGATCGAGGACGCGGCCACCGCGGACTATTCGGGCCTTGATGTCGTGCTGTTCTCCGCCGGCGGATCGACCTCGAAGGAGATCGCCCCCAAGGTTGCCGCGGCCGGCGCGGTGGTGATCGACAACAGCTCGGCCTGGCGTTCGGACCCGGAAGTGCCGCTGGTCGTCGCCGAAGTGAACCCGGAAGCGCTGGCGAACCTGCCCAAGGGCATCGTCGCCAACCCCAACTGCACGACCATGGCCGCGATGCCGGCGCTCAAGCCGCTGCACGACGAAGCCGGCCTCAAGCGCCTGACCGTCTCGACCTACCAGGCCGTGTCCGGTGCAGGGATCGCGGGGATCGACATCCTCGCGAACCAGCTCGCCCACGTCGGCGACAAGGCGCGCGAACTGGCCCAGGGCGGGCATGACGACCTGCTCCCTGCTGCCGAGAAGTGGGCCGTGCCGATGGCGCACAACGTGGTGCCGCTCAACTACGTGCTGGGCGAGGACGACTACACCGAGGAAGAGCTGAAGCTGCGCGACGAAAGCCGCAAGATCCTGAACATCCCCGGCCTGCCGGTGTCGGGCACCTGCGTACGCGTGCCGGTGTTCACTGGCCACTCGCTGTCGATCAACGCCGAATTCGAACGTCCGATCAGCCCGGCCCGCGCGCTGGAACTGCTGGGGCAGGCCCCCGGCGTGGTGGTTACCGCCGTGCCGAACCCGCTGGAAGCGACCGGCAAGGACCCGGTCTACGTCGGCCGCGTCCGCGTCGATCCCACGGTCGAGCACGGCCTCGCGCTGTTCGTGGTGGGCGACAACCTGCGCAAGGGCGCGGCGCTCAACGCGGTGCAGATCGCCGAAGCGCTGATCGGGTAAGGCTTCTGCCACAACCGTCGTCATTGCGAGGAGC
>JAYRMP010000096.1:1061-10683 GCA_041912655.1 Novosphingobium sp. | reverse complement strand
GGTATACGAAACACCTGCTCCGGCAAGGGCTTCGTCAGTGCGGCCGACCGGAGAAGCCCACTGCCTTGCGCAGTTCATCGGGGTTCAGCAGTTTGCCGCCCAGCATCACCACCCGGGTCTGCCTGAGATCGGTGATCCGGGCCTCGGGGTCGCCTTCCACCAGCACCAGGTCAGCGGTCTTGCCTACCGCGATGGATCCGGTTTCGCCGGCCTTGCCGACCAGCCGCGCGGGGTTGATCGTCGCCGTCGCCAGAGCCTCGGCAGAGGTCATCCCGGCCTGGCGATAAATCTCCAGCTCGCGGACCAATTCGACGCCGTTGCCATCGGTTCCCGCGACGATCGGCACGCCCGCCCTGTGCATCAGGCCCAGCAGCTCGACCATCTTCGCCCAGCTCGCGCGGTAATGCTCGCGAGTCAGGTCCTTGGGCACCGCAAAGCCGCCAAAGCGGAAGCTGCGTTCAACCGCCGGGGGCAAGGTGCCGAGGAACGGGGCGTAGGCGGGGGAAAGATCGCCGTTCTCGGCCACGTAGAGCCCTTCGAAGGCGACCATCGTCGGGTCCGAATAGATCTTCTTCTCCGCCATGGTGCGGATCAGCGCGGTCATTTCCGGGCTGGCAAGGTTCATATCCTTCGCATAGCGGCCCGGCGCCTCGAACCGGGCGATGCCGTTGCTGACCGGCAGGACTTCCGCCGGAACGCCTTCCATCACGATCCAGTTGATGTGGGTCATCTCGTCATAGCCCGCGGCGATCGCCTGGCTGGGCCGCATCCCGTGGGGGACGTGGCCGTGGACGTGCAGCCCCAGCTTCTTCGCCTCGGCAGCGGCGGCGGGAAGCCAGGCGGGCTCGAAGGTGCCGTAGAACTTCACCCCGATCATGCCCTTTTCCCTCGCCTTTCGCACCGCCTCGATCGCCTCGGCCTCGCTGCCAACGGCATTGGCGACCTGCGCGGTGTACGGCCCCTTTCCGTCGATCAGCGACGAGGCATAAACGTTGGGCATCAGCAGCTGGCCTGCCGCCGCGCGGGTGCGGCGTTCCAGCGTCTGGGCATCGTTGTTGCCCGGATCACGCACCGAGGTCACCCCCAGCGAAAGCTCCTGCGGCCCGGTGTAGTCATCGCCGACATGCATGTGGACGTCCCACAGCCCGGGCAGCAGGGTCTTGCCCGTGCCGTCGAACACCTGCGCGCCGGCCGGCACCGGAGTGGAGCCCGTCGGTCCGACCGCAGTGATCTTTCCGCCGGAGACGACCACGGTCTGCGCGGTACGGAAGGCAGTCGCCTCGGCATCGAACAGCTTGACGTTGGTGAAGGCGACCGGCGCCGTCGGCACCTTGACCAGCCGCTGGTAAAGCAGCGGCGCCTGCGCGCCGAGCGCGGCGGTCTGGGCGTCGAGCAGGCGCTTCTGTTCGCCCGCATAGGCATCGGGCAGCCACGAGAGGAACCCGACCGAGCCGAAGAACCTGCCCCTGGCATCGGTCCAGATCGGGATCGGCGTGTTGGCGAGGCCGGTGATCTGCCACAGCGTGACCGGCTTGGCAGCCTTGCCCTTGCCGACCGTCAGCGTGGTCAGCCGCTCGGCCCGCGCTGCCCCGCCCGGCAGCAGTTGCAGCGTCCGCCCCTTGCTGGCCAGCAGGCGCTCGACGAACCAGGCGTTGAGGTCCATCGGCCCGCCGACAGTGGTGTAGAAATGCCCCGCGCCCTTGTCAGACGTGCCCTTGTCGATCGGGCTCTGCCAGGCTGCGGAAGTGCCGCTCAGCGAAAAGCTTTCCGCCGCATCGCCGCTGGGGGTAACGCCGCGAACGGTCACCTTCGCCGGCAGGCCATCCTTGCCGGGCTTGCCGGTGTAGTCCATTTCCCAGACCTGGCCGCGCAGGTTCATGCTCTCGCGCGCCATGCGGGTGCCATCGGGCAGGACCCACGACCAGCTGTCACCGTGCTTCCCGCCGGTCGACTGGATCACGTAGTGGACCGCGTTGGCGGGCGGCTTTGCGAGGTCTTCCTTGGCCACCTGGGCCTGGGCGGTAGAGGACAGCAGCAGGGCGGCAAGCGGCAGGAAAGCGCGGCGCATCGGTAATCTCCCCGTCAATGGTTATGACGGGCATCATGAACCGACATGCGGTCGATCGCTTGTCTGAAATCGACAGGCGTCATCGGTCGCCCGATGGATGACAGCCCCCACGAGCCATTCGTGTCGAGCTTGTCGAGACACAGGTGCGCTGACGTGTCTCGACAAGCTCGACATGAACGGGGAAAGGTGGAAGTGTGCGTCCTTTGCGGGGGCCGCTTACATCCCCGGCAGCTTGAAGCCCGGCGGCAAGCCCATGCCCTGCTGCATCCGGGCCATCTCCTCGCCGCTGACCTGATCGGCCTTGGCGCGCGCATCGTTGAAGGCGGCGGCGACGAGGTCTTCGAGGATGCCCTTTTCGCTGGGCTGGAGCAGGCTGTCGTCGATGGCAACGCCGATGACGCGGCCCTTGGCCGAGCAGCGGATCTTGACCAGTCCGCCGCCGGCCATGCCCTCGACCTCGATCTGGTCGAGCTTGCCCTGCATTTCGCCCATCTGCTTCTGGATGGTCTCCGCCGCCTGCTGGGCCGCCTTGATCATCTCTTCCATCGACTTCACGTCATTTTCTCCATCGCTGGCCCTGGGCGGCTGCCCGGGGCTCGGGTTCGTCGGCTATCAGTTCCGCGCCGGGGAAGGCCGCAAGCGTGGCGGCGACGAGCGGGTGGGCGCGCAGCGCGGCATCGGCCTCTGCCTTCGCGGCTTCGGCCAGTTCGCGCAGGGTCGGGCGGGCATCGCCCTCGGCACGCGTCACGCTCCATCGCTCGCCGGTGGCGCGCAGCAGGGCTTCGCGGATCTCGCCGGTGGCATCGCCCGAATAGCCGGGTGCGAGGGCATAGGTCAGCTCGCCCGGGGCAAGCGCGATCACCCGCACCCAATCGCGCATAACCTGCGCCAGCCGCAGCTGGCCGGACTGATCGACCTGCTCGACCAGCGCGACCCAGTCCATTCCCTGCGGTGCGGGCGGAGCGACAGCGGCAGGAGCGCCCGGCGCCGATCCAGATGGAGCAGCCAGTGCGACGCCGTTTTTCGCCAGTTCGTCCAGTTTCTTCGCCAGTTGTCCGGGATCGGGCAGGTCGGCGGCGTGCTGGACGCGCAGCAGCGCCATTTTGGCGGCGACCAGCGGATCGGGCGCGGTGCGGACCTCGTCGTGGCCTTTCAGCAACAGTTGCCACAGGCGGTGAAGCTGCCCGGCGGACAGGCGGCCCGCCCAGTCTTCCAGCGCGGTGCGTTCCTCGGCCGAAGCCGCCTCGTCTGCCCGCTTGCCGAGCTGCGTCACGGTGATGCGGTGGACCAGTTCCATCGCCGCACGCAGCAGCGCGACCGGTTCAATCCCCAGTGCGAATTGCTGGTCGACCATGTCGAGCAGCGCCGCGCCGTCGCCTGCCAGCAGCGCCGCGAACAGCCGCCGCTGCGCGCTCTTGTCGGCAAGCCCCAGCATGTCCTGGACCTGCGCGGCGGTGACCCGCCCTTCCCCGCCGAGGTCCGCATGGGCAATCGCCTGGTCGAGGATCGACAGGCCATCGCGCACCGAACCCTCGGCAGCGGCGGCGACCATGGCGAGCGCTTCAGCCTCGGCCTCGACGCCTTCCGCCGCGCAGACCCGGCCGAAATGCTCGGCCAGCATCGGCGTCGGGATGCGGCGCAGGTCGAAGCGCTGGCAGCGGCTGAGCACCGTCACCGGCAGCTTGTCGACCTCGGTCGTCGCGAACAGGAACTTCACGTGGGCCGGCGGTTCCTCAAGCGTCTTGAGCAGCGCGTTGAACGCGTTGCGCGACAGCATGTGGACTTCGTCGATGATGTAGATCTTGTAGCGCGCCGAGACGGCGGCATAGCGCACCGCCTCGATGATCTCGCGCACGTCGTCGACGCCGGTGTGGCTGGCGGCGTCCATCTCGATCACGTCGATGTGCCGCCCTTCGGCGATGGCGAGGCACGGCTCGCACTGGCCGCAGGGATCGATCGTCGGCCCGCCCTGCCCTTCGGGACCGATGCAGTTGAGGGCCTTGGCGATCAGCCGCGCGGTGGAGGTCTTGCCCACCCCGCGCACGCCGGTCATCAGGAAGGCATGGGCCAGCCGCTCGCGCCGGATCGCGTTGCCCAGCGTCTGGACCATCGCATCCTGCCCGATCAGCTCCGAAAAGGTCTGCGGGCGGTACTTGCGCGCGAGCACGCGGTAGGGCTGCGCCGGAGCGGCAGCGACTGCGGGCGGCGGCGCGGGCGCGGGATCGGGCGCGCCGAACATCGACGACTGCCCGGCTGCTTCCAGCTCGGCAGCGGAGGGGGCCTCGTCCTCGGGCTCTTCACCAAAGATGTCGGGGGAATCGTCCATCGCTGTCTAGGTAGGCGCTGGCGCGAAAATTGTCAGGGAAAAAGGAGCCGGCCGACCCGCCGCAACCCGTTGTGGCTGCTTCCTTCCGGACCTGACCAGGTTGGCGGACGCAAGCGTCCGACCGACTCCCGGCGGCGCATATGGCGGCGATGTCGCGTTTGCGCAAGTGCGGAGCGATGAAACGGGTTAGCCTGCGCGCATTCCTGGCCTTCGGGACAGCGAGATACCCTCCCTTGCCAGGGTAGGGTCGGAGCGGGTGCACGGTGCCTTACAGCGCGACCCAGGTAACGGGCGCCCGCTCCATTTCCTTCAGCGATGGAAGCCGGATCAGCGGAAATTGTCGGCGTAGGCCTGGATCTTCAGGCGGCGCGGCGGCGTTGCGTGCACTTCCGCCTCGATCCCGTACTTCGCGGCATAGGCCTCCGCCTCGGCCTGGCTGGCGAACTTCAGCTGCACCTGGCTCTGCGTGTCGCCCGAACCGGTCCAGCCCATCAGCGGGTCGGCACGGCGCGCCTCGGACGGCGCGAATTCGAGGATCCACTGGCCAAGCAGGGCCTTGCCCGATTGCATGGCGTTCTTGGGGCGCTGGAAGATACGTGCAGGCATGGCGCTGCCCTGCGTCGAATCGCGGAGGGAATCAAGGGGGGGAATGACGAACAGGCCCTCCCCCAGCCCTCCCGCAAGCGGGAGGGGAGAAATCGGCAAGCCTTGCTGCGCTCGGGTTATTGTCGGTTGAACGCGTTTTTCGTCTTGAGGCTGGGGGCCTCGCTCCACGGCTCGTCCGGCCAGCGGTGCTTGGGGTAGCGGCCCTTCATGTCCTTGACCACGTCGCGCCACGATCCGCGCCAGAAACCGGGCAGGTCGCGCGTGGTCTGGATCGGCTTGCCGCCGGGCGAGGTCAGCTTGAGCAGCAGCGGCTGCGGCGGCTGGCCGAACGTGGGCTGACGATCCAGCCCGAACAGCGCCTGCACCCGCACCTCGACCGAGGGGCCGCCGGGATCGTCGTAATCGATCGGATGCGCGGTCCCTGCCGGACTGGTGAACTGGGCGGGCGCCAGCCGTTCAAGCTCCTGCTGGGCATTCCAGTCCAGCCGTCCCCGCAGCGCCTCGTGAAGCTTGCCCGGATCGAGCGCATCGATCCGCCGGGTCAGCAGCGGCCCCAGCAGCGCCTCGTCCGACAGGGCAGCCAACCCTGCGAACCGAGCCCGGCGCAGCATCGCGTGGCTGGCGCGGGAGAGCGGCAGCAGGTCCAGCCCCTCGGTCTGCACCCGTTCGCACAGGAAGGCGCGGATCGCTTGCGGGTCGGGCGCGGGATCGGGACCGCGCGACAGGGTGATCGCGCCAAGCCGGGTTTCGAGCAGTGCCTCGACGCGCTTGTCCTCTGCCACCCAGCGCAGCGTGGTGCGGCGCTCCAGCCGATGGGCAAGCCACTGGGTGACCTCGCTTTCGTCCAGCGCAATCGCGCCGGTGATCCGCGCGCCCTTGGCTTCGCCCTGCGCCTCGCCAACCGCCAGCCATTCGGCGCGGGCGAGCGGCGATGCGGGATCGAGCCGCAGCCCCCGCCCCGCAGCGGTCAGCCAATGCTCGCCCGAGGCGTCGCGGCGGCGGGCAATGTTGCCGGGAAAGGCTTCGGCCAGCAGCACACCGACGGGAGGATCGTCGCGCGTTTCCTCCTTCGCCAGTCCCCGCGCACGCTGCGCCCAGCGCTCGGCCAGCTTGCGCGAGGCTTCGGCCCTGGAATTGCGGTCCCCCTGCCAGCGCTGGAGCCGCGCGGACAGATCATCGCTGCGCCCGCCCAGCCCGCGTTCCTGCAGCAGCAGCGCCAGCTGTGCGCCGCGCGATGCTGCGCCATGCTGCGCAGCATAAAGCAGCATGTGGGCCAGCGCCGGGTCCATCGGCAGCGCCGCCATGCTGCGCCCATGCTGCGTGATCCGCCCTGCGGAATCGAGCGCGCCCAGCGCCTTCAGCGCGGCATTTGCTGCAGCCAATGCTGCACCGGGCGGCGGGTCGAGCCAGGGCAGCGCGGCGGGATCGCCCGCCCCCCACTGCGCCAGCGCAAGGCGCAGCGGCGCAAGATCGCTGGTCAGCATCTCGGGCGGATCGAACGGCGCGCGGCCCGGATGCGCAGCCTCTTCCCACAGGCGATAGGCCACCCCCGGCCCCTGCCGCGCCGCGCGGCCCGCGCGCTGGGCGGCGGCGGCCTGGCTGGCACGGTGGGTGACGAGGCGCGTCACCCCTGCGGCCTTGTCGAACTCCGCCCGGCGCGAGAGGCCACCGTCGACCACCACCGAAACGCCATCGAGCGTCAGCGAGGTTTCGGCAATCGCGGTGGCTAGCACGATCCGCCGCCGCCCGTCCGGATCGCGGCGGATCGCGGCGCGCTGGGCGGCAGGTTCGCACTGGCCATGCAGCGGCAGGACCAGCGCCTGCGGCAGCTTGTCCGCCAGCCTCTCGCGCACCCGCTCGATCTCGCCGACGCCGGGGAGGAAGGCGAGCACATCGCCGTTCTCCTCGCGCCAGGCGGTGAGGATGGCGGAAGTCATCGCCTCCTCGGTCCTGAGGTCCGGCCGCGCGCCCAGCCAGCGGATTGTGAGGGGATGGGCCTTGCCTTCGCTCTCGATCACCGGCGCGTCGCCCAACAGGTTGGCAAAGCGCGCGCCGTCGATGGTCGCGGACATCACCACCAGCCGCAGGTCCTCGCGCAGCACGCCCGCGCTTTCGATGGCGAGGGCAAGGCCCAGATCGGAATCGAGATGCCGTTCGTGCGCCTCATCGAACAGCACGGCGGAAACGCCGCTCAGTTCGGGATCGTCCAGGATAGTCGCGACAAAGATCGCCTCGGTCATCACCAGCACGCGGGTTTTGGCCCCGCGCTTGCTGTCGAGCCGGGTCAGGTAGCCGATGGTCTCGCCCGCGCTTTCGCCGAGTTGCTCAGCCATCCGCTCGGCAGCGGCGCGTGCGGCAACGCGGCGGGGCGAGAGGACGATCACCGTGCCGGTGCACCACGGCTCATGGATCAGCGCCGGGGCGACCGCCGTGGTCTTGCCCGCCCCCGGCGGCGCGATCAGCACCGCCTTGCCCGCTTCGCGCAGCGCGATGAGCAGGTCTGGCAGGACCGCATGGATCGGAAGGCCGGGGTTCGTCATGGTTCAGGCGCTGCGCTTGCCGCATCCGCCGCGCGCCTGCCAGCCAATTTTGCGCGCCAGCGGGCGCGTGCCGTGCTATGGTTGCGGACGGCGGGACTATGGAGCGACCCGCCATGCCCAAACCAGACCTGCTGATTGCCTGCGCTGCCGCACTGGCAATTTCCGCCTGCTCGGCAGACTCCCAGCCCGCAGCCGACGAGACCACAGACGCAGCACCCGCCCCGGTCGCGAGCGGCCCCATTCCCAGCGCAATGTCCGCCGCGCCGCCAGCCGTGTCCAGCGCCGCAACCATCGTCACCGTCGGCGCTGATGGGCAGATGCAGACGATCCGCGCCGGAACCAACGGCTTCACCTGCATGCCCGACAATCCCGAGACGCCCGGCCCCGACCCGATGTGCATGGATGCCAACGCGATGGACTGGGCAATGGCCTGGATCGGCCACAAGCCGCCGCCGACCGACAAGCCCGGCGTTATGTACATGCTGGCCGGCGGGACCGATGCCAGCAACACCGATCCCTATGCCAAGGCGCCCACCGCCGGCAGCGACTGGATCAAGACCGGCGCGCACCTGATGCTGGTCGGCTCCGCCGCCGCGCTCAAGGGTTATCCTTCAGGGCCTGCGCCCGATACCAAAGCGCCCTATGTGATGTGGGCCGGAACGCCCTATGCCCACCTGATGATTCCGGTGAGCTAGGTCACTCGGAAAGGTAGGCGGCGAAGGCGTCCTTCCAGTCGGGATGCCAGCGCGACAAGGCGGGACGATCCTCGACGATGTCGAGCGCGTTCCACAGCACGCGCTTGTTGTCGACCTCGCGGGTCGTCTCGTTATCGAGGCACCACAGGTAGAACGAACCGCGGGCGATCCCGTCCAGCATGGTGTCGACCACCTGGTCGGGCGTCCAGGCCGATGGCGGCTGCTGTGGCAGATGGCGCGCGATCATCCCGGTATAGGTGAAGCCCGGGATCAGCAGATGCGCGCTTACCCGCCCGCCGGTCTTTTCGCGGAGAGTGTGGGCCAGCCCCTCGGTCAGCGCCTTCACGCCGGCCTTGCTGACGTTGTAGGCGGTGTCGCCCGGTGGCTGGGTGATGCCCTGCTTCGATCCGGTGTTGATGACGAGGCCCGGCCTGTCACCATCGACCATCGCGGGTACGAATTGCTGCACCCCGTTGAGCACCCCGAACAGATTGACCCCCAGCACCCGGTCCCAACCCTCGCGCGGAGCCAGTGCATCGCCGCCGCGCCCAACGCCGGCGTTGTTCATCAGCACCGAAACCGGTCCAAGCGTCGCCACCTGTGCCGCCAGAGATGCAACGGACGCAGGATCAGCCACATCCGTCTCGATGGTGAGATGCCCCTCGCCCAGCGCCTCGCGAGCCAGCGCCAGTTGATCGCGGTCGCGGTCGGCAACCACGACGGTCACTCCCATCCCGGCCAGGCGCCTGGCCGCAGCCAGGCCGATGCCGTTGGCGCCGCCGGTGCTGACGGCAACGTTGCCGGGCGCGATGGCAGGATGGATTGTCATGGCTTCGGCCTCCTCAGCCCATCGGATAAGGAATTTCGCGGCTGACCTTGTTGATCGCCTTCATCACCTCGTCCGGCAGCACCATGTCGGCGGCGGCAAGGATTTCCGGCAGCTGGCCCATGCCCGTCACCCCGACAATGGTCGAGGCGACGAAATCGTGCTGTTTCGACCAGGCGACAGCCATGGTCACGGGGCTCATCCCGGCTTCCTGCGCAATGGCGGCGAACTTTTCGGCCGAGGCGATCGCGCGGTCGTTGGCGAAGCGGTTGGCCATCACTGCCTGACGACCGCCCATTTCCAGATAGCGCGAGAAGCGCGCGCCTTCGGGCCGGGCACCGTTCGAATACTTGCACGATAGCACCCCGCCCGCGATCGGCGAATAGGGGATCAGGCTGACCCCTTCCATCCGGCAGACCTGCGCCAGTTCGTCCTCGAAGCGGCGGTTGTTGAGGCTGAAATTGTTCTGGATCGTGTGATAGCGCGCCGTGCCGAGTTTTTCCGAGGTCTGGAGCGACTTCATCAGCCCCCAGCTGGTCTCGTTCGAGCAGCCCAGCACCC
>JAYRMP010000096.1:0-1051 GCA_041912655.1 Novosphingobium sp. | reverse complement strand
CTTGCCGGCGCGGACCAGCTCGTCGAGCACTTCCATCGTCTCGTCATAGGGCAGGTCGTGATCGGGCCAGTGCGTCTGGTAGAGGTCGATGTAATCGGTGCCGAGCTTGCGCAGGCTGTCTTCCACCGCGACCATGATGTTGCGGCGATCGAGCGCGGTCATCCCCTCGCGCTTGGGGCTTCGGAACCAGACGTGGCTGGGGCCGGACACCTTGGTGGCCAGGATGATTGCGTCGCGCGGCTTGGTCTTGAGCCACTTGCCGACAATCTCCTCGGTGCGGCCCACCCACTTGGGATCGGGCGGCACGGGATAACCTTCAGCCGTGTCGTAGAAATCGATCCCCGCATCTAAGCTGGCGTCGAGCACCCGCAGCGCCTCGGCCTCGTCAGCCTGGCTGCCGAAAGTCATGGTGCCCATGCAGATATCGGAAACGACGATGGAGGATTTGCCAAGGCGGCGGCGTTGCATGACGGTGGGTCTCCCGGCTGACTGAATCTGTTACAGTCAGCCGGGTGCCGTTTTGCCGGGGCGCGGTCAAGCGCGGATGGAGCGTCAGGCCGGCATCAGCCGGCGCTGGTGCTCCTTCGCGGCAGAGGGGCGCCCCCGCCGCCGGGTGCGTTCCTGCTGGCGCGCCGAAACCCTGAGGCCCGCGATGCCGGAATGCTCAAGCGCATATTGCCAGCCGTAGAATTCCTCCAGGCTGAGGCTGTAGCGGCGCTGGACTTCCTCGATGGTCAGCAGCCCCGCCTCCACCGCCGCGACCACCTGCGCCTTGCGGCTGGCGACCCAGCGGGTCGTGTCGGGCGGTGGCAGGCTATCCAGGGTGAGGATTTCGCGGCTGGGTCCGATGATCCGCAGCGGACGGGAGTTGGTATATTGCAGCATTGTCTTGGCCCTCGATGTTGAGATCGTTGGCCCCCTGTGCGTGTGAATATCCGTATGGCGTGGTTAAATTGGTCTAAATTCCGGCCACGGCCCACCGCGCCAAAACCACGGAAAACGGCGGAATGCGCCGCGGCGGGGTTAAGCTGTTGGGTCCCGGAAGTCGTCC
>JAYRMP010000095.1:0-10891 GCA_041912655.1 Novosphingobium sp. | reverse complement strand
AGCCTTCGCAAGGGAGCACCTGCAGTAATGACCACTTCATCCGCTGCCGTCGAAAAGGTCATGCTTCTCGCGCCGGTCATTCCGGTGCTGGTGATCGAGCAGATTGCACACGCCCTGCCGATTGCCGAGGCACTGGTGGCGGGCGGCCTGCCCGCGCTGGAAGTAACGCTGCGCACCGAATGCGCGATCGAGGCGATCAAGGTGATGAAGCAGGTCCCCGGCGCCGTGGTCGGCGCGGGCACCGTGCTGACGCCCGATGATCTGGCGAAGTCGATCGACGCGGGCGCCGAGTTCATCGTCTCCCCCGGCCTCACACCCAAGCTCGGCGAAGCCGCCGCGAAGTCCGGCATTCCCTTCCTGCCCGGCACGGCCAATGCCAGCGACGTGATGTTCGCACTCGAACTCGGGTTCGACCGGCTCAAGTTCTTCCCGGCCATGGCCGCCGGCGGCCCGCCCGCGCTGAAAGCGATCTCCGCCCCGCTGGCGGCAGCGAAGTTCTGCCCGACCGGCGGTGTCACCATGGACAACGCGCCGGGCTGGCTCGCTCTCGATGCGGTGCTCTGCGTCGGCGGCAGCTGGATGGTGCCCAAGGGACCGCCCGATGTGGCGAACATCGAGGCAGCGGCGCGCGCAGCTTCGGAGCTGGCACGATGACCGGCCCGGTGCTCACCACCGTCGCCGCACTCGACGCCCGCCTGCAGGAACTGCATGAACTGACCGCGCAGACGCCGCTTTACAACCCGGTGTTCCAGCTCGGCCTCGAACTCTCGCGCAAGCTGGAAAACGGCGAAATGACCCTCGACCAGATCGAGGCGCTCGTCGCCGAGATGGAGTGCGAGAGCCTGCGCGCCCGCGCCGCCCGGCTGGGCCGCGTGCTGGAAACCATCCCGCTCACCGAAAACGACGCGCGGCTCGACGCCGCTGCGGACGAGGAGGACTTCACCCAGTTCGCCGTGCGCTGGCAGCGCCCCGCCGCGCATGTGGTGTTCACCGCGCACCCCACGTTCCTGCTCTCCAGTGCCCAAACCGAGGCTGTCGCCCATTCGGCCTCGACCGGCGATCACAGCGAAGCCTCCGTCTGCGTGGCCCCGGCCGGGCGCGACACCATCACGCTCGATTACGAGCACGACAAGGCCATGGCCGCGATCGCGCGCGGCCAGAAGGCCCGCGACCGCATCTGCGCCCGCCTGCTGGACATTGCCGCCACCCGCTGGCCCAAGCGCTGGAAGAGCCTGCAGCCGATGCCGGTGCGCTTTGCCAGCTGGGTCGGCTATGACATGGACGGGCGCACCGACATCGGCTGGTCCACCTCGATCCGCTACCGCCTGCAGGAAAAGGCGCAGCGCCTCACCAGTTATGCGGAAAGCCTGGAAAGCCTGGAACCCGAGATCGCCGCCAGGCTGGCCCGCGCGGCGGCGCATACGGCAGACATGGTGGCCAACTTCACCGGCGACCTGACCGATCCCGACGCGCTATCCACCGCCGCCAATGCCCTGACGGCGGAGCACCCGGACAAGCTCACCAGCCTCTCCGGCATCATCGCCGAACTGGAAGAAGAAGCCCGCCACGCCGGGCAGGAAGTGGCGTGCAAACTGCTCGTCACCGCCGCAGCCATGCGCGCCGATGGCCTGGGCATGGGCTGGATTCACTTCCGTGTGAACGCCTCGCAGCTCCAGAACGCGATCCGCCGCCGCATCGATCCGGCGGGCAAGCTCAGTCTCGCCAGCCAGGCCGCTCTGGTGAAGATGCGCGAGCTGCTGGCCGAAGTGAAGCCGCTCAAGTCCAACTTCGCGGCGCTCGCGATCGAGAACAGCACCGCCGTGCGCCAGTTCCTCGCGATGGCGCAGATCCTCGGCCACATCGACGCCGACGCACCGATCCGCATGCTGGTGGCCGAATGCGAGCAGCCGACCACGATCCTCGCCGCGCTCTACTTCGCCAAGATGTTCGGGATCGAGGACAAGGTGGACGTCTCGCCGCTGTTCGAGACCGAATCCGCGCTCGAACACGGCGGCCGCTTCCTCGATGCCGTTCTCTCCGAACCGGCCTACCGCGAATATGCCCAGAAGCGCGGACGCGTCTCGATCCAGACCGGCTTTTCGGACGCGGGCCGCTTCGTTGGCCAGATTCCCGCAGCGCTCGCGATCGAGCGCCTGCATGGCCGCCTTGCCGAAGCCATGGCGGTCAACGGCCTGACCGGCGTCGCGGCGCTGATCTTCAACACCGGCGGCGAATCGATGGGCCGCGGCTGCCATCCTTCCAGCGTCGGCGACCGCTTCGAATGGCAGATGCCGCCCTGGGCCCGCCGCCGCTTCCACCGTGCCGGGATCCGGCTGGAGCCCGAAGTCTCGTTCCAGGGCGGTGATGGCTACCTGTGGTTCGGCTCGGACGAACTGGCGCTCGCCACGCTCACCCGTATGGCCGAAAAGCCGCTGTGGGGCGCGGACACCAGCGCGCCGACCGACGTGTTCTACCGCCGCACCGATCTCAGCCTCGACTTCTACCGCGCGATCCGCCGGGTGCAGCACGAACACCTCGAAAGCGCCACTTACAGCCGGGCGATCACTGCTTTCGGCCTGGGTCTGCTCAACGATACCGGCAGCCGCAAGTCACGCCGCCAGTCGGACCTCGCCGCCGACCGCACGATGAGCCTGCGCCAGATCCGCGCGATCCCGCACAACGCGATCCTCCAGCAGCTCGGCTATCCGGTGAACGTGATCGCCGGCATGGGCACCGCGTCGGACGGCAACCGCGAGGAAATCGCCGAGATGCTGACCGAAAGCGCGCGCGGACGCCAGCTCGTGCGGCTGGTGCGCGCAGCCAATGCGCTTGCCTCGATCAAGACGGTGGCGGCCTATGGCGAGCTGTTCAACTCCGCCTACTGGGCCAGCCGCCCCTATCGCGGGCACGAGCAGCACATTTCGGACGCCTGCCTGAAGCTGGCCGAATACCTCACCAAGGACGACCGCACCGGCGTCTTCCGCCGCCTCGCCTCGCGGCTGCGGGTCGATGCGATGAAGCTCCACAAGCTGCTCGACCTGATCCCCGACGAAACCCCGCCCAGGGACCGCGAGCACACCCGCCGCAGCCTCGGCGCGCTCCAGTCGCTGCGGATCGCGCTGTTCAAGCACATGTTCCTGCGCGCGGTGATGGTCCCGCCTTTCAGCCGCGCCAACGACATCAGCCGCGACGATGTGCTGGAGATGTTCTTCAGCCTGCGCGTGGAAGACGGTCTCGCCCAGCTGCGCCGCGCCTTCCCGGTCCACTTCCCATCGATCAGCGATTTCGCCATCGACGAGCCGAGCGACTACCCGGATTCCAGCGCGGCGGGCTATGCCCAGATCCACAAGGACTACATCGACCCGATCGCGCGGTCCTATGCGCTGTCGCTACGGATCACCACCGCGCTGGCGAACGAATTCGGAGCGCATGGCTAGGGTCAGATCGTAATCACGACCTTGCCGGCGTGGCCGCCTTCTCCCAGATGGCGGAACGCGTCGGCAAGGCGGTCCAGCGGGAACGTGCTGTCGATCACCGGACGTATATCGTGCGTCTCGATGGCGCGCACCATCTCGATCTGGTCGCGGCGGCTGCCGACCGTGACGGCCTGCAGGCACAGGCGCTTCGCCTGAACGATAGCGAATGGCATCGTGTCGATGTCGAACCCGCCCACCGCACCGATCACGGCAATATGGGCACCGGTGCGCGCGGCCACGAAGGACTGGCCGATGGTGTGCGGCCCGCCCACTTCGATCACGTGTTCCGCGCCAAGCCCCCCGGTCAGCTCCAGCACTTTCGCGCCCCAATCCGGCGTGTCGCGATAGTTGATAACGTGATCGGCGCCCAGCGCCTTCAGCTTTTCCAACTTCGCGGCGGAAGAACTCGTGGCGATCACTGTCGCGCCCGCCGCCTTGGCGAACTGCAAGGCGAACAGCGAGACGCCCCCGGTCCCCTGCACCACAACATGCTCACCCGGCTTGACCCGGCCATCGGTTATGACCGCCCGCCAGGCGGTGACGCCCGCGCACGTCAGTGTGGCTGCCTCGGCGAACGACAGATTGGCCGGGGCATGGGTGAAATGCGTGGTAGGCCGCGTTGCTTCTTCGCAGGCAAAACCGTCCGCCGGACCGCCCGGCGCATTGTCGAGCGCCGCCCTGTCCATGAACCCGTCCAGCCACTTGGGATGGAACATACTGACGACGCGGTCCCCCACGGAAAATTCGGAAGTCCCCTCGCCCACCGCGATCACCTCGCCCGCGCCGTCGGACAGCGGGATCAGGCCATCGCGCGACGGAAAAACACCGTCGGCCACGAGCCGGTCCCGGAAATTGAGCGACGCGGCGTGCAGCCTGACCTTGATCTCGCCCGGCCCCGGGTCGGCCGCCACCATGTTGTCGGGGCGCAGATTGTCGAGGCCCGCAGGATGCCAAAGACGGATGGCTTTCACAGCCTCACTCTCCGGTTGCGAGCAGCAGGAACGACTTCGCCGTGCTTTCCAGCATCGCCGTGTCCGCGCTTTCCGGCAGGATCGCGGCGAGCAGGTTGGTGTCCTTGAGCAGCATCTTCGCGCCGTGCTCGAACGCGCGCGGCTCGGGGATGCGGGCATAGACTTCGAAGCCGAAGCTCTTGCCCGAACTGGCGTTGACCAGTTCGGCCAGCGCCTTGCGGTCGACGCCCAGCGCCTCGCCCGCCTGCAGCGCCGCCTGCGCAAGGCCCATGTTCGCGGCCATCAGCGTGTTATTGACGATCTTCGCCTTCTGACCGGCGCCCGCCTCGCCCAAGAGCACGATCAGCTTGCCGAAGCTTTCGAACACCGGTTTGGCCTGATCGAACGCCGCCTGCGACCCGCCGCACATCACCGTCATCGTGCCCGCCTGCGCCCCCGGCGCGCCGCCGCTGACCGGGGCATCGACCATCATCACGCCGTGCTGCGCGCAGAGCGCCTCCACGCTGGCGGCGGTTTCGGGCAGGATCGTCGAGTGCAGCGCCAGCAGGCTGCCCGGCTTCATCGCGGGCACCAGCCGCCCGCAGATCTCCAGCACGTCGGCATCGTTGACCACGCACAGGCCCACGTGATCGCAGGCCGCCCCCATATCCTCGACGCTCGCGGCGACCGAGGCGCCCTTTTCGGCGAATTCGGCCGTCGCTTCAGGCCGCCGCGCCCAGACCGTTAGCGGGAACTGCGCCAGCATCCGGTGCGCCATCGGCGCGCCCTGGCTGCCGATTCCGATGAAACCCGTGCTGATGGCGGCCATGTCCTGTTCCTTCTCCCGTCTCTGCTGCCCGCCACCGAAGCGCGAACCGGCTGTCCTGTCCAGCACCGGACTGGCCGGATTGCCCCGCGGAGCTGCGCCATCGCGGGGGCGTCACGCCGCGCGCCGAAGGTTATCCCTGCCCCTTGACGGACCGCGCATGGACTTCGCGCCACGAAATTCTTATGTTCCATCCACGCGCAATAATTGAATAATGAGGATGTCATGGCTTTCACTGCCCGGCCTTTTCGGAAGCGCCCTGCCCGGCCATTGTCATGCTGCAGCCGGAAGACCATGCTTTCCCTAAGCGACGCGAGGACATGATGACCCTGCTGCAATCGTTCGATCCCGCCAGTGGCGAACTCGTCTGGGAATGCGAAACAGCCAATGAGGCTGCCGTCAGCGCCGCACTGCACCGTGCGCACGCGGCGTTCCCCGGCTGGGCTGCGCTGCCGGCGGAGGCGCGCGTCGAGGCGGTGCAGCGCTTCAGGGCCGCGCTTGAAGCGCGCAAGGAGGCGCTCGCCGAAACGATCAGCCGCGAGACCGGCAAGCCGCGCTGGGAGGGGCTGGCCGAAGTGGGATCGATGATCGGCAAGGTCGGCATCTCGATCACCGCGCAGGCCGAACGCGCGGGCGAGAAGTATACCCAGATGCCATTCGGGCAGGCCGTGCTGCGCCACCGCCCGCACGGCGTGATGGTGGTGCTCGGCCCGTTCAACTTCCCCGGCCACCTGCCCAACGGCCACATCGTCCCGGCCTTGCTCGCAGGCAACACCGTGGTGTTCAAGCCGAGCGAAATGGCCCCGGCGACCGGCGCTGCCATGGCCGCATGCTGGGCCGAGGCAGGCCTGCCCGACGGCGTGTTCCAGATCCTGCAAGGCGGGCGAGAGACCGGCGAGGCGCTCGTTTCCGGCCCCATCGACGGGCTGCTGTTCACCGGATCGGCCGGCGCGGGCGCGCACTTCCGCCGCATCTTCGCCGACCGGCCGGATGTAATCCTCGCGCTGGAACTGGGCGGTAACAACCCGCTGGTCGCATGGGATGGAGACGTGGAGGAATCCGCCTCGATCGTCGTCCAGTCCGCCTTCGTCACCACCGGCCAGCGCTGCTCCTGCGCGCGGCGGCTCATCGTGCCCGACAATGATTTCGGCACGGCGCTGGTGGCCGCGGTAGATGATCTGGCCGGAAAGCTCATCATCGGCGCTTGGGACGAAGTGCCCGAGCCCTATTTCGGCCCCCTCATTTCAGATGCCGCCGCCGCCGCCGCCAAGGACCGGGTTGCGGGGCTTGTTGGACATGGCGCCAAGGTGATCCGCCCCCTCGATGGCATCGAGGGCCGCAGCGGCGCCTTCGTCACCCCTGCCCTGCTCGACGTGACCGGCGTCGGCGTGCCCGACGAGGAGATCTTCGCCCCCGTGCTGCAGGTCCGCCGCGTCGCCGATTTCGATGCCGCGCTGGCCGCGGCGAACCACACCCGCTTCGGCCTCTCCGCAGGCCTCGTCAGCGGCGATGACGCACTGTGGCAGCGCTTCATCCACGAATGCCGCGCAGGTGTGGTCAACCGCAACCGGCCGACCACCGGCGCGGCGGGCTCGATGCCCTTCGGCGGTCTTGGCGACAGCGGCAATCACCGCCCGAGCGCGTACTACGCCGCCGACTACTGCGCCTATCCGGTCGCCAGCTTCGAGGCGGCGAGCGCGGCAGGCAACACCGGCGCCTTGGCCGGAAAGCTGCGCACATGAGTCGCCTTACTTCCGAAGAACAGGACCTGCTCGCCCCGGTCGAGCGCGCACCGATCCTCGAACGCACGCTGGAATGGGCGGCGATCAACAGCGGCACCGCCAATCTCGATGGGCTGGCTACGATGGCGGACAAGCTCGCCGATGCCTTCGCCGCGCTGCCCGGCGAGGTCCGGCTGGACGAACCGGCGCCGGTCGAGAAAGTCGATCGCGAAGGGCACATGCGCCCCGTTGCCCATGGCCGCCACCTCGTGCTCTCGGTGCGCCCGCAGGCGAACCGCCGGGTAATCCTGACCGGCCACATGGACACGGTCTATGCGAAGGACCATCCCTTCCAGACCTGCGACTGGCTCGACGACGACACCCTACACGGCCCCGGCACCGCCGACATGAAGGGCGGCCTCTCGCTGATGCTGGCGGGGCTTGCCGCCTATGAGCGAAGCAATCCCTCGCTCGGCTACGATGTGCTCATCAACAGCGACGAGGAGACCGGCTCGCTCTCCTCCGCCCCGTTGATCGCCGAACGCGCACGCGGCAAGATCGCGGCGCTCACTTACGAACCCGCCCTGCCCGACGGCGCGATGGCCCGCGCCCGGCCCGGCTCGGGCAACTATGCCGCCGTGATCCATGGATGCTCCGCCCATGCAGGCCGCAATCCCGAAGAGGGCCGCAACGCCATTGTCGCGGCGGGAGACCTCGCAATGCGGCTGGCGGCAGGGCGGCGCGAGGGGCTCACCGTCAACCCCGCCCGGATCGAGGGCGGCGCGCCCAACAACACGGTGCCGGACCTCGCGATCCTCCACTTCAACCTGCGCCCGCGCACGCCGGAACTGGCCGAAGTGGCCCGTGCGCTGATCGACGCGGCGATTGCCGAAGTCGCCGCCGCGCACGATGTTGCGATCCACCTCACCGGCGGCGTCTCGCGCCCGCCCAAGCCCATCAGCGCGGAAACCGAGGCGCTCTATGGCCTCGTCTCGCAGGCCGCCGCCGATCTCGGGCAGGCCATGCGCTGGAAGGACACCGGCGGCGTGTGCGACGGCAACAATATCGCCGCCTGCGGAGTGCCGGTGCTCGACACCATGGGCGCGCTCGGCGGGGCGATCCATTCCCCGGACGAATTCCTGCTCGCCAATTCGCTCGATGCCCGCGCGCGGCTGACGGCTCTGGTCATGCACCGTCTCGACAGGCAAGGGTTCGCACCATGACGTTTCTCCTCAGGACCGCCCGCGAAAAGGACCTCGAAGCGCTTTACCGCATGGCCAAGGGCACCGGCGGCGGCTTCACCAACCTGCCGCCGGACAAGCCCACGCTGAAGGACAAGCTGCACCGCGCCGCCACGGCCTTCGCCAAGCCGGACGACACGCTGAACAACGACCTGTTCGTGTTCATTCTCGAGGACACCGAGACCGGCAAGGTGCGCGGCACCTGCCAGATCATGTCGCAAGTGGGCACGGAGCTGCCGTTCTATTCCTACCGCATCGGCCGCATAACCCAGCATTCCAAGGAGCTGGACCGCACCTTCCGCGCCGAAATGCTCACCCTGTGCACGGATCTCGATGGTTCGAGCGAAGTGGGCGGGCTCTACCTCGATCCCACCGAGCGTTCGGCGGGCACCGGCAAGCTGCTGGCGCGCAGCCGCTACCTGTTCATCCGCGCGCACCGCGGCCGCTTCGCCGACCGCACCCTCGCCGAACTGCGCGGCGCGATCGACGATGCCGGCAACTCGCCGTTCTGGGACGGACTTGCGGGCCGCTTCTTCGACATGAGCTTTCGCGATGCCGATGAATTCAACGCCAAGCACGGCAATCAGTTCATCGCCGACCTCATGCCCAAGCACCCGATCTACACCGCGCTCCTTTCCGAAGGCGCGCGGCAGGTGATGGGCCAGCCGCACTTCTCCGGCCGCCCGGCGATGCGCATGCTGGAGAACGAGGGCTTCCGCTTCCAGAACTACATCGACATCTTCGACGGCGGCCCCTCGATGATGGCCGACACCGACCGTATCAAGACCGTCCGCGAGGCAAAGGACGCCACGGTGACGGCGCTGGTTCCCTGCGGTGACGACGGCCCCACGCACATCCTCTCCCACGGGCGCCTCGCCGATTTCCGCGCCTGCCTGGGCTGCGTGCGCGAAAGCGGCGACGGCGTGACGCTCGACGAACAGGCGGCGGGACTGCTGGGGATCGGCGTGGGCGACACCATCACTTACGCTCCCGCCTGAGGCACTGTCCATGATCACCGAAATCAACTTCGACGGCATCGTCGGTCCCAGCCACAACTACGCGGGGCTTAGCCTTGGCAACCTCGCTTCCACGCGCAATTTCGGGAAAGTCTCGCGCCCGCGCGATGCCGCGTTGCAGGGGCTGACGAAGATGCGCGCCAATCTCGAGCGGGGGCTGGCGCAGGGGTTCTTCCTGCCGCAGCGCCGCCCGGACGAGGGGTGGCTGCGCCAGCTCGGCACCACCGTGGCCGGGGCTTCGGCGCAGTTGCGCGCCAATGCGCTGTCGGCCTCGTCGATGTGGGCGGCCAATGCCGCGACCGTCTCACCTGGGGCCGATTGCGCCGATGGGCGCTGCCACCTCACCGCCGCCAATCTGGTGACGATGCCCCACCGCAGCCACGAATGGCGCGAGACCCTGGCGCAACTGCAACTGGCCTTCGCCGATCCTACACACTTCGCCGTCCACGCCCCGGTTCCCGCCCCGTTCGGCGACGAAGGCGCGGCCAACCACATGCGGCTGTGCGCCCGCCACGACGCGCCGGGGATCGAGGTCTTCGTCTATGGCGAGAGCGGCGGCCCCTTCCCCGCGCGCCAGCACCGCGAGGCCAGCGAAGCCGTCGCCCGCATCCACGGCCTCGACCCGGCGCGCACGGTCTTCGCGCAGCAATCGGCCGAGGCGATTGCCGCCGGGGCGTTTCACAACGATGTGGTCGCCGTCGCCAACGAGCGGGTGCTGTTCGCGCACGAACTGGCCTTCGCCGATCGCGAGGGGCTCTATGCCCAGCTGCGCGCGAAACTGCCCGAAGTGGAGATCGTCGAAGTGCCCGCCAGCGCGGTGAGCCTGGAGGATGCGATCAAGTCCTACCTGTTCAACGCGCAACTGGTGACGCTGCCTTCCGGCGAAACCGCGCTGGTGCTGCCCGGCGAGGCGAAGGAGAACGTCGCTGTGTGGGCCTGGCTGCAAGCGCACGTCGCGGGCAACGGCCCGATCCGCCACCTCTTCGTCCATGACCTCCGCGAGTCCATGGCCAACGGCGGCGGCCCCGCCTGCCTGCGCCTGCGCGTGGTGGCCGATCCCGCGGCCGTCGACCCGCGCTTCATCGCCACGCCCGAGAAGCTGGACCGGATCGAGGCGGTGGTGCGCCAGTACTGGCCGGAGGCAATTGCGGTGGAGGAGCTGCACAGCCCGGCCTTGTGGCGCGATGTGGTGGCCGCGCGGGCGGCCTTGTGCTCGGAGCTGGACTTGCGGGAGCTGGACCGGGAGGAATTTTGAGTGATTTGAACCTGATTTTCAGGCCCAAAAATGTCCACCCCAAGTAAAGGTCAGGATAGAACAATCGCGAAAGGTGTTAATTTTTCGAAACCTTCTTGAGAAACAATGATTTTTCAGCATCATTTCCACAATGAAAGAGACATTTACGCTACTCATTGATGAAAGCGGTGAAGCCGGCATCGGCAAGGTACGCTCCGAAACGTCAAGCGGCGCTTCCCCATATATGACCCTGGGGGCTGCGCTGATTAACAACGCATCCCGAAATTCCATTGAAGAAATATTATCCAATATTAGGGTCCGGACTCATTAGCCCGCACTATTCATGAGGCCACCGCTCTGGGTTCGTCCGAGCATGATTTGTCGGTCGCCGGGTGATCAGGGCAAGCGCCTCCGGCGGCGTTTTTCA
>JAYRMP010000094.1:0-10919 GCA_041912655.1 Novosphingobium sp. | reverse complement strand
CGCGCCTTTGCCAATGGCCGGATTGACCTGGCCGAGGCGGAAGGGCTCGCCGATCTGCTCAGCGCCGAAACCGAATTGCAGCGACGCGGGGCCATGGCGATGGCGGGCGGGGCCTTTTCCGCCATGGTCGCCGCCTGGCGCGACCGCCTGCTGGCGGCTTCGGCGAGCCTTGAGGCGGTGCTCGATTTCGGCGACGAGGATGACGTCGCGCCCCTGCCGCCGGAGTTTGGCGAGCAACTCGCGGCGCTTGAAGGGGAAATTTCCGGCTGGCTTGCCCGACCCTGCGCCGAAGTGCTGCGCGAAGGCTACCGGGTGGTCATCGCCGGTCCGCCGAATGTCGGAAAGAGTACTCTTTTCAATGTCCTGGTCGGGTCAGAGGCGGCGATTGCGACGCCGATTGCCGGAACCACCCGCGATGTCCTGACCCGGCCCGTTTCGCTCGGCGGGATACCGTTCCTGTTTGCCGACACGGCGGGGCTGCACGACAATGCCGGGGACGAGGTCGAGGCGATCGGGATCGAGCGCGCGCTCGAAGCGCTCGATCGGGCCGATCTGGTCTTGTGGCTGGGCCCCGAAGGCGCAGGTCCGGCTGGCGCATGGGAAATCGCCTCGCAGATCGACCGGGCCGATTCGCTCCTCAAGCGCCATGCCCGTCACCGGATTTCCGCGATCAGCGGGGCGGGGCTCGATGCCTTGCGGCAGGACCTGATGGAAACCGCGCGGTTGGCCATGCCCAAGCCCGGGGAAGCTGCGCTCAACGAACGTCAGCATGGTTTGTTGGCTCAGGCTTCGCGCGCGCTGGCCACAGCGCGCAGCGAGCTCGATCCCTTGCTGGTCGCGGAGAATCTGCGGCTGGCGCGGCTGGGCTTTGATGCGCTGCTGGGTCGCACCACCACCGAAGACATGCTCGATGCGCTGTTCGGACGCTTCTGCATCGGCAAATAGTGTTTCACGTGAAACACGGCTGCGCTAAAGCCGGACCGGTCATGCAACAATTCGACATCATCGTGGTCGGCGGCGGACACGCCGGCGTCGAAGCTGCGGCGGTCGCCGCGCGGATGGGCGCGCGCACCGCGTTGGTCTCGTTTGACCTCGATGCGATCGGGGCGATGAGCTGCAATCCGGCAATCGGTGGGCTGGGCAAGGGTCACCTGGTCCGCGAAGTCGACGCCTTCGACGGGATCATAGCGCGCGCCGCCGATGCGGGTGCGATCCACTACCGGATGCTCAACCGCTCCAAGGGCAGCGCGGTTCAAGGCCCGCGCGTCCAGGCGGACCGCAAGCGATTCAAGGCGGCGGTGCAGGCGCTGCTCGTCCAGCAAGGCGACCTGACCCTCATTGCCGGTGAAGCAGCAGCGCTGCATCTGGAAGGCGGCGCGGTGCGCGGTTTGGTGCTGGGTGACGGGACAGTCCTGGGCGCGGGGTCAGTGGTGCTGTGCACGGGGACATTCCTGGGCGGCGTGCTGTTCCGGGGTGAGGAGCGGATCGTCGGCGGGCGGATTGGCGAGGCTTCGGCGCAGCGGCTTGCGGTCCAGCTGCGCGAGGCCGACTTGCCGATGGCGCGGCTCAAGACGGGAACTCCGCCGCGGCTGGATGGCCGGACCATAGATTGGGCGCGGCTTGAAGAGCAGCCAAGCGACAGCGAGCCGTGGACCATGTCGGCGCTGCCAGCTTTCCACGGCGGGACGGGGCGGGCACTGCCGCAGGTGTTCTGCGCGATCACCCGCACCAACCCACGCAGCCACGATGTCATCCGCGCCAACCTGCACCGTTCGCCGTTGTTCTCGGGTGCGATCGGGGCGCTGGGGCCGCGTTATTGCCCCTCGATCGAGGATAAGATTCACCGCTTTGCCGACCGTGATGGGCATCAGGTGTTCCTTGAGCCCGAGGGGCTGGACACGCATCTGGTTTATCCCAACGGGATCAGCACCTCGCTGCCCGCTGAC
Source organism: Novosphingobium sp. (assembly GCA_041912655.1). Classification (GTDB taxonomy): domain Bacteria; phylum Pseudomonadota; class Alphaproteobacteria; order Sphingomonadales; family Sphingomonadaceae; genus Novosphingobium. Next base: position 8,973 of record JAYRMP010000094.1, on the reverse strand, counting down.
GTTCAGCTGGCGATGCTGCAAACGATGGAGGGGCTGGAGGCGGTCGAAATGGTCGTGCCGGGCTACGCGGTGGAGTACGACCACGTCGATCCGCGCGCGCTGCGCCCCAGCCTGGAACTGCGGGCCTTGCCCGGGCTCTATTGCGCCGGGCAGATCAACGGCACCACCGGCTACGAAGAGGCGGCGGCGCAGGGCCTGGTTGCGGGGATGCATGCCGCGGCGGCAGTGCTGGGACGGGAACCGGCGCCGCTTGACCGGGGCAACAGCTACATGGCGGTGATGATCGATGATCTGACGCTGCACGGCGTTTCGGAGCCCTACCGGATGCTCACCGCCCGTGCTGAATACCGGCTGCGCCTGCGCGCCAGCAATGCCACCACCCGGCTGACGCCGCTCGCTTTGGCGGCAGGTTGTGTCGGTGAGCAGCGGCAGGCTTGGTTCGCCGCGCGCATGGCGGAGCGCGAACGGCTCGAGTCTGATCTGGAGCGCACCGCCACCAGTGCGGAATTGGCGGCTGCGGGTCTGCCGGTGCGGGCGGACGTCGGCCGGCGTCCCGTGCGCGCCTGGCTGCGGTTCGGGGGGGTGGGCCTCGAGGATCTGATCCCCTGGTTGGGCGAGCCTCTGCCGGAAGATGCCGAGCTGTGCACCGAGGTAGCAGAAGATGCCGCCTATGCGCCTTATCTCGCGCGGCAGGAAAGCGAGCTCCGCGACCTTCGGGCTGGTGAAGGTCTGCAGCTGGGCGACGACTTTCCCTATGCCGCAATCCCCGGCTTGTCGCGCGAAATGGTGGAGCGGTTGAGCAAGGCTCGTCCGGCCACGCTGGCAGCAGCAGGGCGGGTTCCGGGGATCACACCGGCCGCGCTCGCGGCCTTGCTCGTCCATGCCCGGCGGCGTGCGGCATGATCCTGGGGAGCGAAGCAGAGGCGCGGGACTGGCTTGAAGGCTTGCCCGAATGGAACGCAGAAGCGGCGGCGCGCCTGCGCCTGCTGGTCGAACTGCTGCGTGAAGAGAACGGCCGTCAGAACCTTGTTTCGCAGGCCAGCCTCGACGAAGTGTGGCGAAGGCACATCGCTGATTCGGCGCAGCTCCTCACCCTTGTTCCACGTGAAACATGCGGTCCCTGGCTCGATCTTGGCACCGGCGCCGGATTTCCCGGACTGGTGATCGGCGCGATGCGGCCCGATATCGAGGTTCTGCTGGTCGAATCGCGCGCTCGGCGGATCGAGTGGCTCGAAGGGGTGCGACTCGCACTCGGGCTCGAGCGAGTAACAGTGCTCGGCAGCCGCCTTGAACTGGTCGAGACCCGCAAAGTCCGCACCATTTCGGCACGGGCCTTCGCGCCCCTGCCGCGGCTCGTCGATTTGTCCGCCCGATTTTCCACAGCGGAGACGATCTGGCTGTTGCCCAAGGGCAGGTCGGCACAGCAGGAACTGGACGAACTCTCCGGTTGGGCGCACACGTTCCACGTGGAACAATCTTTGACCGATCCGGCCGCCGGAATCATCGTGGGCACACTCGCCGCAAGGAAGGGAAAAAGGTCGTGATCTGCGTGGCAATCGCCAACCAGAAGGGCGGGGTGGGCAAGACCACCACGGCGATCAACATCGCCACGGCGATGGCCGCCACGGGCTGGAAAGTGCTGCTGATCGACCTTGACCCGCAGGGCAACGCCTCGACCGGGATCGGGATCGGCAGTGCGGACCGCAATGCCAGTTCCTATGACCTGTTGGTCGATCAGGCACCGCTGGCCGACTGCGTCCAGCCAACTCGCATCCCCGGGCTCGACATCGTTCCGGCAACGGTCGATCTTTCCGGGGCAGAGGTTGAACTGGTCGCGGTGGAAAACCGCACCGATCGCCTGCGTCAGGCGCTGGCCAGCGATGCCGGGCACGACATCGCCTTCATCGATTGCCCGCCTTCGCTCGGCCTGCTCACGCTCAACGCGCTGTGCGCCGCCGATACGCTGCTGGTGCCGCTCCAGTGCGAATTCTTCGCGCTGGAAGGCCTGTCGCAGCTGCTCCAGACGGTTGAGCGGGTTCAGCAGCGTTTCAACCCCGATCTCGGCATCATCGGTGTCGCGCTGACCATGTTCGATCGCCGCAACCGCCTGACCGATCAGGTCGCGGAAGATGTGCGTTCGTGTCTTGGCAATCTGGTGTTCGAATCGGTGATTCCGCGCAACGTCAGGCTGTCCGAAGCGCCCAGCCACGGCTTGCCGGCACTTGTCTATGACCACGCCTGCGCCGGAAGCCGCGCCTACATGGCCCTGGCGCGCGAACTGATCACCCGCTTGCCCGCAAAGAGGAAGGCCGCATGAGCGACGATCCGATCATCCGCATTTCGGCTGCGCGCGCGGAGACCCCGGCGAAGCGGCCCGCCCTGGGGCGCGGGCTTGGCGCCTTGCTGGGCGATACCCGCCGCGAGGAACCTCTCGTCACTTCCGCACCGCGCGGCGCGCCGGGCGAAGCAGGTTCCCCCGCCGTCACTGGGCAGGGCCTGGCGATGCTGGCTGTCGCGGCAATCGCGCCTGATCCAGCGCAGCCACGACGTCATTTCGACGATACGGCACTCGATGAGCTTGCCGCTTCGATTGCGGCGCGCGGTGTGATTCAGCCGGTGATCGTCCGCCCGATGGGGCCGGGCAAGTGGCAGCTGGTGGCGGGCGAACGCCGCTGGCGTGCGGCCCAGCGTGCGCAGCTGCACGAGATCCCCGCGATCATCCGCGATTTGGATGAGCGCGAGGTCATGGCGCTGGCGCTGATCGAGAACCTCCAGCGCGAGGATCTCAATCCGGTCGAAGAGGCACGGGCCTATCACCGGCTGGCCGAGGACGAAGGCCTGACCCAGGCCGAGATTGCCCGGATGGTCGACAAGAGCCGCAGCCATGTCGCCAACCTGATGCGCCTGCTCGCGCTGCCCGAGGGCGTGATCGGGATGATCGAGGACGGCCGCCTGTCGATGGGCCATGCTCGCGCGCTGATCGGCGCGGACGATGCCCTGGCTCTCGCGCATGAGGCAGTGGACAAGGGCCTGTCGGTTCGCGAGGTCGAAAAGCTGCTTCGCCGCCGCAGCCAGTCACCCGCCGTGCCGCGCCGGGCGCGGGCTGAACGCGAATCGGCTGCTTCCGCCGATATTGCCGCAGTTCAGGCGCACCTCGAGGAGTTTCTCGGATTATCGGTTCGAATCAATACCGATGCCGATCCTCGCTCGGGTTCGGTAACCATCCGCTACCGTACGCTCGACCAGCTGGACCTGATCTGCCAGCGCCTGACCGGCGGCGGGATCTAGATTTCCGCGGAATCGCGTCGTTTCATGGGGTTAGTACCAGGGCGTCCGTTAATAAACGGGCCCTTTCCGTTAACCATGAATGCAAGCAATCGTTGAACGGAGCCTACGTAAAAGCAGCTAGTGAATGGGGGGTATGCCGACCATTCGCACAGTGCCGGGTCGGTGCTGTCGGCTAATTCGAACTGCTTTTGAAGGGACCAGATACATGCGCAACTCGCTCCGCATCGCCGCGCTCGGCGCCGCTCTTGCCGCCGCTTCGTTCGCCACCTCGGCCAACGCTGCCGCCACCGCCACCGCCACCGCCACCGCGGAAGTGCTGGAAACGCTGACGCTGACCGCCGTTTCCGACCTCAACTTCGGCCAGATCGCTGCCAACACCGGCGGCACCGTGACCGTCAACGCCAACTCGACCGTTTCGTCGACCGGCACGCTGATCTCGACCGGCACCCGCGCTCCCGGCACCTTCAACGTCACCGGCAGCGCCAACACCACGGTCGCCGTGACCCTGCCGACCGCTGCGGTCAACCTGACCCGCTCGGGCGGCACGGAAACCATGTCGCTGGCCGGCTTCAACTCGAATCCGAATGGCGCGTTCCAGCTCAGCGCTGCCGGCACGGGCACCTTCTCGGTCGGTGGTACGCTCACCGTTGCCAACGGCCAGGTTCCGGGCTCCTACTCGGGTACCTTCCCGGTTTCGGTCGAATACCAGTAAGCAGCTCATTCCCTCGCCTGCGGGCGATGGATGATGCAGGGCCGCATCCGCCAGGCGCGGGTGCGGCCCTTCGCTTGTCCGCAGGCGCGGCATGGTTAGCCGAAAATTAACCCTGATTTCCTAAGCCCTAGGTAGTTTCGCGGGGTGCTGCATTCGCATCTCCGCGGTCAAGACCACCGGGGGTATGCATGCTGCAGCATTTTCGTTTGTCTTCCACCTGGCTTGTCGCCGGGGTTCTTTCGGCTGCGGCCTGGTCTGCACCGGCTACGGCGCAGGGCGACCTGCTGGTGGCTCCGACGCGCGTGATCGTCAGCGGCGCGGGCAGTTCGGAAGTGGTGTTGAGCAATATCGGCAATGCGCCCGCAACCTACCGGATCAGCCTGGAACTGCGGCGCATGGAAGCCGACGGCAACTTCAAGGAAGTGTCCGAGGCCGAGGCCACTCCCGCGGAAAAATCCGCGCTGGAAATGGTACGCCACGCGCCGCGGCGGATCACTCTGTTGCCCGGTCAGCCGCAGGCGGTGCGGATCTCTGCGCGTCCAGCGCCGGAACTGCCCGACGGCGAATACCGCGTCCACATGAGCTTCCGCGCTGTGCCGCCCGCAGTCACACCCGAGGAAGCGGCCAAGGAGGCTCAGGCGGCCGCTGCCGCCGGCGGCGGTCTGACGATCAAGCTGACCCCGGTCTACGGCATCACCATCCCGGTGTTCGTCCGCAAGGGCAACCTCGATGCCAAGGCGAGCCTATCCAACGCGCACCTCGTGAGCAATGAGAACGGCGCCTATGTCGAGCTTGACATGGCGCGCAGTGGCCAGCGCTCGGTTTATGGGGAGCTGATCGGCAAGTCGCCTTCGGGCGAGGTGCTGTTCAACATGCGCGGCGTCGCGGTCTACACCGAAGTCACCAACCGCACCGTCCGGGTGCCGATCGGCGCCGACCAGCTGCCCAAGCTGCGCGGCCAGGTGCGGGTCGAATACCGCGAGTTGCCCGAAAACGGCGGACAGCTGCTGGCCGAAACTACGGCCAACTTCAAGTAATATATTGATATAAAGCCATATTGACAGGCCGTGACGTCATGAGACGCACCCTTCCCTGGCTGAGGCACGCCGTCGCACTGGTTGCGGCGGCTGTTGCCGTTCATGCCGGGGAGGGCACGGCCCAGGCCGCGACCTGGACGCCCAGTGAGGACGATGGCCTGCTGCTCGAACTGCACAGCGGCAAGTACAAGCTGGGCCAGCCGCTGCGGGGCTACCAGACCCCGGGCGGCACCTGTGTCGACTTTGCCGACCTGATCCAGGCGCTCGACCTGCCGGTGCGACTTGACAAGAAGTCGCGCCGCGCAACTGGCTGGCTGTTCGCGGAGGATCAGCGGCTGATCATCGACCGGGACGCTAATACGGTACAAAACATGAACGGAGAGCGTTCGCTCCCCGCTGGCGCGATCATCGACACCCCTGAAGGCTGGTGCATGGACACCGGCGCGCTTTCGACCTGGTTCGGTGTGCGTTTCAAACCGGACCTCGGCAACCTTGCCCTGGTGCTTGAATCCGATCGCAAGTTGCCGTTCCTCGAGGCGATCGAGCGCAAGAGTCGCGCGGCGCAACTTCGCACCCCCACTTTCGGTGATTTCGACCTCGCGCGGATGCCGCAGGCCGATCTGCCTTACCGCAATTGGCGCACACCTTCGGTCGATGTCCAGATCCAGGCCCAGTGGCACAACAGTCGCGGCGCCCAGGTCCAGTACGAGGCTCTCGCCAGCGGCGAGGCGCTCGGGATGAGTTATAACGCGCGGCTGGCCGGCAATCTGAAGGGCGATGCCTCGCTGCGGCTCAAGCTGTTCCGCAACGATCCTGCCGGCGAACTGCTGGGACCGCTGAAAGCCACCCAGATCGCGCTTGGTGATGTCGAGACGCAGCGCGGGGCGCTGACCGGGCAGGGCGGCTATGGCAGGGGCGCGTTCATTTCCAACCGTCCGCTCAATCTGCCCGGGCGCTTCGGCAAGACCACGCTGCGCGGCACGCTGCCCTCGGGCTGGGATGCGGAGCTCTATCGCAATGGCGAACTGCGTGCCTGGCAGGCCGATCGCGGCGATGGGCGCTATGAATTCGCCGATATCGAGCTGTTGTTCGGCGACAACGAATTCGACGTGGTGCTCTACGGCCCGCAGGGCCAGATTCGCCATGATCGTTCCAGCCTGCCGGTCGGAATCGAAAGCATTCCCGCCGGCAAGACCTGGTACTGGGCGGGAATCGTCCAGCAGAACCGCGACCTGATCGATTTCTTCAAGACGCTGACCGATCCGCTGACCGGGTGGCGCTGGGGGGTCGGCGTCGAACGCGGGATCGACAAACGCACCACGGTCGGCGCCGAGTACCAGAGCCTGGTGCTCGAAGGCCGTCGGCGCGACTATATCGAAGCCAGTCTGCGCCGGGCGCTTGGTCCGGTGCTGCTTGACCTGTCCGGTGCGCAGCAGCTGGGCGGGGGCCGCGCGCTGAGGGGGCAGGCGCTGGGCCGGATTGGCGGGATTCGCTTCGATGCGCAGGTCCTGTGGGTCGATGGCGACTTCGAAAGCGAGCTGGTCGACCGATTCCAGAGCCGCGAATACAGTTTCAAGGCCTCCACGCGGCTCAATCTGGGCAAGTGGCAGCTGCCGGTAGAGGGCGGGGTCAGCCAGAAGCTCTCGCGCGACGGCGAAAAGGTTAACGAATGGTTGCTGCGCAGCTCGATCCACGTCAGCCGCGTGGCGCTGACCGCCGAATTGCTGGGCCGCAGCGCCCGCGCCGCGCCGAACCGCCCGGTCAGTGCGGAAACCGGCACCCGCCTCGCGCTGATCGGCAATACCTCGATCGGCAAGCTGCGACTGCGCGGATCGGCGGAATTCGGGCTGGGCGGGGGCCTCAAGGGCCTGCAGCGGGTCCAGATGGTGGCCGAAGCGGCGCTCAACGAGCGTTCCACCCTGCGCGCCGGGATCGAGCATGAGGCGGCGGCGAAGCAGACCGACTTCAAGCTCGCCTACATCCACCAGTTCGACCGGATGGCGCTGCGCTTCGAGGGCAAGGCCGACAACCGCGGTCGGGTCGGGGCCGGTCTGACGCTGGCCTTCAGCTTGGGGCCGGATCCGGTCGATGGCGGCTGGCGCATGACCCGCGACCGGCTGGCCGAGGAAGGCCAGGCTGCGGTCGAGGTGTTCCGCGACGACAACGGCGACGGCTATCGTCAGGCCGACGAAGGTCTGGTCGAGGGCGTGGTGGTCGAGGCGGGCTTCCGCCATACCGACAAGCCGACCAACAAGCAGGGCCGTGCGGTGATCAACGGCCTGCGCCCCTATGTGCCGGTGCTGGTGGCGATCGACGGCGGCAGCCTCAATGATCCGCTGCTTCAGCCCAAGGGCCCGGGCCGCGTCGTCATCCCGCGCCCCGGCGTCGCCGCGACGCTGTCGCTGCCATTGTCGCCGACGGGCGAGATTGAGGTGCTGGTGCTGGGCAGCGATGGTGAGCCGCGCGGGGGAATCCAGGTGGAACTGGTCGATTCGAGCGGGATCGTCGTGCGCCGCGCCGAGGTTGATTTCGATGGCTACCTGCTGTTCGATTCGGTCCCCGATGGCGACTACCGCCTGCGCGTGGCCCCGGCCTCGGCCACTGCCGCCGGGGTGCGTCCGGCGTTTGGCCCGGCGCTGCGGATCGATCGCGCCAATCCCTCGCTGCGGATCGGGCGGATCCGGCTGGAACCCGCGCCGGCCCCGACGCAGGTGGCAGCGGCGCACGATTAATCGGGCGATTAAATTCGGGTTGACCACCCGCCGCGCGCCCGCCTAGGTCCATGGCAACGAAAACCCCAAGGATGAGGACGCGCCCATGTCGCTCGATTCGCTTGCCCGCACCTGCTACACCGAAGATCACGAGGCGTTCCGTTCCACGGTCCGCCGCTTCGTCGCCGAACAGCTTGAGCCCCACGCCGCGAAGTGGGACGAAGACGGGATCATCCCGCGCGAAGTCTGGCCCAAGGCGGGCGAACTGGGTCTGCTCTGCCCGACCGTGCCCGAAGCCTACGGCGGGCTCGGCCTAGATTTCGGCTATAACGCGATCATTGACGAGGAGATCGGCTATGGCACCGATGTCGCCACCGGTTTTTCGCTCCAGTCGGACATCGTCGCCAACTACCTGATCCAGTACGGTTCCGAAGAGCAGAAGCAGACCTGGCTGCCTAAAATGGTCTCGGGCGAGGTGATCACCGCCATCGCCATGACCGAACCCGGCACCGGTTCGGACCTTCAGGGCCTGCGCACCACCGCGCGCAAGGACGGCAACCACTATGTGATCAACGGGTCGAAGACCTACATCACCAACGGCCAGAACGCCGACCTGATCCTGGTCTGCTGCAAGACCGATACCGAAGTGAAGCCCGCGTGGAAGGGCGTCTCGATCGTGCTGGTCGAAGCGACCCGGGACGGCTTCAAGCGCGGCCGCAACCTCGACAAGGTCGGGCTCGACGCCGCCGATACCTCGGAACTGTTCTTCGAGGACGTGCGCGTGCCGATCACCAATTGCCTGGGCGAGGAAGGCAAGGGCTTCATCTACCTGATGAGCGAACTGCCGCAGGAGCGCACCGGGATCGCGATCTCGGCGCAGACCGCCGCCCAGCGTGCCTTCGACATGACGGTGGAATTCTGCCGCGAGCGCAAGGCCTTCGGCCAGTCGGTGCTCGATTTCCAGAACACCCGCTTCGTCCTCGCCGATCTCAAGGCCAAGCTGCAGGTCGGCTGGGCGCACCTTGACTGGGTGATCGCCCGCCACCTCAAGCACGAGCTGACCCCGGTCGAGGCTTCGGCGGCCAAGCTTTGGCACACCGAGCTGCAGGGCGAAGTGGTCGACAAGTGCCTCCAGCTCCACGGCGGGGCCGGGTTCATGAACGAATACCCGATCGCCAAGCAGTGGCGCGGCGCCCGCGTCACCCGCATCTTCGGCGGCACGAGC
>JAYRMP010000093.1:0-10938 GCA_041912655.1 Novosphingobium sp. | reverse complement strand
AACGGCAACACGCTGTTTTCGACCACCGCGGGCTCGGATGTCACCTTCGACATCCAGACCGGCGCCAATTCGGGCGATATCGTGACGGTCACTTCCTCGGCGATCGATGGCACCAACATCTCGGCCACCGCGCTCGACGTCACCGGCGCGGCTGCTGCCGCCACCACGATCGACAACGTCGACCTGGCGCTCACCGACGTCAACGCGGCGCGGGCCGGGCTGGGCGCGGGGCAGAACCGGCTGGAATCGGTGATTTCCAACCTCACCAGCAATGTCACCAACCTGTCGGACGCGCGCAGCCGGATCGAGGATACCGACTATTCGTCGGAAACCACCGCGATGGCCAAGGCGCAGATCCTCAGCCAGGCCTCGACCGCGATGATCGCCCAGGCCAACCAGAGCGCGCAGAACGTGCTTTCGCTGCTGAAGTAAGCGGTGCAGCCAATCCGGACGCGATGGGGGCGGGGCCGCAGTGCCGCGCCCCCTTGTCCTTTGCGGCCCCCCTTGTCCTGCGGGGCATAGAGGGCTAAGCGCGCCCGCGTCATGCTCAACACCCTGCCCCAACAGCCCGCCGACGCGCTGCTCGCGCTGATCAAGCTCCACAACGAGGACCCGCGCGCCGACAAGATCGATCTTGGCGTGGGCGTCTATCGCACCGGACAGGGCGATACCCCCGTGTTCGCGGCGATCAAGGCGGCGGAAAAGAAGCTGCTGGAGACGCAGGATTCCAAGGCTTACCTCGGCCCGGAAGGCGACATGGGCTTTGTCCACGCGTTGATGCCGTGGGTGTTCGGGCGTGAAAACCCGACGATGGACGGCCGGATCGACGGGATGCAGACCCCGGGCGGCACCGGCGGTGTGCGCCTCGCCGTGGCGCTGGCCAAGCGCGCGGGCGTGAAGCGCGTGCTGATGGGCCTGCCCAGCTGGCCCAACCACGCCCAGATCTTCGCCGACCTCGGCGTCGAGCTCAAGGGCTTCAACCACGCCGGCAAGGATGGCAAGGTCGACATGGACGCGCTGCGCGCCGCGATCGCCGAAGCCGAAGCGGGTGACGCGATCCTGCTCCACGGCTGCTGCCACAACCCCACCGGCATCGATTACAGCAATGCCGACTGGGACGAGATTGCCGGCCTTGTTGCCGAAAAGGGCGTGCTGCCGATCCTCGACCTTGCCTACCAGGGACTGGGGCAGGGCATGGAAGAAGACGCCTATGGCGTGCGCCGCGTGCTTGCCGCCGTGCCGGAAGCGCTGATCGCCTATTCGTGCGACAAGAACTTCGGCATGTACCGTGACCGCGTCGGCGCGGTTTACGTGATGGTGTCCGATCCGGCGCAGCTCGGCGCGGTGCTCTCGAACGGTTATGCGCTGGCCCGTGCGGCCTGGTCGATGCCGCCTGATCACGGCGCGGCTGCCGTGCGCCTGATCCTTGAGGACGAGGCGCTCGTGAAGCTGTGGCAGGACGAACTGGATAGCATGCGCGCGCGCATGAACCAGGTCCGCGCCAAGCTGGCCGCTTCGGGCAAGGCCGGTTCGATCGATCTGGCCCCGCTGGGTGCGCAGAACGGTCTGTTCTCGGTCCTGCCGCTGTCGGGCGAGCAGATCCTCAAGCTGCGGAGCGACCACGGCATTTACATGGCGGGTTCGGGCCGGATCAACGTGGCCGGGCTGACCATGGGCAACATCGACAAGTTCATCGCCGATCTGGGCGCGGTCAGCGCCTGAGCGGGTGGGAGTAGCCGGGCGCGGCGTCAGCCGCCCCGGATAGCCTCGCCGTTGATGATCGCTGAGAAATCGAGCCCGCCATTGCCGGCGGCGTTGAACGCTGCGTAGAGTTCTTCGGCGCGCTGGCCCATCGGCACTTTCGCTCCCGCGCTCTGCGCAGCTTCCATCGCCAGCTTCAGGTCCTTGAGCATCAGCGTGGCGGCGAACCCGCCCTGATAGCCGTTGTCCGCCGGGCTCTGCGGGCCGACGCCGGGGACCGGGCAGTAAGACGTCATCGACCACGACTGGCCCGAGGCCTTGCTGGAGATGTCGTAGAAGGTCTGAAGGTCCAGCCCCAGCTTCTCGGCCAGCGCAAAGGCTTCGCAGGTCGCGATCATCGTCGCGCCCAGGATCATGTTGTTGCAGATCTTGGCGGCCTGTCCCGCGCCGCTGGCCCCGGCATGGATCACCGCCTTGCCCATCGCGGCCAGGATCGGTTCGGCGCGGGCGAAGGCATCGTCGCTACCGCCGACCATGAAGGTCAGCGTGCCGCCATTGGCGGCGGCGATCCCGCCCGAAACGGGGGCGTCGACCATGGCATAACCCGCGGCAGCGGCGGCATCGGCCACTTTGCGCGCGGTGGCGACGTCGATCGTCGAGCAATCGAGCAGCAGCGCGCTGGTGGGGGCGTGGCCGATCACATCGGCGGTGTAGACGCTTTCCACGATCTTGCCGTTGGGCAGCATCGAGACCACCGCTTCGGCGCCCCGGATGGCCTCGTCGACCGAGGGATGGGTGGTGCAGCCCTGCTCGGCGGCACGCGCCAGCGCCTCTGCCGACAGGTCGAAGGCGTGGACCTCGTGCCCGGCCTTGACCAGGTTCGCGGCCATGCCGCCGCCCATATTGCCGAGGCCGATGAAGGCGATTCTGCTCATGTCATGCTCCCTTCGTCATCCCGGGTCTGACCCGGGATCGCTGGCGTCCTGGTACTGCCGCCGGGGCTGTAAGGCCACCGGTCCCGGGTCGAGCCCGGGACGACGCCCGCTTACTTGCCCTTCCACACCCCGGGGCGCTTCTCGATGAACGCGGCCATGCCTTCGGCCTTGTCCTCGGTCGCGGTCAGGACCTGGAAGATGCGGCGCTCCATCAGCAGGCCCTGGTCGAGCGTCGTTTCGAACGCGGCGTTGACCATTTCCTTGTTGGCGATGGCGGCCAGTGGCGGCATCGCCGCGATCTCGGCCGCGGTCTTGAGGGCATCCTCGACCAGATTGGCGAGCGGCACGACGCGGGCGACGAGGCCCGAGCGTTCGGCCTCTTCGGCGCCCATCATCCGCCCGGTCAGGCACATTTCCATCGCCTTGGCCTTGCCCACTGCCTTGGTCAGGCGCTGGCTGCCGCCCATGCCGGGGCCGACGCCCAGCTTGATTTCGGGCTGGCCGAACTTGGCGTTCTCGGAGGCGATGATGAAGTCCGCCATCATGGCAAGCTCGCACCCGCCGCCCAGCGCGAAACCGTTGACTGCGGCGATCCACGGCTTGCGGGTGGTCTTGACCACGTGGCTGGTCCAGCGGCTGAAGAAGTCCTGGGCAAAGAACTCCGCAGCGGGCTTTTCGGCCATTTCCTTGATGTCGGCGCCGGCGGCAAAAGCCTTTTCGCCCGCGCCGGTCAGCACCGCGCAGCGCTGCGAGGGATCGGCTTCAAAGGCGGCGAAGGCGACGATCAGTTCTTCCAGCACCTGCGAATTGAGCGCGTTGAGCGCAGCTGGGCGGTTGAGCGTGATCAGGGTGACGGCATCACGCTGTTCGACGAGGATGGTTTCGAAGCTCATGCAAATCTCCAATGCGTCGTCCCGGACTTGATCCGGGACCGGTGGCCGGAACAGGCTGCTCCGGCAGATGGACGCCAACGGTCCCGGTCAGGCCCGGGACGACGGCAGCGGCTGCCACTCCTCACCTTCGGGGAGGGGCGCGAAAATGCTTGCGATCAGGTCTTCGGTGACGCCTTCCGGACTCGCGGGGTTCCATTTCGGCGCGTTGTCCTTGTCGACGATCACCGCGCGCACGCCCTCGGCGAAGTCGGGGAGGGTGAGGACGCGGCTGCCGATGCGATACTCCATGACCATGTTGGCAGCGAAGTCGGCACATTCCAGGCTGTCCGCCAGTTGCCGCAGCGCGACCTTGCAGGTCTGGGGCGACTTGGTACGCAGCGTGGCGAGTTCCTTGGCCGCCCATTCGCTGTCGTCTGCCTCGAGGCTCGCGAGAATGTCCTCGTAGCGGTCCGAGGCGAAGTGCTTCGCGATCCGCGCCGCATTGCCCGCGATCCGCGCCTCGGGCGGGGTGGCGGAAAGGGCGGAGAGGACCTGCCCCGGCTCATGCCCCTGCGCGATCCGGGACTTGGCCTCGGCCAGTGCGTCGTGCGGCAGGTAATGGGTGGCAAGGCCCGCCCACTTGCATTCCGCCCCGTCCAGCCGGGCTCCGGTCAGAGCGAGGAACTGGCCGATCCGCCCCGGCAGGCGCGAAAGGTACCAGCCGCCGCCGACATCGGGGAACAGGCCGATCCCGGTTTCGGGCATGGCGTAGCGCGTATTCTCGGTCGCGACGTGGAAGCGCGCGGGTTGGCTGATGCCCACGCCGCCGCCCATGGTGATCCCGTCCATGAAGGCCACCACCGGCTTCTGGTAAGTGAAGATCAGGTGGTTGAGCTGGTATTCGTCATGGAAGAACCGGCGGCCCGAGACCCCGCCGTCGTTGAGTGCCGAATCGCGCAGGAAGGCGATATCCCCGCCCGAGCAGAACCCGCGCCCTTCCGCATGGTCGATGATCACGACCGATACCTCGGGATCGTTCTGCCATTCGAGCAGCGCGGCGGTCATCGCGTGGACCATCGGCAGGGTCAGCGCGTGGATCGCCTTGGGGCGGTTGAGCGAGAGGAAGCCGGCGCAGCCTTCGCGGCGGATGATCACTTCATCGGTCACCGAACTCTCAGACATTCCAACCTCCGTTCGTGTCGAGCCTGGTCGAGACACGGGTGCGCGGCATCTCGACTACGCTCGATGCGAACGGAGGGAGAGAGTCAAGCGGCAAGCGAAGGGTCATTGGCGCAGCAGGTCCCGCCCAACGATCATCCGCATCACCTGGTTGGTGCCTTCGAGGATCGAATGGACGCGCAGGTCGCGCCAGAAGCGTTCGATCGGATAGTCGCGCAGATAGCCGTAGCCGCCGAACAGCTGCAGCGCCTTGTTGACCACCTCGCTGCCGCTGTCGGTGGCGAGGCGCTTGGCCATGGCCGAAAAGCGGCTCTTGTCCGGCGCATTCGCGCTGACCTTGCAGGCGGCAAGGTAGAGCAGGGCGCGCGCGGCTTCCAGTTCGGTGGCCATGTCGGCCAGCATGAACTGGGTGTTCTGGAAATCGGCAATCGGCTGGCCGAACTGCTGGCGTTCGCGGGTATAGGCCACCGCCTCGTCAAGGCAACGCTGGGCCCCGCCCAGCGAGCAGGCGCCGATGTTGAGCCGCCCGCCATCGAGCCCGGCCATGGCAAAGCGGAACCCTTCGCCCTCCGCGCCGACACGGTTGGCAACCGGCACGCGGCAGTCCTCGAAAATCACCTGCGCGGTCGGGCTGGCGTTCCACCCCAGCTTCTTTTCCGGTGCGCCGAACGAGAGGCCGGGCGTGCCCTTTTCGACCACCAGGCAAGTGATCCCGCCCGACTTGTGCTCGCCGGTGCGGACCATGCAGACGTAGACGTCGTTATAGCCCGCGCCCGAGATGAACTGCTTGGTGCCGTTCAGCACATAGTGATCGCCGTCGAGCCTGGCGCTGGTCTTGAGCGCGGCAGCGTCTGAGCCGGAGCCGGGCTCGGTCAGGCAGTAGCTGGCAATCTTGTCCATGCTGACGAGGTCAGGGAGGAAGCGCGCCTTCAGCTCTGCCGAGCCATAGGTGTCGATCATCCACGCGGCCATGTTGTGGATCGAGACATAGGCGCTGGTCGCGGGGCAGCCATAGGCCATCGCCTCCATGATCAGCGCCGCTTCGAGCCGGCCGAGGCCGATCCCGCCCGATTCCTCCGACACATAGATCGCGCCGAAGCCCAGCTCGCCCGCCGCCTTCCAGACATCGACCGGGTAATGGGCCTTTTCGTCCCATTCCGCCGCGAAGGGCGTGATGCGGTCGGCGGTGAACTTGCGGGCCATGTCCTGGATCGCAAGCTGGTCTGCGGTAAGGGCGAACTGGTCAGTCATGGCAGGTCCCGTATCACCCCATCGTGGGGATGACAAAGGCGTTCCCGCCATCGGGCGAACCATCGGGCCAGCGCTGGGTAATGGTCTTGACCTTGGTCCAGAACTTCACGCCTTCCATGCCGTGCTGGTTGGTGTCGCCAAAGGCAGAGCGCTTCCACCCGCCGAAGGTGTGGTAGGCGACCGGCACCGGGATCGGCACGTTGATCCCGACCATGCCGACATTGACGCGGGCAGCGAATTCGCGCGCGGCGTGGCCGTTGCGGGTGAAGATGGCGACGCCGTTACCGTACTGGTGCTTGCTCGGCAGGCTCAGCGCCTCCTCGAAGTCCTTGGCGCGGACCATCTGCAGGACGGGGCCGAAGATCTCGTTGTGATAGCTGTCCATGTCGGGCGTCACGTGGTCGAACAGCGTCGGGCCGACGAAGAAGCCGTTTTCATGCCCCTGCAGCTTGAAGCCGCGCCCGTCGATGACCAGTTCCGCGCCCTCGTCGGCGCACTTCTGGATCCAGCCTTCGACCTTTTCCTTGTGCGCCTGGGTCACGACCGGGCCATAGTGCGCGCCCTCGTCGGTCGACACGCCGACCTTGAGCGCTTCGATCGCCGGGATAAGCTTGGCGCGCAGGCGCTCCGCCGTGTCCTCGCCCACCGGCACCACCACGGGGAGCGCCATGCAGCGTTCGCCCGCCGAGCCGAAGGCCGCGCCGGCAAGGTCGTTGACCACCTGATCGAGGTCCGCGTCCGGCATGACGATGCCGTGGTTCTTGGCCCCGCCCATCGCCTGCACGCGCTTACCGGCGGCGACGCCGCGGTTGTAGACATAGTGCGCGATGTCGGACGAGCCGACGAAGCTGACCGCGCCGATCGCCGGGTGATCGAGGATCGCGTCGACCATTTCCTTGTCGCCGTGGACCACCTGGAAGATGCCTTCGGGCAGGCCCGCTTCCAGCCACAGTTGGGCAAGGCGGTTGGGGACCGAGGGATCGCGCTCGCTGGGCTTGAGGATGAAGGCATTGCCCACAGCCATGGCGACCGAGCCCATCCACAGCGGGATCATCGCCGGGAAGTTGAACGGGGTGATCCCAGCGCCGATGCCCAGCGGCTGGCGCATCGAATAGACGTCGATCCCGGGGCCGGCGCCCTGCGTGTACTCACCCTTCAGGGCGTGGGGGATGCCGCAGCAGAATTCGACTACTTCCAGTCCGCGCTGGATGTCGCCCTTGGCGTCGGCGATCACCTTGCCGTGCTCGGCGCTGAGCATCTGCGCCAGCTCGTCGATGTTGGCTTCGACCAGCGCCTTGAAATTGAACATCACGCGGGCGCGGCGCTGCGGGTTGGTGGCGGCCCAGGCGGGCTGCGCGGCAGCGGCGGCGGCAACCGCACGGTCGAGCGCGTCCTGCGCGCCCAGCACGACCTCGGCCTGCACCGCGCCGGTGTTGGGGTCATAGACCGGGCTGGTCCGGGTGGCGGTAAGGCCGGCAGTGCCTCCGGCGATGACGTGGTCGATGATCCGCATGGCATGTGTCCTTCAGGGGAATCGCCCGGCCAGCTTTGCGCCGCGATATCCATGCATACAACCAGCAAATTTGCCATTATGACATGCAAAAATGCAGCACGCCGACTGGAACGATCTCCATACCTTTCTGGCCATTGCCCGCGCCGGACAGCTGGCGCGCGCGGGGGCCGCGATGGGCGCCGATGCCTCCACCATGGGGCGGCGTCTGCGGCGGCTGGAAGCGCGCCTTGGCGTTACCCTGTTCGAGCAGACCCGCGAAGGCCAGGTCCTGACCGAGGCGGGCGAGGCGCTGCTCGCCAAGGTCGAGGCGATGGACCAGGCCGCTGCCGGGATCGGGGAAGGTCAGCACGCAGGGCCGGGTTCCAACATTCATGGCACCTTGCGGCTCAGCGTGTCGGAAGGGTTCGGATCGTGGTTCCTCGCCCGCCATGTCCCCGCCTTTGCCGATGCGCACCCGGCGCTGACCCTCGATCTGGTCGCCAGCAGCGGCTTCCTCAGCCTCTCGAAGCGCGAGGCCGACATCGCGGTCACCCTCTCGCGGCCCAAGGCGGGGCCGATGGTCGCGCGCAAGCTGTCGGACTACGCGCTGCGGCTTTATGCCAGCGCCGACTACCTCGCCGCGCGGGGTGAACCGCGCAGCGCCGCCGCTCTGGCCAGCGGCCATCGGCTGGTCGGCTATATCCCCGACCTGCTCTATGCGCCGGAGCTGCGCTATCTCGACGAACTGCACCCTGGCCTCGCGCCCACGCTGCGTTCGTCCAGCATCAACGCCCAGCACCAGCTGCTCGCCGCCGGGGCCGGGATCGGCGTGCTGCCCTGCTTCATCGGCGATGCCGACCCGGGGCTGGTCCCCGTCCTGCCCGGGCGGCGGATCGTGCGCAGCTTCTGGCTGGTCACCCACAAGGATACCCACCAGCTGGCGCGGGTCAGGGCGGGCAAGGACTGGATTCTGGGCTGCGTCCAGCGCGGGCGGCAGGTGCTGTTGCCGGATTGAGCTGAGTCGATTCGCGCCTGGAGAGCCCGGAGGAGGAGGCTGCTCCCGACCAGCGACTTCCCGTAACCTGCTCAATGATTAGGTAAAGTTCTCTAGTCGTCTCAGGCCTATTAATGCGCTTGCGTGGCGCCGGACGCCGGGTCAGACTTGCCCTCACGGCAACCGGGAAACGGAATGGCCAGGGGGAAATCGTCATGAATACAGTCTGGAAGGCCAGGGCGCTGGCATCGCTTTCGTTCGTCGCAATGGGGCTGGGCGCTGCCGAGCCTGCGGAAGCGCAGCAAAAGCGGCCGGCAGCTGCCGCAACCACGCCGCGCAATGGAACCGCGGCGCCGGCCGGGGCGCAGAAGCTGCCGCCGCCGTTCGTCTCGCGCTCGCTCAATGCGGTGCTGATGCCGCTTACCCCGGTCGCGCGCCGCGATTTCGGGATCGACAAGATGGCCTTCGGCGTGCTGGTCGTGGCGGTGCAGCCCAAGGGGATCGCTGCCAACGCCGGGATCAAACCGGGTGACGTGATCGCGCGGGTGAAAGGCAAGTCGGTGAACCGCCCGGTCGATCTCGATACGGCGGTCTATTTCTGGCTGAAGCGCGGCGTCAGCGAATTCGGCTTCGACGGGTTCCGCGGCAAGCAGTTCATCCACCCCAAGGCCAAGATCGGTCCCTCGGCCTTCGACACGGTGGTGGACTTGCTGACCATCGGAGCCTGGCTGGCCGCGCCTTCTCCCAAGTTCGATTACGGGCGCTACTATTCCAGCTACCGCCCCGCGGTGGAGCGCAGCTACCGCGCCGCGCCGGTCTATATCGAACAGACCATCGTCCAGCAGAACTACTATTCCGAAACGGTCTCGGTCAGCACCAGTGAGACGAACTTCGAAAGCTACGCGGAGACTCATTCGGCCTCCGCGCAGGAGGATGCGACCGACGCTTCCGGCGATTACGTCGATTTCGACGGCACCACCTATGACACCGGCGACGACGAGATCGACGACAACGGCCGCTACGATCCCAGCGACGACGATGACGACAGCCGCGCCTCCGCCGGACAGGACGATGACCAGAGCGCCGACAGCGGCGATGACGATGATGGTCAGAGCGCCGACAGCGGCGACGACGACGATGACCAAAGCGCTGACAGCGGCGACGATCAGGACGACCAAAGCGCCGATTCCGGCGATGACGACGATCAGAGCGCGGACAGCGGCGACGATGACGGCGGCGACCAGGGCGACGACGACAGTGGCGACGATGATGGCGGCGACGATGACAGCGGCGGTGACGACGACGGTGGCTGAAACGCCACCGGAGATCAGGGCAGGGTACCGGTCAGCGCGCTGAGCCGCCAGGCAGCGACGAGTTCGCGGCCCTGTGCCTCGATCAGGGCGGTCTGCGCGGCGGTGGCTTCGCGTTCCGCATCCAGAACGGCGAGTGTTGGCTTGGCGCCAACCTCCGCCTCGAGCCGGGTGCCGTGCAGCGCCTCGCTGGCGGCAGCCTCGCGTGCGGCGGAGGCGGCGACCATCTGGCGGGCCGTTTCCAGCCCCTGCCAAGCCTCGATCACCATGCCGTCCAGCGTCAGGCGGGCCTGCCTGGCGCGCGCTTCGGCGGCGGCAAGATCGGCATCGGCGGCGCGCAACTGGGCGCTCGTCCGACCGCCGGCAAAGACGGTCCAGCGCCCACGGATTCCCACGGCGACGCTGTCGGCGCGGTAGCCGGGGAAGAACTGGTCGCGGACATGGGCGGTCTCGGCAAAGGCGCCGACCACGGGCAGGGACTCGGCCCGAGCGGCGCGGCGCGTGGCCTCGGCCACTCCGGCGGCGCGCTCGGCCTGCTGCAGAGCAGGGTTGCCCGCGCGGGCGAGGTCGAGCGCCTCGGCCAGCGAGGGCGGGGCGGTCGGCAGGGTAGCGGGCTGGGCCAGCGGACCCGGAGCCTTGCCGGTCAGCCGTTCGAAGGCCGCTTCGGCAATCGCCTTGCGGCCCTGCGCGGCGACCAGCGCGGCCTGCGCTTCGGCGCGGCGGGCGCGGGCCAGGGCCAGGTCCGAACTGGCGATCTCCCCTGCATGAAAGCGCAGCGCGGCCTGGCGATCCACTTCGGCCAGTTCGGCTGCCAG
Organism: Novosphingobium sp.; assembly: GCA_041912655.1. GTDB lineage: Bacteria > Pseudomonadota > Alphaproteobacteria > Sphingomonadales > Sphingomonadaceae > Novosphingobium. Next base: position 389 of record JAYRMP010000093.1, on the reverse strand, counting down.
TCGGCTCTGGCTGCGTTCGGCGCCCCGCGCGGTCAGGACTTCGGCATAGGCCGCCACGGCCTGGACGGTTACCTCAAGCCGGGTCTGGTCGGACTGCAGCCGGGCGATGCCAAGCCCGCCGTCGGCCTGGGCTACCGCCGCCGTAATCCGGCCACCGGTATAGAGCGGCAGCTCCGCCGTCGCCTGCAGGGCCAGCGGATTGACGCTGTCGGCGGTGATTCCGAAGAACCCGCCGTTGTCGATCCGCCCGACCCCGGCCGATCCTTCGATCCGCAGGAGCGGATTGGCTTCCGCCCGCGCCCGATCGGCTCTTGCGCTCGCCGCCGCCTCGCCAGAACGCGCCTCGGCAACCGGGGGTGCAATTGCGAGGGCGTCGGCGATGGCGGCGG
>JAYRMP010000092.1:0-11011 GCA_041912655.1 Novosphingobium sp. | reverse complement strand
CTGCCGCACTTCGCGGACTTGGCTACGTGGCTGTTGAAAAAAGCGATTTTAACGCCGGGGAAAAACTCATCCGCCGTTCGCTCAAGTTCGAACCGGACAACCAGATGGCCCAATCAGAACTTGCGTATATAAGCGAGCACCGGAAGCATTGAGGAAGGGATCGGCGGCTTCAGGCTATGCCGCCATGCCGGATTGCACTGCATTGCAAGCCATTCATCGCAATTCCCGAACAGTCTGACTGCACCAAGCCGCTTGCTCACCTCGCGCGCGTGGCTTATCGGCGCGAACATGCAGACGACGAACGAGATCCGCCGGTCCTTCCTCGATTACTTCGGCTCGCAGGGCCATGAAGTGGTGCCATCCGCGCCGCTCGTGCCCTATAACGATCCGACGCTGATGTTCGTGAACGCGGGCATGGTCCCGTTCAAGAACGTCTTCACGGGGCTGGAAACCCGCGCCACGCCGCGTGCCACTTCCTCGCAGAAGTGCGTGCGCGCCGGCGGCAAGCACAACGATCTGGATAACGTCGGTTATACCGCGCGCCACCACACCTTCTTCGAGATGCTGGGGAACTTCTCCTTCGGCGACTATTTCAAGGAACAGGCAATCACCAACGCCTGGACCCTGCTGACGAAGGAATGGGCGCTCCCGGTCGAGAAGCTGCTCGTCACTGTCTATCACACCGACGATGAAGCCTTTGACCTGTGGAAGAAGATCGCCGGTCTTCCCGACCAGAAGATCATCCGCATCCCCACCAAGGACAACTTCTGGGCGATGGGCGATGACGGCCCGTGCGGTCCGTGCTCGGAAATCTTCTTCGATCACGGCGATCACATCTGGGGCGGCCCTCCGGGATCGCCCGAAGAAGACGGCGACCGCTTCATCGAGATCTGGAACCTCGTGTTCATGCAGTTCGAGCAGGCCGCGGGCGAGATCGTCGGCAATCTGCCCAAGCCCTCGATCGATACCGGCATGGGCCTCGAACGCATCGCCGCCGTCATGCAGGGCGTGCACGACAACTACGATATCGACACCTTCAAGGCGCTGATCGCCGCCTCGGAAAGCCTCACCGGCGTCAAGGCCGAAGGCGATACGCAGGCCAGCCACCGCGTGATTGCCGACCACTTGCGTTCGACCAGTTTCCTGCTCGCCGATGGCGTGCTGCCTTCGAACGAGGGGCGTGGCTATGTCCTGCGCCGCATCATGCGCCGCGCCATGCGTCACGCGCATCTTCTGGGCGCCAAGGACCCGCTGATGCACCGTCTGGTGCCCGCGCTGGTCGCTGAGATGGGCCAGGCCTATCCCGAACTGGGCCGTGCGCAGCCGCTGATCGAGGAAACGCTGGAGCGCGAGGAAGTCCAGTTCCGCCGCACGCTCTCGAACGGCCTCAAGCTGCTCGACGAAGCCACGGCGGACATGGGCGAGGGCGCCGAGCTTCCGGGTGAGACCGCGTTCAAGCTCTACGATACCTATGGCTTCCCCTACGACCTCACCGAAGATGCCCTGCGCCCGCGCGGCATCTCGGTGGACAAGGACGGGTTCGATGCCGCCATGGCCCAGCAGAAGGCCGCCGCGCGCGCCGCGTGGAAGGGCTCGGGACAGGCCGCCGACAGCGAAGTGTGGTTCGACATTGCCGAGCGCGAAGGTGCCAGCGAATTCACCGGTTACACCGCGACCAGTGGCGAAGGCCGGGTCGTCGCGCTGGTGGTCGATGGCAAGGAGGTCGAGAGCGCCAAGGCCGGTGACGCGGTGACCGTGCTGACCAACCAGACGCCGTTCTACGGCGAATCGGGCGGTCAGGTCGGCGATGCCGGTACGATCACGGGTAAGGGCCTGAAGATCGCCATCGCCGAAACCGCCAAGCCGCTCGGCCGCCTGCACGCGATGAGCGGCACGGTCGAAGAGGGCGCGATCAAGGTGGGCGACGTGGTCAACCTTGCTGTGGACGTGGAACGCCGCGATGCGATCCGCGCCAACCACTCGGCCACGCACCTGCTGCACGCCGCGCTGCGGGGGCGTCTGGGCGATCATGTCACCCAGAAGGGCTCGATGGTCTCCGCCGACCGCCTGCGCTTCGACTTCTCGCAGCCCACCGCTCTCTCGGCTGAGGACATCGCCGCGATCGAGGCCGAAGTGAACGCCGAAGTGCGCGCGAACGAGCCGGTGCTCACCCGCCTGATGACGCCGGAAGACGCAATCGCGGCGGGCGCCATGGCGCTGTTCGGCGAGAAGTACGGCGATGAAGTCCGTGTGCTGTCGATGGGCCGCCAGGCGGGCGCTCATGCCTATTCGGTCGAACTGTGCGGCGGCACCCATGTGCGCGCCACCGGCGACATCGGCGTGTTCCGCATCGTTTCGGAAAGCGCTGTCAGTTCGGGCGTGCGCCGCATCGAGGCGCTGACCGGCGAAGGCGCGCGCCAGTGGCTGGTGGGCCGCGAGGATGCGCTTAAGAACGCCGCCGGCCTGCTGCGCACCCATCCCGAGGACGTCGAGAACCGCATCGCCGCGCTGCTGGACGAGCGCAAGAAGCTCGAACGCGAACTGGCCGAAGCCAAGAAGGCGCTGGCCCTTGGCGGCGGCGGTGCTGCTTCCGGCCCGGCGGACGAGACAGTGAACGGCGTGACCTTCTCCGGCCAGGTGCTGGATGGCCTCGATCCCAAGGAACTGCGCGGGCTGCTCGATCAGACCAAGCAGCGCATGGGCTCGGGCGTGGCGGTGGTCGTCGCGGTGAACGAGGGCAAGGCGAGCATCGCCGCTGCCGTTACCGACGACCTGACCGGCACGATCAGCGCGGTCGACCTCGTCCGCAAGGGCGTGGAAGCGCTCGGCGGCAAGGGCGGCGGCGGCCGCGCAGACATGGCGCAGGGCGGCGGTCCGGATGGCGGCAAGGCCGCCGACGCGATTGCGGCGGTGAAGGCTGTGCTGGCGGGGTGAAAATGCCGGACGACGACGGTGATGCTCTGACGTATGCCGTTTACAGTCCTTCGTTATTCGAGCGCTTGGCAAGTGGTGCCGGTTGGGCGCTTGGCTGGGCCTGTTACTGGCTTGCCCGAATGGGTTACAGTGGCCTTGCTAACAGGCTCGTTGATCATGCGGTTCGGTGCCGGCGGGGAAATGCGGGTGCCATTCGTGCCGTTGGCCTTATCAATGCTCAATCGGGCCTACAGGCTTTGCGGCGAGGGCGTTTGCTGATTGAAGGACAGGTCGCCGACTTGGGGCCATTCGCCAATCGGGGCTTCTTTGCGACCTATGACATCGCCGCGCGCTCGCCAGAACGTGCGTTGAAACTGATCGAGAGATGGGAGTGGGACGCTTTGCCCGGCTCACTTCGGATTGTGGAAGGTGAGCTTAATTTCCCTGATCCAGGAGCGGAGGGCATCCTTTGGGTCAGTGATGGCCGGACCTTCTTCGCAGACGAATAGGGGCCAATGACTGACATTTCCACCATCGTCGCCGACATCGCCGAAGAAATGCGGGCGCACGAGCATCGCGGCAAAGTGGCGGACTACATCCCGCCGCTGGCCGCCGTGCCCGATACCAGGTTCGGCCTTGCCGTCGTGCTGCACGATGGCACTGTTCACACCGCCGGGGATGCGGAGGAGCCGTTTTCGATCCAGTCGATCTCCAAGGTCTTTGCGCTCACGCTGGCGCTCGGCGCAGTCGGGGATCAGCTCTGGCAGCGGGTGGGGCGCGAGCCTTCGGGGTCGGCGTTCAATTCGATCGTCCAACTCGAGACCGAGCACGGCATTCCGCGCAATCCCTTCATCAACGCCGGGGCCATCGTCGTGTGCGACGTGTTGCTCGGGCGCCTGCAGCCGCGCGAGGCGATCGGGCAGATGCTGCGCTTCGTGCGGACGGTGGCGGGCGATGAAAGCGTCGTCATCGACGAGACGGTGGCACGCGCCGAGCAGGATACCGGCTTCCGCAACCGGGCGCTCGCCAACTACATGCGTGCCTTTGGCAATATCCACGCGCCGGTGGAACTGGTGCTGGGCACCTATTTCCACTTCTGCGCGCTGGCGATGAGCTGCCGCCAGCTGGCGATGGCCGGGCGTTACCTGATGGATGGCGGGCGGTCGGACGGTCATTCGGTGATTTCGCCCCGCCGCGCGCGGCGCATCAATGCGCTGATGATGAGCTGCGGGCACTACGACAATTCGGGCGACTTTGCCTATCGCACGGGCCTGCCCGGAAAGTCGGGCGTGGGCGGCGGCATCCTGGCCGTGGCGCCGGGGATCGCGAGCATCGCGGTATGGTCGCCGGGCCTCAACGCCAGCGGCAACTCGCAGTTGGGCCAGCTGGCGCTGGAGCGGCTGGTGCAGCGGACGGGCTGGTCAGTGTTCGAGCCGCGCCGGTCCTGATCAGGTCCGTTCCGGCTCCTGCAACTGGCCGGACCGCAGCGCCGGTTTCTCCTTCAGCCCGCCTTCCTTCATGATCATTTCGCGGAATTCGTCGCGCTTTTCGTGGATCGAGGCGATCACCGGCCCCATGGCGACGCCGGTTTCCACCAGCACCGCCTCGGATAGCTGGAGCGAGCTTTCCAGCGTTTCGGGCACGGCATGGGTGGCCCCGGCGCGGTAGAGCTGGGCGGCGTGGCTGGCATCGCGGGCGCGGGTGATGATCGGGAGATCGGGGAACTGCACGCGCAGCTTGCGCACGATGCGCTGCGCGGTGACGGGCTCATCCATGGTCAGGATCACGGCGGCGGCGTCGCCGGCTCCCATGCGCGTCATGGCATCGCCGCGCCCTGCGTTCCCGAAGGTGACGTCGTAGCCCAGCCGGCGGCCCTCGGTGACGAAATCGGTGTCGCTGTCGATGGCCACGTAGGGGCGGCCATGCCGGGTCAGCATATCGGCGACCAGTCGGCCGACGCGCCCGAAGCCGACGATGATGGTGCGCGGCTTGCCGCCGGTTTCGGCGGGCTGGCGCGGTGTCTCCACTGCATCGACGCGGCGCCCCATGATCTTGCCGGCCAGCGAGAGGAGGGGGGTGACTGTGAGCCCGATGGCGGTGACGATCTGCCAGAATTGCGCGGTCCCCGGCTGGATCAGCTGGGCGGAAGCCGCCGCGCTGAGCACGATCAGCGTCGTTTCGGACGGGCTCGACATCAGGATGCCGGTTTCGGTCGCAGTGCCGCGCCGGGCGCCCATCAGGCGCAGCAGCACGCCGGTAACGACGGCCTTGAGGCAGATCACGCCCACCGTGGCGACGAGGATCGACCCGAGGTTCTCCCAGACCACCTGCAGATCGATGCTCATGCCGATGGTGATCAGGAATACGCCGAGCGCGAGGCCCTTGAACGGCTCGGTGATCTGCTCGACTTCGGAATGGTATTCGGTCTCGGCGATCAGCAGCCCGGCCACCAGCGCGCCCACGATAGGCGAAAGTCCGGTGGCGGCGGTGGCCAGCGAGGCGAGGATAACCACCAGCAGGCTGGCGGCGAGGAACAGCTCGGGGCTCTTGGTGCGGGCGGCCTGCGCGAACAGCGGGGGCAGGAGGTAACGGCCGAAGACCAGCAGCGATATCACCGCCAGGCTGCCCCAGAGCAGCGTATGGAGCAGGTTGTCCATGCTGGCGCTGTCGGCATGAGGCGCCAGCGCGCCGAGCAGGAAGATGATCGGCACCAGCGCGATATCCTCGAACAGCAGCATCGCAAGCGCGGCGCGCCCGACCGGGCTGGAGGTATTGGTGATCTTGAGCACGAGCGCGGTGGAAGAAAGCGCCAGCGCGAGGCCCAGCGCCAGAGCCCCTGCAAAACCCTGTCCGATCGCCGCGAGGATGAAGGTCAGCGAGACGCCGGTGACGATCAGTTCCAGCGAGCCGAGCCCGAAGACCATGCGCCGCATCTGCCAAAGGCGCGCGAAGGACAGCTCCAGCCCGATCGAGAACAGCAACAGGATGATGCCGAATTCGGCGAATACTTCCAGCCCGTCCGGATCGGTGATTGTCACATAGGACAGCCAGGGATGGTCGAACACGTGCCGCCCGAGGCCGAACGGCCCCACCAGCAGTCCCACCAGAATGAATCCGATCACCGGGGTGATCCGGTACCGGTTGAACACCGGAATGACGATTCCCGCCGCGCCCAGAATCACCAGAGCGTCGGACAGGACGGGGGAATAGAGATCGCTGCTGCCGGCCATGTTCCGCCAGTACCGCACGCCGAGTCGGACTGACAATGCTCAAGTGTCTATCAAATCATGTCCGCCGTATGGCTGCCATGTACGATAGCGGCGCAGAGGTCATCTAACTTCACTTGGCGTTCAGCATCCTGCTGGCTATAGACCCACGCCATGCTCGAACGTTCGCGATTGAAGACCGCCCTGCTCGCCGCCGCTACCGGGGCACTCGTTCTTACCGCCGGCTGTGCCGGACGTGGGGGCAAGAACAAGGATACCGCCTACGTCGCGCGCGACGTCGATACGCTTTACGCCGCCGCGAAGGAGCGGCTCGATCAGGGCCGCACCAAGCAGGCCGCCGCGCTGTTCGACGAAGTCGAGCGCCAGCATCCCTATTCGCCCTGGGCCCGCCGTGCCCAGTTGATGAGTGCTTTCAGCTATTACGCCGCGCGCGATTACAACAAGGCGATCCAGTCGGCGCAGCGCTTCCTGTCGATCCATCCAGGCAACAAGGATGCGCCTTACGCCTATTACCTCGTCGCGATGTGCTATTATGAGCAGATCAGCGACGTTACGCGCGACCAGAAGACGACCGAGCAGGCCAAGCAGGCGCTGACCGACATCATGCGCCGCTACCCCACCACCAGCTATGCTTCGGACGCCAAGCTGAAGCTGGACCTCGTCAACGATCACCTCGCCGGCAAGGAAATGACCATCGGCCGATCCTACGAACGCAGCGGCAAGTGGCTGGCCGCCACGCTGCGCTTCCGCAACGTGGTCGATAATTTCCAGACCACCAGCCACACGCCCGAGGCGCTGTTCCGTCTGGTCGAGAGCTATCTTTCGCTCGGCGTGCCCGAAGAGGCGCTGAAGGCCGCTGCGGTTCTGGAAGCCAACTATCCGGACAGCAAGTGGTATGAGCGTTCGTACAAGCTCATGCAGAAATACGCGCCCGAAGGGGCCGGAGCCTGAGTTTTAGCCTAGCTGGCGGTTTACCAATTGCGCACTAATTTTCTGTAGACCCGCACAATAACGGGACAGGAAGGTCTTCGTTCGCAAGGATCAATTCCGGGCGAAGACGGTCGCAAGGATCATTGCCATGAAGGTGAAGGAATCAGGCTGGTTACACCATGCACTCCCTGAAAAGCCGGCTTCGGGCTGGCGTATCTGGGAACTGGAAACGTTCGCGTTGCTGATGGCGCTGGTGTGGCTGCTCGGTGCAGTGCAGTTTTTTCATCACATGATCTGACCTTGCCTGCCGCCCGGTGACGGGTGGTCCATGCAAGCGTGCGAAGCGGGGTGACGGCGGCGTAGCTTGCCGCTAGAACGCTTCGCGAACATGCTAAGCCGTCTATCCATTCGCAACATCGTTCTGATCGAGGCGCTAGACCTCGATTTTGCCGGCGGACTCGGCGTCCTGACGGGTGAGACGGGCGCGGGCAAATCGATCCTGCTCGATGCCCTTGGGCTGGTGCTGGGGAACCGGGCCGACAGCGGCCTGGTGCGCGGCGGCGAGGACCGCGCCAGTGTTACCGCCAGCTTCGACTTTGCAGCGCTGCCCGATGCGGTGCGCGGCGCGATCGAAGCCGCCGAACTGGATGTGGAGCCGGGCGAGGCGCTGATTCTCAAGCGTCAGCTCAAGGCGGATGGCGGCTCGAAGGCTTTTCTCAACGATCAGCCGGTGGGCGTGGCCCTGCTGCGCGAGATCGCCCCGGCGCTGGTCGAGATCCACGGCCAGCATGACGACCGCGGCCTCGTCAATCCGCGCGGGCACCGGTCCTTGCTCGACCGGTTCGCGGGCGGCGACGTGGCCGGGGTGGAAGCGGCATGGAAGACCTGGCGCGCGGCGCGCGATGAGCTCGAGAAGGCGAGGGCGCAGGTCGCCAAGGCCGCCGAGGATCAGGACCTGCTGCTGGCACATCTCGCGGAACTCAACGCGCTGGCGCCCGAGGAAGGCGAGGAAGAGCATCTCGCCACGCAGCGCGCCGCGATGCAGAAGGGCGAGAAGCTGGCGGACGATCTCTCCGCCCTGCAGCACTTGTGGACCGGTTCCGACTCGGCGCTGGCGAACTTGCGCAGCGCGGCGCGGCGGCTGGATCGGATCGCGGGCGAGCATGAATTGCTGGCCGAAGCGCTCGCCGCGCTTGACCGCGCGGTGATCGAGGCGGGCGAGGCGGAGGACAAGCTGGAACGCGCGGCCGAGGCGCTGGCCTTCGATCCGGCCGAACTCGACCGTATCGAGACACGCCTGTTCGATTTGCGCGCGGCGGCCCGCAAGCATGGCTGCCAGGTCGATGATCTGCCCGCGAAAATGCACGAGATGCGCGCTGCGCTCGATGCGATCGAAGGCGGGACGGAGCATCTCGCCGCGCTGGAAAAAGCGGCGGACAAGGCGGCCATGGCCTACCGCCAGCAGGCAGAGGCGCTGCACGACTTGCGCCGCGCGGCGGCCAGGCGGCTGGACGCTGCCGTGGCGGGCGAACTGGCGCCGCTCAAGCTCGATGCCGCGCGGTTCCAGACTTCGGTGGTGCGCCTGCCCGAAGAACGCTGGGGCGCGCAGGGCATGGACGCGGTCGAATTCCTCATCAGCACCAATCCCGGTGCCGATTTCGCGCCGCTCGCCAAGATCGCCTCGGGCGGCGAGCTTTCGCGCTTCATCCTCGCGCTCAAGGTGGCGCTGGCCGAAGAGGGCGGCGCGGCGACGGTGATCTTCGACGAGATCGACCGGGGCGTGGGAGGTGCGGTCGCCAGCGCCATCGGCGAACGGCTGGCGCGGCTGGCCAGTGCCGGGCAATTGCTGGCGGTGACCCACAGCCCGCAAGTCGCGGCGCGGGGCAGCCGCCACTACATGATCGCCAAGTCCAGCGAGGGCACGGTGACGCGTACCTCGGTGACGCCGCTCGATGCCGCCGAACGCAAAGAAGAGATCGCACGCATGCTCTCGGGCGCGGAAGTGACCGACGAGGCGCGCGCGCAGGCGGACCGGCTGCTGGAGGGGGTGTAATGTCCGAGGGCATGGTCCTGTTGCTGCTGCTCGCAGGCGGTGCGGGCGGCGGTTATGCGATTGGCCGCACACTGCCCGGCCGGCGGGCGCTGGGCGGGTGGATGCTTTGGCTGCCGCTGCCTTTCGTGATCCTGGCGATCATGCTGGCGCTGCAAACCCAGACCAGCGCGACGCTGAATTCGCAGCAGGCAAGTTACAACTTCTCGTTCGGCTTCGTGCTGGTCTCGATGCTGATGGCGCCATTCTGGCTGGGGGCCAATCTTGCGGGCGCCATCTACGGCCGCCGCGTGCACAAGGCGGTGTCCCCGCCCGTTGTGACGCGCCAGCAATCGCCGCAGGCGGCTGCCATGGCTGAAGCAGCTGCCCGCGACGGGCGGCCCGACTGGTCGCGTTATGACGATCCGCCGGTGCCGACGGACGAACTGGCCGAACGTGCCCATGCGCTGGCCCGCCGGCTGGGGGACGATCCCGCGAAATTGCCGCTGTTCGGGATGCCGCAGGACGGGCAGGGCGCCTGCGTGATCCGCGACAAGTTCGAATATGTCTACGCTGTGCTGGAAAACGGCCAGCCGCGCAGCCAGTATGCCTCGGCGGTCGCTGACGAACTGCTCTATGCGATCCTGCGCGATCGTGCCCGCGCCATGGCCGAGGAACGCTGCGCCGGGCAGGGTGAGAATGCCGTGTTCGCGGTGCAGAGAGACTTGCTGGGCTCCCTTGATCCGCGCTGGGCGCGCCAACTGGAATATTCGGCGGCGTACCAGCGGTCGCAGCGCGGGCCATGAGCACACACCCGCTCGACCGGCCGGTCTGGAACATGCTGCATGGAAGGCAGGCCTCGCTGGCGGTCGTCAACGGCGGCGCCGTGCGCATCGATCCGGGCTATGGCCCGTTCGCGGCCGCGCGGGACACCGGCGCAGAGGCGCAGGCGGATTTGGCGGCCTTGCTGACCGGGCCGCACGACCAGATCTGGATCGTCGAGAATCGCTACTGGCCGGTGCCTGCGGGCACCCGCGTGGTGAAGAAGGCCGCGCTGGTGCAGATGGTCGCGGCCAGCCCGGCGCCGGTGCGCCCCGGTGACGAACCGGCGGTGCTGCTGGGCGATGGCGACGCGGCGCAGATGTCGGACCTGGCGCTGGCCACGCAGCCCGGCCCGTGGAGCACGAACACGCAGAGTTACGGCGCCTTCTACGGCATCCGCCGCGATGGCAGGCTCGCCGCCATGGCGGGCGAGCGGATGCGTCCGGCGCCGGAATTCTCGGAAGTTAGCGGCGTGTGCACCTGGCCGGAATATCGCGGACAGGGCATGGCCGCCACGCTGATCCGCCGCGTGATGGCAGGCATCACAGCGCGCGGCGAGACCCCGTTCCTGCACAGCTATGCTGCCAATGAAGGGGCGATCCGGCTCTACCGGTCGCTGGGCTTCGAAATTCGCAGCGAAATGGTAGCGATGGTGCTGGAGAGGGCATAAGAGCAGGGGATGGGAATCGCCATCTCCGAAGCAGAAGCCGCCAACGAACTCATGCGCCTTGCGCGCCAGATCGCACATCACAACCGCCTCTACCACGCCGATGACGCGCCGGAGATTTCCGATGCGGAGTACGATGCGCTGGTGCGGCGCAATGCCGAGCTGGAAGCCGCCTTTCCGCACCTGATCCGGCCGGACAGCCCGTCGCACGCGGTGGGGCACGAAGTCGCCGCCTCGCCGCTGGGCAAGGTGACGCACGAGGTTCGCATGATGAGCCTCGACAATGCCTTTTCCGACGAGGAAGTGGCCGAATTCGTCGCGCGCGTGCGGCGGTTCCTGTCGCTGTCGGCGGACGAGCCGGTGGTGATGACCGCCGAGGACAAGATTGACGGGTTGTCCTGCTCGCTGCGCTACGAGAACGGC
>JAYRMP010000091.1:0-11268 GCA_041912655.1 Novosphingobium sp. | reverse complement strand
CTTCGCTCGACACGAACGGAGGTGTGTGTGAACCGCCACGAGAAGACGTTTACGGCTGGTCCCCAGCACATCGACGAACTCGGCCACGTCAACAACGCGGTCTGGGTCGACTGGATCCAGCAGGTCGCCACCAGCCACTGGGCCGCCGTCGCCGCGCCCGAGCATCAGGCGCAGTACGTCTGGGTCGTGACCCGGCACGAGATCGACTATCGCGGCAACGTCGGCGAGGGCGAGACGGTGACCGCCGAAACCTTCATCCCCGAAGGCCCGACCGGCGCACGGTTCGATCGGCGGGTCGATTTCCGCAACGCGGCGGGCAAGGTAATCGTCAGCGCAAAGACCACCTGGGCGATCATCGACCGACCATCGGGCCGGCTGGTGCGGGTACCGAAGGAAGTGGCGGAACCGTTTCGGCCCTTCGCCAACGAGGTCTAGCTCACTACCAGCGGCACGGTCAGCACGAAGCAGGCGCCGCTGGCGCTTTCCGCCAGTTCCAGCGCACCGCCGCTGCCTTCCACCAGAGCGCGGGCGATCGGCAGGCCCAGGCCGGTGCCGCCGCTCTCGCGCCGCGAGGTGAAGAAGGGATCGAAGATCCGCTCGCGGTCGGCCTCGGGAATGCCGGGGCCATTGTCGCAGAGAATCAGGACGGCATTGCCGCCTTCGCGCCGGGCGGTCAGCACGAGCTCGCCGGCACAGGCCTGCCGCGCGTTCTCCGCCAGAGTCGCCAGCACGGTTTCCAGTGCGCCTTCATCCATCGCCAACCGCTCCAGCCCGGCGCCGACCTCGCTGCGCAGGGAAAAGCTGTCGCTCGCGCTTCCCTCGACCAGCCGCGCCAGCACCGGTTCCAGCGCCGCGCCTTCGCCGGAGGGGCCGCGCGTCATGTCGGCCTTGGCCAGTTCCATCAGCCGGCTGACGAGGCGTGAGAGCCGCTCCCCGTCGGCGGCGATATTGGCGAGGAAACGGGTGCGCTCGGCCTCGCTCATCGTCGCGCCGTGGTCCTGCAGCAGTTCGATCCCGCCGCGAATACCCGCCAGCGGGGTTTTGAATTCGTGGCTCAGCGCGGCGGCGAAATCGCGCAGGTAGCGGGATCGGCGGGCGATGGCCTGGGCCATCACCTCGAAGTCATGGTAGAGGCTACGGATCTCCTGCACTTCCAGTGTCGGGCGGTCCGGCGTCGCGCTTTGCCCCCTCGCGAGCGCGCGGGCGGCCAGGCTCAATTGCTCGACCGGGCGGACGATGGCGCGCGCCAGGATCGCGGTCAGCAGGACCAGCATGGCGAAGATCGCGGCGACCCCGGCGGCGATCTTGCCCCGGTCCTCCCACATGCCGCGAAACAGCGCCGAGGCCGAGCGTGAGACCAGCACCGCGCCCACCACCTCGCCCCCCGCCCTGATCGGCCGGGCATGGTGCAGGCGGATCGCCGTGGCGCGGCTGATCCAGTCGAAGGCGGTGTCCCGGCGGTAGAAATCGTTGTGGCGCAGCACGGTCACGCTCTGCCCGCGCAGCGCGGCGCGCACTTCGGGCAGCATGGCGAGGCTCTTGCCGGTGTCGCGGCCATTGAGCACCGTGCCCGCCTGATCGAGCAGCAGGATCGAGGCGAGCGTGGCGCGCTTGGTTTCCTCCAGCGCCGGGGCCATCCGCGTGGCCACGGCAAGGGCCTGCGCATCGGCGGGTGCGCTGGCCGGAACTGCCGCCGGACGCTCCGGCAGGACGGGCGAATAGCGCAGGTCGATGCCGGTCTCGATCTCCTCATAGGGCATCGAAGGGCTGGGCACGGGAGGCAGCGCCACGGGCTCTGCGCCGGGCCAGAGCAGCGCGGCGCTGGCGCCAAGCGCCGCGCCCTGCGCCACCAGTTCGCCCTCGGTCCGGCGGACCAGTGCGTTCTCGTAGACGCGCAGGCCCAGCGCGGCGACGCCGGGCAGGGCAGCGACGAACAGCAGCACTGCCAGCAGCAGCCAGCGCAGGCGCGGAACCGGCCACAGCCGCGCCGCAGCCTTGCGCAGCGTCTCGATCATCCGGCGCTACCGCAGGGGCCAAGCCGGTAGCCGACCCCGGCGCGCGTCTCGACCAGGTCGCCGCACCCGGCATCGGCGAACTTGCGCCGCAGGTTGCGGATGTGGCTGTCGATGGTCCGGTCGGTGATCGCGAAACCCGGGCCGTGAAGCTGGTCGATCAGCTGGTCGCGGCTGAGGAAGCGCCCGGGCGCGCCCGCCAGCGCGGCGAGCAGGGTGAACTCGCTGACCGTCAGCGCCACTTCGCTGCCCTGCCAGCGCGCGCTCCACCCCTCGCGGTCGAGGCTGAGGCCGCCGCGTTCGAACGGCGCGGAAGGCGCTGGTGCAGGTGCGCCGCGCGCGGCCGAGCGGCGCAGGATCGCCCCGGCGCGGGCCACGACCTCGCGGGGGGAGAAGGGCTTGACCACATAGTCGTCGCCGCCCAGCTCGATCCCCAGCACGCGGTCGATCTCGTCGTCGCGGCTGGACAGGAACAGGATCGGGGTGTCGCCCTGGCTGCGCAGTCGGCGGCAGACTTCCAATCCGTCCATGCGCGGCATGGTGATATCCAGCACGACCAGGTCGGGCGCATGGGCGGCGGCCTGTGCCAATGCCTCCTCGCCATCCCCCGCCTCGATCACCGCCATCCCGGCCTTGTCGAACGCGAAGGCCAGGACCTGGCGGATATGCGGGTCGTCGTCGACCAGGAGCACGGTGCGGGCCATGGCGGGCATTGTCACTGTTCCTCCGTGCCAGTCAATCCGGGCGCTGCGGGTGCGGCATCGACCACCGGTTCCGGCTCGATCGCCACGCCCTCGCAGTTGTAGGGCGGCAGGACCACGGGAAGCGCGGCAGCTTCACCCAGCAGGGCATGGACGCGGCGCACCCGGCTGGCGGCAAGCCACGACCATTCGCCTTGCCTGAGGTCGCGCTCCTCGGCCCACTGGACCTGTGCCCGCACCCGGCTGACGCGGTCGCGGAATTCGCCGGGCCTGGCCTGCTGTTCCAGCCGGGCGAGCGGGAGCAGCGCCGATCCGCCCAGTTCGCGCAGGTAGCACAGGTCGAGCGCCGCCCCGTCGCCGTCGATCTCGCTGGCGTGGCGTGCGTTCCAGCTTGCTGCCACCGCGCCGAGGTCGACCAGGCAGACCGCGCTCAGCAGCAGGCCGGCGCTCGCCAGATTGGCGTTGATCAGCCACCCGGCGCTCTTGCCCTTCAGCATCCGCCACAGGATCAGCACCAGGCCGACCGCGACCAGCCCCATCCACAGCAGCGCCGCGATGCGCAGGCGGGTGAGCGAATAGGCGTCGACATAGTCCAGCGTGCGCAGCGCAGAGCTCGCCACCAGCACCACGTTCTGCGCGATCCACAGCGCGACAAGGCGGCGGATCAGCGGATTGGCCGCCGTGCTCGATCCGGGCCGCAGCGTCACCAGCACGAACAGCGCGGCGAGCAGCGCGGTCAGGATCAGCGGATAGGCGCCGCGGTGCGCGTAGTCGGCCAGTGTCATCCCTTCGGGCAGCGGCATCAGCCCCCACAGCCAGGCCGCGTCCATCGCGTTCTGCACCGCGAACAGCAGGTTGAAGGCGATCAGCGAGAGCAGGACCGAGGCGGGCGAAACGCCGGGCAGGGCCAGATCGCCGCTGCCGTCGAAGGTTCCCAGCAGGCGGCGCGGCGGGCGCGGGCGCAGCACGCCCCAAGCCATGACGAACAGCGCGCCGGCGACGAAGATCCGCGCGAAGGTATGCTCGCTCGGCTCGGGCAGGTGAAGCGCCGTGATCGCCTGGTCGATCACGGGATTGGCGGCGGCGAACAGGAACAGGATCACCAGGCTACCGACGAGCGGAAGGACCAGATCGGGCAGGCTGCGGCGCAGCGACGGGCCGCCCACCCCGCGTTTGCGGCGCACCCGGCTGAGCCGCAGGAAGTCCGCCAGCGGGCCGAACAGGGCCTTCAGCCCATGGACCAGCAGCCGCTGGAACCACTGCCAGCCATCCCCGAACCGCGCGGTGCCGGGCAGCAGCGTGGCAAGGCCCAGCGCGATCCAGAACAGCAGGAAGGCCAGCGGGCCGGGATCATAGGCAAAGGCGAGCGCATAGAAACCGGACAGCCCCAGCGCGGCAAGCGCGCGCCGGTCCTGCCGCACGGCGGGGCGCGCCAGCGCCAGCGCGGCGCAGAGGGCCAGGCCGATCGCCCCGAACCAGCCGCCAAAGCGCTCCAGTCCGAACACCACGGCGTCGCCCAGCGCCACGACCGCCAGCGCCGCCACCAGCTTGATCATCAGGCCCCCTTGCCAGCGCCTGCCCCACAATTTCATTGCCCGTCTCCTGTTGTGACGGTGGTTCCTTGCCCCGGCGAGGCGCAGGGCGGAGGGGCGGGCCGTGGCCTTGCCGCGCTCTTGCGGTGCAGAAGTCGTGCAGGCGGCTCAGATCGCCTGCCCGGCGGCGCGCGCGCTGGCCCAGGCCCACTGGAAATTGTAGCCGCCCAGCCAGCCGGTCACGTCCACCGCCTCGCCGATGGCGTAGAGCCCGGGCACCTTGCGCGCCTCCATCGTCTGGCTGGAAAGCTCCGCCGTGCTGATCCCGCCGGCGGTGACTTCGGCCTTGGCGAAGCCCTCGCTGCCGTTGGGCATGAACTGCCAGTGGCCGAGGCGCTGAGCCGCGGCGTTGAGCGCCTTGTCGCCCAGCTGGCCAAGCTCGCCCTCCAGCCCGAGCCGTTCGGACAGGGCTCCGGCGAGGCGCGAAGGGAGCGCCTCGCCCAGCAGCTTGCCCAGCCGGACGCGCGGGGCGGCGCGCTTGGCCTCGACCAGCCAGCTGGCGGCGCGATCCGGCAGGAAGTCGATTGCCACCGTGTCGCCGCGCTTCCAGTAGGAGCTGACCTGGAGGATCGCCGGGCCCGACAGCCCCCGGTGAGTGAACAGCGCCGCCTCGCGGAAACTGGCCTTCCCGCAGCGCGCGACCACTTCGGCGGCGACCCCCGACAGTTCGCGGAACAGCACGTCCTCGCCCCCCAGCGTCAGCGGCACCAGCGCGGGGCGCGGCTCCACCACTTTCAGGCCGAAGCGGCGGGCAAGGTCATAGGCATAGCCGGTGGCGCCGAGCTTGGGGATCGAGGGCCCGCCCGTCGCCACCACCAGCGCGGGCGCACTCGCCCCGGCGACAAGGAAGCGCCCATCGCGGTGCTCCACTTCCCCCGCCGGAGTGGCAAGCCGCACTTCCACGCCGCCCTTTTCACACTCCGCCAGCAGCAGGGCGACGATCTGGCGGGCCGAGCCATCGCAGAACAGCTGGCCCAGCGTCTTCTCGTGCCAGGCGATGCCGTGGGCCTCGACCAGTTCGAGGAAATCCTGCGGCGTGTAGCGGCTCAGCGCCGACTTGGCGAAGTGCGGGTTGGCCGAGAGATACCGGTCCGGCGCGGTGTGGAGGTTGGTGAAGTTGCACCGCCCCCCGCCGGAGATCAGGATCTTGCGCCCCGGTTCGGCATTATGATCCAGCAGCAGCACCCGTCGCCCGCGCTGGCCCGCCGTCGCCGCGCAGAATAGCCCCGCTGCGCCCGCGCCAAGGACGATGGCGTCGTATTCGGTTTTCATTTCAAGCCCTTCGTCATTGCGAGCGGCGAAGCCGCGCGGCAATCCAGAGGCGGTCTAAGCCGCTCCTGGATTGCTTCGCTACGCTCGCAATGACGAGGGCGTTGAGGCGAATGAGGTGTTTCATCCCCCCACCAGGTCCAGCGCGAGCGCCTCGGCCACCTTGATCCCGTCGACGGCGGCGGAAAGGATGCCCCCCGCATAGCCCGCGCCTTCGCCTGCCGGGTAGAGGCCGCGGGTGTTCAGGCTCTGGCAGTCCGTCCCGCGCGTGATCCTGACCGGGCTGGAGGTGCGGGTTTCGACCCCGGTCATCACCACGTCGGGATGGTCGTAGCCCGGCACCTGCCGCCCGAACACCGGCAGCGCCTCGCGGATCGCGTCGAGCACGAAGGCGGGGAGGCATTCGGAAAGGTCGCCCAGCTTCACCCCCGGCTTGTAGCTGGGGGTGACCACCCCGAACTCGTCGGAAGCCTTGCCCGCCAGGAAGTCCCCCACCTTCTGCCCCGGCGCCTGATAGTTCGATCCACCCGCGACGAAGGCCAGGCTTTCCAGTCTGCGCTGCAGTTCCACCCCGGCCAGCGGACCGCCGGGAAAGTCCCGCTCCGGGTTGATGTCCACCACCAGCCCGGAATTGGCGTTGAATTCGGCGCGCGAATACTGGCTCATCCCGTTAGTGACGACGCGGCCTTCCTCGCTGGTGGCGGCGACCACGCGGCCCCCCGGGCACATGCAGAACGAATAGACCGAGCGCCCGTTGCTGGCCTTGTGGGCAAGGCTATAGGCCGCCGCGCCCAGCACCTTGTTGCCCGCATTGGGGCCATAGCGCGCCTTGTCGATCCAGCTTTGCGGATGCTCGATCCGCACGCCGATGGCAAAGGGCTTGGCCTCGACATGAACGCCGCGCTCGTGGAGCTTGTAAAAGGTGTCGCGCGCCGAATGACCGACCGCGAGGATGACGTGGCTGGCCGGCAGGAACTCCCCGGTGGAGAGGTGCAGCCCCTTCAGCTGCCCGTCCTCGATCGCAAAGTCCTCCACCCGCGTGCCGAAGCGGTACTCGCCGCCCAGCCCTTCGATCGTTTCGCGGATCGACATCACCATGGTGACGAGGCGGAAGGTGCCGATGTGGGGGTGGGCCTCGGTCAGGATGTCCTCGGGCGCCCCTGCACGCACGAATTCGGTCAGCACCTTGCGCCCCAGGTGGCGCGGGTCCTTGATCCGCGAATAGAGCTTGCCGTCGGAGAAGGTCCCCGCGCCGCCCTCGCCGAACTGGACGTTCGATTCCGGGTCCAGCACCGATCGGCGCCACAGCCCCCAGGTGTCCTTGGTCCGCTCGCGCACCGCCTTGCCGCGCTCGATGATGATGGGTTTGAAGCCCATCTGCGCCAGCACCAGCGCGGCGAGCAGCCCGCACGGCCCCGCCCCGATCACCACCGGGCGTTGTCCGTCCCACCCCTCGGGAGCGCGCACCGGAAAGCGATAGGTGGTGTCGGGCGTGGGCCGCACATGGCTGTCGCCCGCATGGCGCGCCAGCACCGCCGCCTCGTCCGCCACCACCACGTCGAGCGAATAGACCAGCTTGATCGCCGTCTTCTTCCGCGCATCGTTGCCGCGCCGCGCCACGGAAAAGCGCACCAGCTCGCCCGGCGCAATCCCCAGCCGCGCAAGGATCGCCTCCTCGAGGTCCCGGGGAGAATGGCCAAGCGGCAGGGCAAGATCGGAAAGACGGATCATGCCCCAGCCTTTTGCGGGGTTGTCAGCCAAAGGCAAGCAAAGCTGAACGAGTGGACAGAGTGGACACAGTCCTGAATGCAGAGTGCAGGGCGGTGGAGCGGGGGCGGCAGGGCGGTGAGGAGGGCAGGGAGCGGGCGCGCGGCGGCGGGCATGAGCGGGAGTTTAGCGGATGGGGCTGGGGTAGGAAAATTGCCCGATGCGAATGGGTTATTTCGGCAGGAACCCCAGATCGAACACCATTGGCCGCAGCTTGGCGCCCAGCGCGGCATAGGCTGCCTTGAACGGATCGAAGTCGGTCAGTTCGGTGTCGCCATAGGCTTCCAGGGCCTTGCGCACCTGATACCATCCCGCGTCCGGGCGATTGAGTTTCAACTCGTCCCTGATCTTGCGCGGGAACGCGGTGGCGTGGAACCGCTGCCACAGCTTGCGCCCTTCATCCAGCACGGCCTGCGCTTCGGGCGAAAAGGCCATGCCCGCCATGTAGCCGACCAGAAAATCGGATTCGAACCGGCCGCTGGCCCCCACCTCGGCCTCGGTGAAGGGAATGAAATGGTTGACCAGCGACCAGTCACGGTCGTTCCAGCGCAGGCCATCGGCCCCGGCGGACAGGTTGCTGCCGTTGAACAGCATCCAGATCAGGCAATCGGCCTTGAACTCGTCCGTCAACGGCTTGGAAGGTTGCAGGAACTGGTCGCGGTCGTTGAGCCATGTCGGCTTGATCAGGCGGCGGACGCAAAAGATGATGGCGGCCTGCCAGAGGTTGTCGGCGGTGACGAAGAAAGCCCCGGCATTGCCGTAGCCCGAGGATAGCAATCCAGTTGTCGCCGCATGTTGGAGATCATTGCCGAAAGCAATCATGCTTCCGATTGCACCATCGGCCCATTTTGATCCGCGAACATCCTTGGTGCTGGTGGTGGGCGTGAGGCCGTTCTTGAGCGGCACAGCATCCTGCTTGTTTGATCGTGGGCGCACGATCCATTCAGCCAGCGGCTTCCGGGGCAGGTTCCGATAGAACACCTTCTCCCCGACAACCTTGCCCGCGCGATCCAGCGCGATGGTCTGGACCGCATCGGCGGGAATGCGATTGGCAAGGTTCCAGACAAGGAAACCGATAGGGAAGTTGCCCTTGAGGCCGTCGAAGGCCTTGCTGTGGACCACGAAGCCATCGAGATATTCGGCAGTCCAGCGTTTGCGGAACTCCGCGAAATTGGGCGCATTGACGTATTTGAGCGTGCTGAACATCGCCAGGGTCGATTTCGGGAGTTCCAGCATGATGCGGTGCAGGAACTGCACGAACAGTTCCCGCGCAGCATAGCCCAGGTCCCCCATGCCGTGGCTGATGCGGGTCTTGGATACGCCCGTCTTCAGCCCTGCGTTATTGCCGCCGTCAGAGACGTTATCGACATTCATCGCCTCGGCATAAGGCGGATTGATCAGCACCAGGATCGGCTTTGCGCCCTTCTTGCCTTCCTTCGCATCGGCAATCGCCTGGCGCAGTTCCTCAGGCAGCTTGCCGGACAGCGCATAGTCGATCTCGCCGAAATCGGTGATGTCGTCGTTCAGGTAATCGTACTGGAAAATCGTGGCGCCCACGCAGGTCTTGCTGGCGCGCATGATGTCCACGTCTTCCTGGTCCAGCGTGGACATGAAGACATTGCGGTAATTGCTGTGCTTCACCTCAAGATTGCCGACGCCGCAGCACATGTCCCAGATGATGTAGCGCTGCTGCCAGTCTGGCCCCAGGGTGGCGGTCAGCTGGTCATAGGCCCGGTCGACGATGTGCAGCGGGGTGTAATAGGCGCCCTTGAACTTCTGGTCGTCCAGCGGCAGCAGGCTGTCGCGCCGTTCCAGCAGGTAATGGCGGTGCTTCTGTTCGGGCGGTCGGTGATAGATCTGCCAGAAATTGCGATAGCCGCGCTCGCTCGCCAGTTCCCAGGTCTGCCCGTTCAGCAGGAACACCGGCTTGCCGCCATCGTAGAGCAGGCGGGCGGGCAGGTTGGTGATCGCCGCGTTGGCGCCATCGTGCATGATGTCGGCAAAAAACAGCACGGCATAGTCGGCGGGCTTGACCGCTCCCAGTTCGCTGCCGACCATCGCCACCCACTTGTCGAACACCTGCCGCAGGTTATCCGGCGTGATCGGGGTGCGGATGATCCGCCCTTCCTTGATTGCGGAACGGGCGGCGGCGATGAACTCCGCCTCGTGATGGGCGATCTCGTAGACGACATAATGCGCCTCGACATAGGGGGCGATCTGCGCCGCCAGTTCCTTGCCTGCCGCCGATCCGGACTTGGGCCAGACGATGGTCTTGTCCTCAAGGATCGGCAGGGCCAGTTCGGTCGGCATGATCGCCGCCTTCTCGCGGTCGATCACGGCAAGGAAGCCGGGGATCGGCTCTCCCCGCTTGCGGGCGGCGCGGACATAGACCAGCAGCTGGCCGAACATGACGACCGGCGGAGTGGATGCTTCCTTGGCCTCGAACCAGATTTCCTCGGTCTGGATATCGACCAGTCCCTTGAAATAGGATTTCAGGCCCAGCGCCTTGATATAGGCGTCCTTGACGTCTTCCTCGGTCTTTGCCCGGGCAAGGGTGTTCAACAGGCTCACGATCAATCCCCCACCGGCCACGGAACGAACAGTCCGGACGCGATCCGTAATACATCTCAAGGCGATAAGCCAAGGCTGGCCTCAAATCCCTCTCCCCAGCTCATCCCGGAACTTCGGATGGGCCAGCGCGATCAACGCCTCGGCCCGCTCGTTCAGCGTCTTGCCGGCCATGTCCGCCGCGCCCCATTCGGTGACGATCCAGCGCACGTCGTTGCGCGGGGTGGTGACGGGGCCTTCGAGGACGGGGACGATGCGCGAGACGGTACCGCCCTTCGCGGTCGAACGGCAGGCGATGATCGACTGCCCCCCGCGCGACGCATTGGCCCCGCGCACGAAATCGAGCTGGCCGCCGGAGCCGGAATATTGCCGCCCGGCCATGTGCTCGCTGTTGCAGGCGCCACTGAGGTCGACCTGCAAGGTGGCGTTGACCGAGACGACATTGTCGTTCTTGGCCACGTGGCGCGGGTCGTTCACCAGGTCGACCGGCAGACTGTAGACCGCCTGGTTGTCGCCCAGCCATTCGTAGAAGCGGCGGTCGCCCAGCGCGAAAGTGAACACGCTGCGGCCCGGGAAGGTCTTTTTCCGCTGGTTGGTCACCGCGCCGCATTCCATCAGCGCGGCGAGTGCGGGGGTCATCAGTTCGGTGTGGATGCCAAGGTCCTTGCGGCTGCGCAGGCGCGCGCAGACCGCGCTGGGCAGGTTGCCGATGCCCATCTGCAGGCAGGCGCCATCGTCCACCATCGCGGCGATGCGTTCGGCGATGGCGTCGTCCTCCGCCGCGAGGTCCGGTTCGGCGACTTCGGTGAGGGGTGAGGCGTGTTCGACGATGGCGTCGACTTCGGATACGTGGAGCGGACGCTCGCCCATTACGCGCGGCATGTGCGGGTTGACCTCGACGATCAGCCGCCTGGCACTGCGCGCCGCCACGGACGTGTAGTCGTTGGCGGTGCCGAAGGTGAAGAAGCCGTGGCGGTCCATCGGCGAGACCATGGTGACGCAGGCCTCCACCCCGCGCCGGGCCAGCAGGCGCGGGCTTTCGCTGAACGCCACGGGGACGAATTCGATCGCGTCGGCGCGGGTCTTGAGCAGTTCGCGCTCGATCCGGCTCATGAACATGCAGTGCGGGCGGACCCGGCCGAGCAGGTCAGAGCGCAGCACGCTGGTGGCGGCGTGCTCCATCGAATGGAAGTACCACAGGCGCAGGTTGCTGAGCTCGCCCGCCTCCACTCGCCGGGCAATCGCGGCGAGCAGCGCGGGCGGCTCGGCAGCGGCCATGCCCATGGCGAGGTCGCTGTCGCTTTCGATCAGCGCGGCGGCGGCAGCGGGGGTGACGAGTTTGCTGCGGTAGAGGTCTGC
>JAYRMP010000090.1:0-11412 GCA_041912655.1 Novosphingobium sp. | reverse complement strand
CTCGATCCCGCCGCGCTGCGCAGCGCCCGCCAGGCGCTGGGCCTGCCGCAGGCCCCGCTGCTGCTGACCTTCGGGCTGCTGTCCCCGGGCAAGGGCATCGAAGTGGCGATCCGCGCGCTGGCCCAAGTCGCGCGCGATCATCCGCAGGTCTGCTATGTCATCGCCGGGGTCACCCACCCCCGGCTGGTCGAGCGCGAGGGGGAGCGTTACCGCGAGCAGCTGCAGGGCCTGGCCACCGAACTGGGCGTCTCCGGCAATATCCGCTGGATCGACGAATACCTTGATCAGGAGGCGCTGATCGCGCTGATCGAATGCGCCGACATCTACCTGACGCCCTACACTGGCGCCCAGCAGAGCACTTCGGGCACGCTGAGCTATGCCGTGGCGCTGGGCAAGGCGGTGATCTCTACCCCCTATGTCCACGCCGCCGAACTGCTGGGCGATGGGCACGGCTTGCTGACGCCCTTCGGCGACGAACAGGCCATGGCCGAGGCGATTGCCCGGCTGCTCGACGATCCCGGCTGCCTGACCGGCATGCAGCGCCGCGCCCATGCGCTGGGACGGCGAATGGTCTGGCCCCGGTTCGCGCGGCTGTCGCTCGATCTGCTGGCCGCCCTGCGCCCGGTGCGCCGCCGCCCGCCCCTGCCCGCCGCGCTGCCGCAGGACGATCTGGAGCGGCTGTGCGACGGGACCGGGATGATCCAGCATTCGGTGCTGGGCGTGCCTGACCGCGCCCACGGTTACTGCGTGGACGATAACGCCCGCGCACTGATCCTTGCCCAGCTGTCGGACGGCCCATTCGCCCGGCGCGCGCCGGTCTTCGCGGCCTTTGTCCAGCATGCCTGGAACCCGGACACAGGGCGCTTCCGCAACTTCATGGGCTTTGACCGCGCCTGGCGCGAAGCGGCGGGATCGGACGACAGCTCGGGGCGGACCCTGTGGGCGCTGGGCTTCACCGCAGGCAACGGCGGCGCGCCGGACCTGCGCGAGTGGGCGCTGCGGCTGTGGCGCAAGTCCGCGGACATGGCGCTGCACTTTCCCGAGCCGCGTTCGCTGGCCTTCGCTGCGATCGGCGCGGACCACCTGCTGCACGCCTGCCCGGATGATCCACTGGCGCTGGCCATCCTCGAGCGGACCCGCGCCGAGCTGACCGCCCGCCTCGCCCGCAATTCCCGGCCCGGCTGGACCTGGTTCGAGCCGCACCTTGCCTATGACAACTGCCGCCTGCCCGAGGCCCTGCTGCGCAGTGCACGCCGGCTGGAGGTCGAAGACGCGGCGCAGCAGGCGCTGGCCGCGCTGGACTGGATCGTCCGCCGCCAGACTGCGCCGGGCGGGCACCATCGCCCGATCGGATCCGAAGCCTTTGGCCGACCCGAGAAGTGGTGGCTGCCCTTCGACCAGCAACCGGTTGATGCCTGGGCGACAGTCGATGCCGCGCTGCTGGCCTTCGCCCATACCGGCGAGGGGCGCTGGCGGCGGATCGCGGAGCAGGCCCATGCCTGGTTCTTCGGCGTCAACGACCGGGGCGAGGCGCTGGCGATGGCAGATTGCGGCGGCTGCATGGACGGGCTGACGCCGCGCGGGGTCAACCTCAACCGCGGGGCGGAATCGGTCCTCGCGCTGCACTTCGCCGCGCACGGGCTGGCACAGCTCCACGCCGGAACGCGCGACTGGCGGCCCGGTGGCAGCGCCGCCGCCGAACTGCGGAGCACTTCACTGCTGCCGGGCTGAGCGATGAGCCCGGCCTGGATTCATCCGCTGCGGCTTCACGCCAATCCCGCCCGGGTGGTGGTGCGCCCGTTCCACCTCGCCCTGGGGGTCAACGGCGAAGGGGCCGGGCGGGTCGAGCGGCTGGTGGCCGACATCCTCGCGCTCGATCCCGCCACTGTGCGGTGCGAACTGGACGGGGTGCTGGCCGATTTCGGTTCGCGCCACTGGCAGATAGAGGACGTGTTCGACCAGCGCTTCCTCGAAATCGCCGCTCAGCTGGGGCTCGACGCGGCGGCGATTCCGCTGGAACAGCGGCGGCTGATCGGCGGCTATTTCTGCCACGAATACAGCTATGCCGCCGCCGCGGTGATGAACCCCAGCGTAGTGCGACATCCCGACCAGTCTGGGCTCAAACCGGGCAGCGTGCGGATCGTCATTGCCCAGCGGACCGTTGGCGAAGGGCACATCTCCAGCATCGCCTTTCGCGAAGGCATCGTCACCACCGAGCGCGAGCTGACCCTGCATCCCGCGCCCGACATGGCAACCGCCGCCATGCTCACTTCCGGCGCGCAGGTGGCGAGCGGGGCCAGCTTCCTGCGCCGCCACCGCGAAAGCCCTATATCCGGCACGGTGATCTTCCCGATCACCGAGGCCCAGCGCAACGGGCTGGAGGACCTGCGGCTGGTCGAATTTCACCACGACGATGGCCGCCGCGAATGGATCGGCACCTATACCGCCTACAGCGGCCATTCGATCGGATCGGAACTGCTGCGCAGCCCCGATTTCGACAGCTTCGCGCTGATCCCGATCACCGGCGCCGCCGCGCGCAACAAGGGCATGGCGCTGTTCCCCCGCCGGATCGGCGGCGCCTATGCGATGCTGGGCCGGCAGGACGGCAAGAACGTGTTCCTGCTGCGCTCCGACCGGCTCGACCACTGGGACGGCGGCGAACTGCTGCTGGAACCGGTCCACCCCTGGGAACTGGTCCAGATCGGCAACTGCGGCCCCCCGATCGAGCTGGACGAGGGCTGGCTGGTCCTGACCCACGGCGTTGGCGCGATGAGGAAGTACGCGATCGGTGCGGCGCTGCTCGACAAGGACGATCCCTCGCGCGTGCTGGGCCGCACCCCCCGCCCCTTGCTCGCCGCCGCCGACGAGGACCACGAGGGCTATGTCCCCAACGTGGTCTATACCTGCGGTGCGCTGAAGATCGGGACCGACCTGTTCATGCCCTATGGCGTGGCCGATAGTTCGATCTGCTTCGGATTCTTCGACATTCCGGGAATCCTGGCGCAATTGCGGTGAACGGGGGGAGGAACAATCCCGCCCGCTGCCGGTTGAACCCCGCAAAGGAGTTGCCGCGATGGACGAACCGCACATCGAGCGGACTACCGACGAGGCCCGCGCCGGATCGACCCCCGGAATCGTGCGCTGGGTGCTGCTGATCTCGCTGTCGCTCGCCCTGCTCGCGCTGGGGCTGGTGGCGGTGATCGGGATGTGGGCGCGCGAGAGCCAGCCCGGCCGGCCGGCGACCGAGGCGCCCGCGCCAGCGACGACAGCCAGCCCTCGCTGACGGGATCACGCCGCCGGACGGTGGGCGTGCGCGGTCTCGCGGTGAACCAGCAGGGCCTGCCAGATTGTCGCCGTGACCATTTCGGGTTCGAATGGCTTGGTGATCAGGTAGGTCGGCTCGGGTCGTTCGCCCGTAAGCAGCCGCTGCGGGAAGGCGGTGATGAAGATCACCGGCACGGAGAATTCGGCAAGAATCTCCTTCACCGCGTCGATCCCGCTGGAACCGTCGGCCAGGCTGATGTCGGCCAGGATCAGGTCCGGGTGAGTCTCATGCGCCAGGGCCACCGCCTCGCGGTGGGTCCGCGCCACCCCGGCGATCGAGTTGCCCAGGCTGCGCGCGATCTTCTGGAGATGCAGCGCAATCACCGATTCGTCCTCGATGATCATCACCGAACCGCGCAGTTCGGCTTCCAGCTGGGCACGGGCGGCATCGATTGCCAGTTCGACTTCAGAGGCCGGCAGGTCGAGAATCCGTCCCGCGTCGGCAACCGAAAACCCCTCTACCATCGTGAGCAGCAAAGCCTCGCGCGCCACAGGTGAAAGCGTGGCAATCGCTCCGTCCGCTCCGCTGAGCACGGCGCGGGGCCGGTCGGAGCCCGCCCGCCGGAGCAGGCGGAACAGCCCGACGCGGCTCGCCCCGTCACCATCCAGCAGGCTGGGCGCGGCAATCGCGGTTTCCAGCATGCCGCGCACCGCGCGGTCACCTTCTGCCTGCGACCCGGTGACCGCCCTGGCATAGCGCCGCAGGTAGGGCAGCTCGCATGCCAATCGTGCGCTCACCGTATTTCGCGCAGTATCCATCAGGAAATCCCTCCTCGTCGTCAGGGGGATAATCCGCTGCTGCGAAAATTGTTCCCGGGCGCGGAACCATCGCCAGACATGAAAGTTTGTTCGATGGACAGCACGCTGCCCGCATGGCCGTTCGTTTCAACGGGGTACGACGATCCATGCACATGACAAGGCTTGGAAAAATTGGAACGTCAAACCCTTACCGCACAGCGCAAGAATGGCGGCGCACACCTCAACGGGGCTCCCGATAGCCAGGGCAAGAGCGGCGACAGCACCGAATCCAGCAGCGAAGGCGCATTCGACGCGATCGGCGCGGCACTGCGCCAGATCCACGAGAAGGTGGTTTCCGAAGAGATCCCCGAGGATTTCCTGCGCCTGCTCGACGAACTCGACGAAAGCCTCGAAAGCCTCGAACGAAAGCGCGACAAATGACCGGCGAGGGCGAAGCCGAACAGTCGCAGGCTGGCGATCCCACCGCGGCGACGCTCACCAAGGAGCAATTCCGCCGCGAGGTGCTGGCCATCCTGCCGCAGCTGCGCGCCTTTGCCCGCGGGGTCTGCGGCAACCGCGACCTTGCCGACGATCTGGCCCAGGAAGCCATGATGCGCGCCTGGGCATCGCGTCACACCTTCAGGCCCGGCACCAATTTCAAGGCCTGGATCTTCATCATCCTGCGCAACCGCTGCTATTCGCTGGCGCGCAAGAATGCCCGCTTCGTCACCTGGGACCCTGAGGCGGCAGAGCGGATCCTGGTTGCCCCGCCCACCCAGCACGTCGGCATCGACCTCGATGACGTGCAGAAGGCGCTCAACAAGCTTCCCGCCGAACAGCGCGAAATGCTGATGCTGGTCGCGGCCGACATGAGTTACGAGGAAGCGGCGGAGATTACCGGCTGCGCGATCGGCACGGTCAAGAGCCGGATCGCCGGGGGCCGCATCGCGCTGCGGCGACTGCTAGCGGAAGACGGCGGACCGGGGGCAGACGTCGTTCCGGCCCCCGCCTGGTTCGCTGCCGGGGGGTGACGATCGACCTGCACCGCGCCGGGACGATCCGGTCCAACCTGCTCAGGATCGTTATCGGCGCGTTGGTGCCGATGGTCCTGCTGGGCGCATGGCAAGGCCTGCTGACCTATCGCGATTCCCGGGGTCTGGTCGCCGAACGGCTGCGCGCCAATGCCTGGGCGATCGCCGAAAACGAGCGCGATCCCTTTATCATCGCCCGCCACGCGTTGCGCGTGGCCTCGCAGAACCGGGTGGTGCAGGACATCGGCCCCAGCTGCAGCACCTTGCTGGACGAGGCCAGGGACGGCGCCACGGGAATCCTGAACTTCCTGCGCACGGACCGGACCGGGCGGGTGCGCTGTTCCGGTCTGAGCTTCGACCCCGAAGCAAACCTTTCGGGTCGGCGCTGGTGGCAGGAGGCGCGGGCCAGCAGGGCGTTCATCGTCGGCGAGCCGCAGATCGGCGAGGTCAGTCACCGCCCGGTGGTGATTCTGGGACTGGCTCTGAGAACCGCCGAGGGCAGCTTTGACGGGACGGTCAGCGCGGGGATCAGCCTTGAGCGGCTCAGCGCTTCGCTCGCCGCAAAGCAGGCGGAACTGGGCGGAATCGTGATGCTGGTCGACCGCAGCGGGCGGGTGCTGCTGTCCTCCGGGACGGAACGGCTCGAGCGAATTCCCGGGGTAGATGCCGCCCGTGCCGAGCCGCAGAATGTCACCGGCGCGCGCGGGCAGGAATGGATCTATGTCGCCGCGCCGCTGTTCGGCGATGACCTGCAGGTGGTCTATGCCGAACCCCGCGCGAGCTTCACCGGCGCGGCGCTGTCGCGGGTCTGGCTGGTCCTGGCGCTGCCGCTGCTCGCCGCACTGCTCAGCCTTGCCGCGGTCTGGTTCGCCAGCCAGCGCTACCTGCTCGACTGGTTTCCGCGCCTGCACGGCCTGACCGGCAGGATCGCGCAGGGCCGGTTCGACAACGACCTGCATGAATTCGACACGGCCCCCCGGGAAATCGCGCTGATGGCGGGCGATCTGCACGCAATGGCCGGTTCGCTCGCTCGTCACGGGCGCGACCTGCAATCGGCGCTCGAGGCGCAGAAGGCACTGACCCGCGAGCTCAACCATCGGGTCCGCAACAACCTGCAGATCGTCGTCAGCCTGCTGACCATGCAGGCCGAACGCGTTGACGATGACTGGGTCCGCGATCTGCTCGAACAGGCGCGGATTCGCGTTTCGGCCTTGGGGCTGATCCACCGGCTGCTTTACGAACAGCGCGAGGAGCGTGTCGGCGAGGTCGGAATGGCCTCGCTGTTCGGCGATCTTGCCGCCCAGCTGCGCAGCGCCAACCGGCGCTCGCGCGGGATCGGCCTGGAAACGGTGGTGGACGATTTCTCGCTCGATTTCGACCGGGCGGTGCCGCTGATGCTGTTCGCGGTGGAAGCAGTGACCAACGCCTACCGCCATGCTTTCGCCGAGGTCGGCAACGGGCGGATCGTGATGACGCTAAGTCTGGTCGACTGGGACCGGGTCCGCCTGGAAGTGCGCGACAACGGCATGGGAATGACCGACCCCCACGCCGAGGCGGGATCGGGACTGGAACTGCTGGAAGCCTTCGCGGCCCAGTTGGGCGGAACCCTGACCTTCGCAGACGCCGCACCTGGCACGGTGGTCACGCTGGACTTTCCTTATGAAAGCCCCGCTGCCCTGGCCGCAGACCCGGCCGGCCCCGGGCAGGGGAACCGGCCGGGCTGACATCACGTCCGGGTCGGGGTGGGCGAGCCTTCGCGCACCCGGTCGGCCTTGTCCTCCATCGCGTCGGCAGCCTTTTCGCCCTTTTCACGCACGTTCGCGGCGCGATCCTCCAGCTTCTGTTCAGCGTTGGAATCAACCCCATCGAGCTTGTTGTCGAGCTTGTCGGCCTTGTCTTCCATCGCGTCGGCGGTCGCATCCGCGCGGTCGCGCACCGCGTCGGCCTGATCCTCGATCTGGTCGGCGCGCTTCTCCTTGGCGTCGTCGCGGCCGCACCCGGTCAGGGCCAGGCCGAGGGCAAAGGGCAGCAGCAGGGTCGACTTGGGCAGCATAGGCTTCTTCCTTTCAGTTCAGTGCGGGCTTCCGCGACGCACCAGGTTGACAAACGCAAGCAGAATGACGGCGCCGCCCAGCGACGCCAGCACCGGGCCGATCCCCGGATCGACCGAAGCCAGCGGCTCGCTGCTGAGCGTGGCGCCGGTGATCAGCGTGCCCCCGGTTCCGGCCGCGATGTTGAGCCCGGTCGCGTGCTCCCCGCCCGGATGCCCGGTGCCGCGCGCCATCAGGCTGGCGATCCAGCCCAGCATGGCGCCGACAATCAGGATGATGACCATGCTCAAGCGCGCGCTCCTTGAATTGGCGGCCCAAACCACCGCCGGGGCCAAGTGGTTCCCCGCCGCGGCGAGACGGTGGCGGGAACCGCGCCATGGCGGCACGGTTGTGCCGGAGGAGCGGTGAACCGAGGAGCGCACGATGAAACGAGAGCAAACCGGCTGGAATCGCACGGCACGGCCTGCCGCTGCCCTGCTGGCGCTGGTCGCAGCGGGCGGCGCCCTGCTGGCACGGCGACTGCGGCGCCCCGCGTCCGCGCCGCAGGCCCCGCAAGTCGCCGAAAAGCGGGTACCGCCGCCAGTGGAGACCCCGATTCCGGAGCCGCTGACCGGCACCGATCTGGGCGATCACGACCGCAATTAGTGCGCCAGCGCACCCGGAACTCCCACCACGGCCCGGGCCTTTTCTCCACCGTGCCGCACCCAGCGGCGCCAAATTCCGGAGAAATACGATGAAGGACAACAAGCAGACCGGCAGCACCGGCCAGAACGCCAACCAGGGCAAGAGCAGCAACCAGGCCACCGGCCAGCGCAGTGCGCAGGGCGGCTCCGACAACGCCCAACGTCAGGGCAAGAGTGCCGATGGCAAGGGGTCGGACAGCGGTTCGAACAACCAGAACCGCCGCTGATCCGGCACCGGCCAGCAATGGCGACCGGCCGTCTTCCCGCACGGGGAGGCGGCCGGTCCCGTATTGGCGGGAACAATCGGCAAGGCGTCCGGTTGAGCCCGGCCCGAGGAGCGGCGCGATGACTGACGAACAGACCCAACCCAGGATCCACGAGGACGCCCTGCCCGGCAGCGAACAGGCGCTGGAACCCCGCCCCGACTGGCAACCGCGCTATCCCGGCAGCGGACGACTGCAGGGGAAGGCGGCGATCATCACCGGAGCGGACAGCGGAATCGGCCGCGCCGTCGCCGCCCTGTTCGCCCGTGAAGGTGCGGACGTGACCATCGTCTATCTCTCCGAGGATGCTGACGCGCAGGAGACGCGGCGGATGGTCGAGGCAGAGGGTCGCAGCGCGATCCTCCTGAGGGCCGATGTGGGCGTGGCGGACGAATGCCGCCGGGTCGTCGACCAAACCATGCAGGCCTTCGGGCGGCTCGACGTGCTGGTCAACAATGCGGGGGAACAGCACCCGGACAAGGACATAACCGCGATCACCGAGGAACAGCTGCGCCGCACTTTCCAGACCAACATCTTCGCGATGTTCTTCCTGGTCCAGGCCGCGCGCGAGCACCTGATGCGCGGCGCGGCAATCATCAACTGCACCAGCGTGGTGATGTACAAGGGCAGCAAGGACCTGCTCGACTACAGCGCAAGCAAGGGTGCGATCACTGCCTTCACCCGTTCGCTCTCGGCCAACCTGGTTGAGGACGGCATCCGGGTGAACGCCGTGGCGCCGGGTCCGATCTGGACCCCGCTCAATCCCTTCGGCGGGGCCGACAAGGAGAAGCTTGAGCATTTCGGCGAGAACACGCCGATGAAGCGCCCCGGCCAGCCGAACGAGGTCGCGCCGGCGTTCCTGTTCCTGGCCTGCGAAGATTCGAGCTACATGACCGGGCAGGTCCTCCACCCCAATGGCGGGACGATCGTCAACGGCTGAGCCTCATCCCCCGCGCGGTACAGCCAGCGGCCATGCGGACTCGTCAAGCGCCTCGCGAAGTTCCAGCCGGTCCGCTGAAATCAGGCAGCGCGGTTCGCCAGAGCCAAGGTCCAGTTCAACCGGCGCCAGCGCCCGCAGGCTGACTGCGGCCGCGGCCCCGGTTTCCACCGAGATCACGGCATAGGCCAGCTGCTGCCGGTCACCGCGCAGCATCAGGTCGGCCAGCGTGCCGCAGCTCGCGCCGGCGCAGTCGCGCAGTTCGGTTCCGATCAGCCCTGCGGCGGAGACGAGGGTCGGCACCGGCGCCGCGCGGCTCCGCTCTTCGGCCAGCGCCGAACCGGCCTCGATCCGCGCCTGACGTCCCAGCCAGCGCCATACCCCGAAAGCGTTGATGGCGATCATCAGGCCGTTGGCAATGGCCAGGCTGGTCACCCCGGTCAGCACCGCGACTGCGGTCCAGGCGAGCGAGCTGGCCGTGAACAGGACAAAGCCCCAGCCGGTGATCCGCGCCCCGGCATTGGCCGCGACCATCAGCGCGGCGAGGGTCATCACGGCAGTTGCCGCCCAGCCCAAGAGGTCGGCCATGGCAATCTCCCATGCCCCCTTGGCGCCGCCCGGGGCGGCAGGCAGTCAGTCTTCCCGGCGCTCTTCCGCTTCGGCCAGACGGTCGAGGATGCGCAGGAAATCGTCCGGAATGGGTTCCGCGACCATGTTGTCGTAAAGCTGGCGGAGGGCGGCCTCGATCGGATCGAAGGCCTGTGGCGCCGACGGGACCGCACGCCGCCTGGAGCCGGGGCCGGCGCTCTTGCGCTTGCTGATGGGGCTCTCCTTTGCCTTGGCGACCGGGGCCGGGCCTGATGCGGGTGTCCGGATTCGGGCCTGAACGAGTTGATGTTCCAATGGTTCTTCCCTGTTGCGCGAAGTGTCAATCCTTCGCGTGCGAAGCAAAACTGCGCCCGGGGAATCGGGGTTCCGCTGTGGAAAACTATTTCCCGCCGCGCAGGCTCAGCCCACGCCCGCATGGCGCAGGATTTCCGCGTCGCGCAGTTCGATCCGGCCCCGGGTGGAGCGGATCGCGCGAAGCCCCTCCAGATCCTGCAGCGCCACCGTAACCGTGGCCCGGCGCAGCAGGTACCACTCGGCGAGATCCTGGTGGGTCACCTCGATCACCGGCGCATCCAGCGCCTCGAACAGTTCGGCCAGCCGCTGCGCGACAAAGCCGCGCGCGCACTGGAAGCTGCGGGCGGCGAACTGCGCGGCCAGCTGCAGCAGCTCGTCCTGCGCCATGGCCCCCGCCGCCGTCGCAAACCCCGGCGCCCGGGCCAGCGCATCGTCCGAAAGGTCGAGACGATAGGCGACTCCGCCCCGCCGCACCTCGACCCGCCACGGCGCGCAGCCCAGCGCCAACGCGGCGAAGGCGCAGGCAAGCGAACCCGGGCCGTTCACCCCGGTCTCGCGAGCGTGGCCCTGCTCGTCCACCGCCATGCGCGCGGTGACGGCGCTGGCCAGCAGCCAGCAAGCCTGCGGATCGCCGCGCGGCTGGCACAGCACCTGCCCGGCCTCAAGCGGCACTTCGCGCCAGAGTCCGGACAGGGCGGTCCAGTCGGACCAGGCCACCCGGACAAGGTGTGGGGACAGATGCATCGCAGAATCGTTCCTTGGCAGGCAGGTCAGTACGTTCGCGCACCTCCGCCGTGGGGTGCGCCCGCCACCGGAAACAAACTGGAGCGCCTCCGGTTTCATGGGTCTCCATCTTTTGACGGGGAAGCGACCGCGGCGGGCCTGACTTTCGTCGCCGCCCGGTCCGGATCAGCCGTTCACAATGCCAGACAAGGAGAGACCACCATGGCACGAGGCAATGGATACAGCTCGCGCGGAGACGACCGCGAACGCGACGAACGCGGCCGTTTCACCGAATCGCGCGGATATGATGACCGCCGCTCTTCGCGGAGCAGTCGCGACGACGATGATGACCATCGTTCGCGTTCCTCGCGCGATGACGATGGCGGCAGGGATCGCGGGCAGGGCGGCTGGTTCGGCGATTCGCGCGGCCATTCCGAAGCGGCCCGGCGCGGCTGGGAAGACCGGGACGACCGGGGCCGTTCGTCGCGCTCCTCGTCTTACGGCGGCCGTGACGATTACGACGATCGCGGACGCAGCTCGCGCGGGCGCGACGATTACGACGACCGCAGCCGCTCTTCGTCCTCGCGCGGCGGCGGTGGGCGCGGCGGCGACGACTATTCGGAAGATCGCGGCCAGGGCGGCTGGTTCGGCGATCCGCGCGGCCACTCCGAAGCGGCGCGGCGCGGCTGGGAAAACCGGGGCAGCAGCTCGCGCGGTGGCCGGGACGACGATGACGATTACCGCTCGTCGCGGTCTTCC
>JAYRMP010000089.1:0-11443 GCA_041912655.1 Novosphingobium sp. | reverse complement strand
CGTCGCGGGGCATCACGCGACCCTCCCCGACGGCCCGAGGTTATGTTGCGGAAAAGCCGCCCATCGCGCGCAGTACCGCCATCTGGCGCAGCGCCGCAACATAATCCCCGGCGCAACATAATCGGTCTTATGTGCAGTTGAACATAAGACGGATGCCGCGCTGGGCGAACTCGCCGGCAAGCTGCGCACCGAAATCGCCAAGGTCGACGATGTCGGGCTGACCTTCGTGTCCGGGGGACAGCGCATGGCGCTGCGGGTGGTCCCCGATCCGGCCCGGCTGGCGCTCTACCGCGTGCCGCTGGGCAACCTGATCGAGGCGGTCAGCCAGGCCAACCGCGCCTATCCGGCGGGGACCGTGCGCGAAGGCGGGCAGGCCGCGCTGGTCGTCGCCGGGCAGACGCTGCGGGATGCGCAGGAGCTGTCGCAGCTGACCGTGCGCTCGGCCACCGGCGCGCCGGTGCTGCTCTCCGATGTCGCGCGGGTCGAGCAGACGCCGACCCAGGATCAGGCCCGCGCCTGGCGCTGGGCGAAGGGCGAGGACGGCAAGTGGGCCATGGCCCCCGCCGTCAGCCTGGCCGTGGCCAAGCGCGCCGGGGCGAATGCGGTGACTGTCTCCGAAGCGGTGGTGACCCGCGCCGAGGCGCTCAAAGGCCGGCTGATCCCCGCCGGGGTCGAGGTTTCGGTGACCCGCAATTACGGCGAGACCGCGAACGAGAAGGCCAACGAGCTGATCTTCCACCTTGCGCTGGCGACGGTTTCGATCGTCGTGCTGATCGGCTTCGCGATCGGCTGGCGCGAGGCCGGGGTGACAGCGATCGTCATCCCGACCACGATCATGCTGACGATGTTCGCTTCCAACCTGATGGGCTTCACCATCAACCGCGTCAGCCTGTTCGCGCTGATCTTCTCGATCGGCATCCTCGTCGACGATGCCATCGTGATGATTGAGAACATCGCCCGGCACTGGGCGATGGCCGACGGGCGCGACCGGATCGCGGCTGCGGTCGATGCCGTGGCCGAGGTCGGCAATCCGACCGTGATCGCCACGCTGACAGTGGTCGCGGCGCTGCTGCCGATGCTGTTCGTGTCCGGGCTGATGGGGCCGTACATGGCGCCGATCCCGATCAACGCCAGCGCGGCGATGATCTTCAGCTTCTTTGTCGCGGTGATCATCGCCCCCTGGCTGATGATCCGCTTTGCCCGGCAGACGCTGGATCACGCGCACCATGACGACCACGGCGGCAAGCTGGGCGCGCTCTACCGCCGCAACGCGATCCGGGTGATCGCCACCCGGCAGAGCGCGCGGCGCTTCCTGATCTGGGTCGGGGTGGCGACGCTAGCGGCCTGCTCGATGTTCTACTTCAAGGCGGTGACGGTCAAGCTGCTGCCCTTCGACAACAAGAGCGAGGTCCAGCTGGTCGCCGACCTGCCCGAAGGGACCAGCCTGGAAATGACCGCGCGCGTGCTGGAACAGGCTGCGGCGATCACCCGCGCCGTGCCCGAGGTGACGGCGATGGAGGCCTATGTCGGCACTTCCGCGCCGTTCAACTTCAACGGGCTGGTGCGCCATTACTTCCTGCGCAGCCAGCCGGAGATGGGCGATCTGATGGTCACCCTGCTGCCCAAGGGGAATCGCGACCGTGCCAGCCATGACATCGCGGTGGACCTGCGCGAGCGGCTGAAAGCCGTGCCGCTACCGCCGGGCGGTTCGCTCAAGGTGGTGGAAACCCCGCCGGGGCCGCCAGTGCTGGCGACGCTGCTGGCCGAAATCTACGGCCCCGACGAAGCAACGCGGCGCAAGACTGCCGAGCAGGTGGAAAAGATATTCCGCTCGGTGCCCTACATCGTCGATGTCGACAATTCGTTCGGCCAGCCGCGCCCGACGCTGCGGCTGGTGCCCGACCGGGCGAAGCTCGATCACTACGGCCTGTCGGAACGCCAGCTGTTCGATTCGATCGGCATGCTGCTCGGCACCCAGGTGGTCGGCTATGCCCCGCGCGGCGCGGACCGCGATCCGCTGCCGATCGAACTGGCGCTCGACCAGTCGCAGCGCTCGTGGTCGGCGGCGCTGGCGGCAACTCCGGTCGCGGCGACCCCGCAGGGCCAGCTGATCGAGCTGGGCGAGCTGGTGACGCCGGTGATGCAGCCGGGCGGGCAGGCGATCTTCCGCCGCGACGGGCGCGGCGCGGCGATGGTCACCGCGGAACTGGCAGGGCGCTACGAGGCACCGATCTATGGCATGCTGGCCGTGGACGAGGCGATTGCCGCGCACGACTGGAAGGCCGCAGGACTGACTCCGCCCGAGGTCATCCTCAACGGCCAGCCGGAGGACGAAAGCCGCCCCGCACTGCTGTGGGACGGCGAATGGGAAATCACCTGGGTGACCTTCCGCGACATGGGCGCGGCCTTCATGGTCGCCCTGCTGGGGATCTACGTGCTGGTCGTCGGCCAGTTCCGCAGCTTCACCCTGCCGCTTGTGATCCTCACCCCGGTGCCGCTGACGCTGGTCGGTATCGTGATCGGCCACATGCTGCTGCAGGCGCCGTTTACGGCGACATCGATGATCGGTTTCATAGCGCTCGCCGGGATCATCGTGCGCAATTCGATCCTGCTGGTGGACTTCATCCGCCACACCCGCTCGGCGGACAAGAGCCTGCGCCAGACCCTGATCGAGGCCGGGATGATCCGGTTCAAGCCGATCGTCCTGACCGCGGCGGCGGCGATGATCGGCGCGGCGGTGATCCTGACCGATCCGATCTTCCAGGGGCTGGCCATCTCGCTGCTGTTCGGGCTTGCCTCGTCCACGCTGCTGACCGTGCTGGTGATCCCGGCGATCTACGTGGTGCTGCGTGACGATGGCGTGCCGCTGGAGGAGGCGCAGCCGGGCTGAAGGCGCGGGAACCGGGGCCTGCCGGGCGGCGTTGCACCCGTCCCGCAGTTCCGGACGACCCGCGATGACCAGCTTCGCGCCCGACACCAGCCCCGCCGCCGCCCCTGTGGCTGACCGGCTGGTGTTCGGCCCGCACGATGTGGACCTTTCCCGCTCGCCGCTCGCCGGGCAGCTCGATGCAGAGACTTACGTGCTCGGCGCCTTCAACCCCGGGCTGCTGCGTTTGCCGGGCGGCAACCTGCTGCTGATGGTCCGCGTGGCCGAGGCGCTGCGCGAACCGGCGGACCACGCCCGCATCCGCTCGATCCGCTGGGACGAGGGCCGCTTTGTGCTCGACGAATGGCCGCTCGACCAGGTCGACACCGCCGACCCGCGCAAGTTCCTGCTGCGCGGCGGGGCCTGGCGGACGATGGCGCTGACCTCGCTGTCGTGGCTGCTGCCGGTGGAGCTCTCGCCCGACGGGCTGGAAGTGCGGCAGGTGCACTATGACCGCGCGCTGGCGCCTAGTGCGGCGTGGCAGTGCTATGGGGTGGAGGACCCCCGGATTAGCCGCATTGGGGAGCGCTGGCTGATGACCGCGTGCTGCGTCGGCCCGCAGCATCACGGCACTGCGCTCTATGCCTCGGACAATGGGCTCGACTGGACGCTGCCCGATCTGGTGCTCGATCACCAGAACAAGGACATGGTGCTGTTCGAAGGGCTGGTCGATGGGCGCTACCTGGCCCTGACCCGGCCGATGGGGGAACACTGGTTCGCCTGGCCGCCAGGCTCGCCCTGGCGCTCGGGTCCTTCGATCAACCTCGCAACTTCGCCCGATGCGCTGCATTGGAAGCCGCTAGCCGGAGCGGGCATTCGCCCGCGCGCGGATCGCGGTGACATGGTCAGGATCGGCGGCGGCGCCCCGCCGGTGCTCACCCCGCAAGGCTGGCTGGTGCTGTGGCACGGGGTCGAACCGCACGAGATCGTCGGCACATACCGGACTTACTGGTCGCTGCTAGATGCGGCCGATCCGGCCCGGGTGCTGGCAACCGGCGAAGCGCCGGTGCTGGCCCCGGCCCCGGACCTGACCCGCCCGCTGGAAGAGCAGATGTACCTTGATGGGGTAGTCTTCACCACCGGGATTGCCGACGGCAATCCCTCCGCCGCGCCGGGTTGCTTCATCGTGGCCTCGGGCGAGGCGGACCTCGCCTGCCGGATCACCCATGTGCCCAAAGCTGCGTTCGCGGTGCGTGGCTAGCGCCGGGCGCGCTGCTGTCGCCCGCATTCATTTTGTTCATGGCTTCGTATTCACACAAACGATTGTTCACCGCGCACGCCCCCCCTTAGATTCGACCGGCAAAGCATGGTGCGGGCAATCGCACCGGGGGAGAGCGTCAGTGCGGTATCCGTTGCGGTTCGCAGCGGTGGCACGCGCGTCACCGGGCCGACGCTGCGTCGCGCTTCACAAGGGAACGGGCATTTGGAAATTCTAGTCATCGGGGCCGGGATCGGCGGTCTTTCGGCGGCAATAGCTCTGCGTCGCAAGGGGCACGGCGTGACCCTGATCGAGCGCGACCCGGAATGGTCGGTCTATGGCGTCGGCATCATCCAGCAGTCCAACGTGGTCCGCGCGATGGACCAGCTTGGCGTGCTCGACGATTTCCTGGGCGCGGCCAGCGGGTTCGACGCGGTGGAGATCTACATTCCCGACGGGACGATGGTGGCCCGCGTGCCTTCTCCCCGGCTGGTCGAGGGGCGGCCGGCCAATGTCGGCATCGGCCGGCGCGCGCTGCAGAAGGTTCTGGGCGACCGCGCCCGTGAGCTGGGCGCCGGGCTGCGGCTGGGCGTGACGGCGGAGGTGATCGACGACGACGGCGCCAAGGTGCACGTGACCTTCTCTGACGGCTCGCGCGGCAGCTATGACCTGGTGGTGGGAGCCGACGGGGTCTATTCGCAGACCCGCGCGATGGTCCTGCCCGAAGCCGAGCAGCCGACCTACACCGGGCAGGCGGTGTGGCGCTACAACTTCCCCCGGCCCGAGGGCATGGACGCGCTGCAGGTCTACAACGGCCCGA
The DNA here is from genome assembly GCA_041912655.1 of Novosphingobium sp. Classification (GTDB taxonomy): domain Bacteria; phylum Pseudomonadota; class Alphaproteobacteria; order Sphingomonadales; family Sphingomonadaceae; genus Novosphingobium. Next base: position 6,499 of record JAYRMP010000089.1, on the reverse strand, counting down.
TCGGCGTGGGCCTTGTGCCGATGAGCGACGAGCTGATGTACATGTACGTCACCACGCCGGAACCGGGCAATCCGCGCTACCCGCGCAAAGGGCTGGCGGCGGCGATGCGCGGGAAGGTGGCCGGTTGCAGTCCGCGCATCCGCGAACTGGGCGAACAGATCACCGATGACGACGGCGTGGTCTATCGCCCGCTGGAAGGCATGCTGGTACGCGGCGACTGGAGCAAGGGGCGGGTCGGCCTGCTGGGCGATGCGGTCCACGCCACCACCCCGCACCTCGGCCAGGGCGCAGGCATGGCGATCGAGGACGCGATCGTCCTGGCCGACGAACTGGACCGCCACGCCGACGTCGAAACCGCGCTGAAGGCCTATCGCGACCGCCGCTTTGAGCGCTGCCGCTATATCGTCGAAAGCAGTCTGGCGATCTGCCACGGCCAGCTCGGCCTGGGGCCTGCGGTCGACAATCACCAGGCCACCGCCGAGATGTTCGCGGTCGTCGCCCAGCCTATCTGATCATAAATTCAAGGAATTACCCCGATGAGCCGCGTTACCGAAATCCGCTATGTGGGCTATGGCGTGAAGGACTTCGACGCCGAGAAGGCCTATTACACCGACGTCTGGGGGCTCGAGCCAGTGGCTGAGGATGCCGGCCACGCCTGGTTCAAGGCGCAGGGCCATGACGAGCATCACGTGGTCCAGCTGCGCAAGGCGGAAGAAAACCGCATCGACGTGATCGCACTGGCCGCGGACAACCGCGCTGACGTGGACGCGCTGCGCGCCAGGGTGGCAGCCGCCGGGTGCCGGATCGCCAGCGAACCCGCCGAACTGGCCTCTCCCGGCGGCGGCTATGGCTTCCGCTTCTTCTCGCCCGACGGGATGCTGTTCGAAATTTCGAGCGATGTCGCGCGTGGGCCGAAGCGCGCGCTTGAGCGGTGGGAAGGCGTGCCGGTCAAGATCAGCCACATCGTGCTGCATTCGCCCGACCATCAGGCGCTGGTGAAGTTCTTCACCGACGTGCTGGGCTTCAAGGTCAGCGACTGGCTGGGCGATTTCATGTGCTTCCTGCGCTGCAATTCGGCGCACCATCGCATCGCGATCCTGCCTGGGCCGCCGTGCCTCAATCACGTCGCCTACGACATGCTTTCGGTGGACGACATGATGCGCGGGATGCACCGGCTCAAGCTGAAGGGCGTCGACGTGGGCTGGGGGCCGGGCCGCCATACCGCCGGCAACAACACCTTCAGCTATTTCGTCACGCCCGGCGGTTTCGTCACCGAATACACTTCGGAACTGGAGGAGGTCGATTTCGACGCTCACCAGGCCAAGGTCCACGTGCCCGCGCCGCTGGTCATGGACCAGTGGGGCATCGGCGTAGGGGGGCCGCAGACCCTGCCGCACCCGCACCCCAACCCGGGCCTGTTCCGGTTGGTCGGGGCCTGATGCGGCGGGCGCTGCTCGCGCTGGGGCTGGCTGCCGGGCTTGCGCTGGGCAGCGCGGCGGCGGCGCGCCCCGCGTCGCAGTCCCGCGCCGCGCTGACCGAGCGCAACCGCGCGATCGTCACCGCCTTTGCCCACCGGTTCTATGACCAGCGCGACGTGCGCGGCGCGTTCGAGGCGTTCGTCGCGCCCGAATACATCCAGCACAACCCCTCGATCCCCGACGGGCGCGATGCCGCCATCGCCGCGCTGGAGCCCAAGTTTTCCGCGCCGACGGCCTCGTTCTCGGTCAAGCGGATCATCGTTGACGGGGACATGGCAGTGATCCACCTCCACGGTCGCCCCTCGCCCGACAATCCGGGCGGGGCGGTGGCCGACATCTATCGCCTGAAGGACGGTCGGATCGTCGAGCACTGGGACGTGCTCCAGCCGATCCAGACCCAAACGGTCAATCCCCACCCCTATTTCTGAGTTCAAGGATAAGCACTTGGCCCTGTTCGAATACTTCCCCAACTACATCTGGAACCTCTCGGTCGCGATCGCGATGGAAAGCGGCGGGCAGATCGGCGAGATCGTCGACATGTGCCAGCCGATCCGCGATGCGGCGGCATCCGGCGCGGATGCGGGCACCCCGGCCTTCATGAAACAGTGGGCGGCGATGGGCGACAAGCTGCTGGAACTGGCGGCAGAGGACGAGGCGAGGGGCCGGGCCTTTTCCGCGTCCGACAAGCTGGAGCGGGCCTCGCTCTACCTGTTCACGGCCGAGCGGATGCAGGGCCACGGCCACCCGGGCCGCACCGAAACCTATGCCAGGGCTCGCGCCGCGTTCGACCGCTCGACCGCGCTAGGCAGGATCAACCGCGAGCGGGTGGAGATTCCGCTGGCTGTCGGCACCATGCCAGCGCTCTACACCCGCGCGCCCGGCCCCGGGCCGCATCCGGTGGTAGTCTATTGCAACGGGCTCGATAGCTGCAAGGAGCTGCTCTACTGGAGCCGCCTGCCCGAAGCGCTGGCCCGGCGCGGCGTTTCCACGCTGTGCGTCGACCAGCCCGGATCGGGTGAGGCGCTGCGCCTGCAGGGCCTGCCGGTCGATCCGCATTCGGAAAACTGGGCCTCGCGCGCGGTCGACTGGCTGGAGCAGCAGGACGACGTCGATCCCGCCCGGATCGGGATGACCGGGATCAGCCTGGGCGGCCACTTCGCCCCGCGCGCGGTGGCCTATGAACCGCGCTTTGCCAGCGGCGCGGTGTGGGGCGCGAACCACAACTGGCGCGAGGTCCAGGACAAGCGCATGAAGAGCGAGGGCGAAAACCCGGTGCCGCACTACTGGGCGCACGTGATGTGGGCCTTCGGCGCGAGCGACATGGACGATTTCCTCGCCCGGTCGCAGGAGATGAACCTCAACGGCCACATGGACCGCATCAAGGTGCCGTTCCTGGTCACCCACGGCGCGCAGGATCGCCAGATCAGCGCCTCCTATGCCGACGATCTCTACGACCAGCTGGTCAATTCGCCCCGCCGCGAGAAGGTGATCTTCACCGCCCGCGAAGGCGGCGTGGAGCACGTCGGCGCCGACAACATGAGCTACGGCCGCGATTGCATCGCCGACTGGTTCGCCGAAACGCTGGGCGGCCGGACGGCCTGAGCCAGAAACCGCTCACTTTCCAAGGATCGAAACCATGCGTCTTGCCACCCGCGACAACGGCACCCCCGATGGCGAGCTGATCGTCGTTTCCGCCGACGGGGCGCGCTGCCTACCCGCCAATGCCGCCGCGCCCAACCTGCTGGCCGCGATGGAGCGCTGGGAAGCCGCCGTTGCCACGCTGCAGGGCCTCGACCAGCGCCTGGCGCAGGGGGAAGGGGAGCCGCTCGAACCGGCCTTGCTGCGCGCGCCGCTGCCGCGTTCGTGGCAATGGCTCGATGGTTCGGCCTTCCCGGTCCACGGCGACCTGATGCAGGTCGCGTTCAACACGGACCCGACCGATCCCGACCGCCCGCTGATGTACCAGGGCATGTCCGACCGCTTCCTTGCGCCGAGAGCCGATGCGGTGTTTCCCGACGAGGCGCTGGGGATCGACTTCGAAGGCGAGTTCGGCGTGATCGTCGATGCCGTGCCGATGGGCACTTCGGCTGAGCAGGCCGCGCGGCACATCCGGCTGGTGGTCCAGATCAACGACTGGTCGCTGCGCGCGATCGCCCCGATCGAGATGAAGACTGGGTTCGGCTGGGTGCAGGCCAAGCCCGCCTGCTCGGTCGCACCCTTTGCGGTGACCCCCGATGAACTCGGCGCGGACTGGCGTGACGGGCGGTTCTGCGGCCAGCTGCTGGTCGAATGGAACGGCAAGCGCTTTGGCCTGGTCTGCGGCGACGAGATGGCCTTCTCGTTCCCCGAACTCGTCGCCCACGCCGCGCGCACCCGCGATCTGGTGGCGGGCACGATCATCGGTTCGGGCACGGTCTCCAACCGCGCCTACGCGGAGCGCGGCTCGGCCTGCATTTCCGAAGTGCGCGCGATCGAGATGATCGCCCACGGCGCGCCGCGCACCGCCTTCATGGCGTTTGGCGATACTGTCCGGATGGCCGGACGGCGCAGTGATGGCTCTGAACCGTTCGGCACGATCGAGCAGCAGGTCGTCCGGGCGACTGTGGCGGGATAAACCGTCCCGGGGCTGACTCCTTGTCCCACGCAATCACAAGCGCAAGCCGTGCTGCCGCCTTGCCCTCGCGGCGGCGGCTCAGGCCGTCCCGGCCGGTGCGGGTTTCACTGCCAGCGGCTTGCCCTTGAACGAGACCAGCCGCGAGAAGACGTAGGACAGCACCAGCGCCAGGCCCACTGCCACGATCATCACCCAGCCATCGCGGCCCAGCAGTTCTGAAACCCAGACCAGCACCGTCAGGTGGATGCAGTAGAGCGGCAGGGAGAAGTTGCCGAGCCATTCGAGCGCGGGGGCAACAGACTGCGGCAGGCGCGCCATGGCCACGCTCCACATCGCCAGCGGCATCACCGCCATCACGAACAGAAGATCGCCCGTGGGGCGTGCAAGCGGGATGAAGGGCAAGGCCATGACCGCGGCGATTCCCAGCAGCAGCCCGGTATGCCAGGGCAGGGCGGGAGTACGATAGCCTTCGCGGTAGAGCCGCCCCATCCACACCCCCAGGACATAGGACCAGCCGACGCGTGGGATCGGCTTGTACCAGGTTTCCGAGGTCAGTGCGCTGACGCCGACATTGTCCGCTCCGTGACGCTGGACGACGAAGATCAGCCCAGCGCCGAAACCGGCGGCCAGCAGCGGCAGCCACCGCGTCGGTACGCGGCGCAGCAGCAGGGCATGGAGGAAGTTGGCCAACACTTCCCAGAACAGCGTCCATTGCGGGCCGTTGAAGCGGTAGAAGGGGCCAACGCCCGTCAGCACCGGGATCATGGCGAGGTCCAGCGCCAGCCACAGCAGCAGGGTCAGCGGATCGGCCATGCCGATGAACACCGCCCTGACGAAGGCCACCCCCGCTCCCACCGCCACCAATGGCCACAGCCGCACGAACCGCGCCCAGGTAAAGGCCAGCGCGCCGATCCCGCTGGCCAGCTTCCGCTCTGTCGCCACCGCCAGGACAAAGCCGCTGAGCAGGTAGAACAGGTCGACCATCAGGTAGCCGCGGACGAACGGGCCCTGCGTGTGGAAGACCATTTCAAGATGATAGAGCAGGATCACCAGCGCGGCGCAGCCCCGCAGGCCGTCAAGCTGGACCAGTCGGGCTGGAGAGTCAGGCTGGCTCATCACGTCCTTTCACTGCTCGTCGGGCTTGACCGGGTCGGGCCGGGCGAAGGCTTTCAGCGCTGCGCGATCGGTGATCTTCAGCTGCGCTCCGTCGACTTCAAGGCCATGCTGGCCGAGCACGCCGAAGGCGCGCGACAGGTTTTCCGGGGTCATGCCCAGCAAGGAGGCGAGCAGGCGCTTCTCCGCGCGGAGCCGGACCTGGCCGGTCCCGCCCTGGCGCAGTTCCTGTTGCAGGATCAGATTGCCCAGCCGCTCGGCTGATTGGCGCAGCTTCATGTCGGTCAGCGCGCGGACCAGATCGCGGTAGCCCAGCGCCAGTTCGCGCATGGTCGCTTCCATCAGCGCTACGTCCTGCCGGATCATCTCGCGCACCAGCGGGGCAGGGACGAGCAGGATGCGCGAGGCCACCAGCGTGCGCGCCGACATCAGGTAGGGCATGTCGGTGACGACAGCGGCCAGGATGAAGCTGCTGACCGGCTCGACGATCCGCATGGTCGTGTCGCGGCCGGCGCTGCTGGCATAGAGTTCGACCAGCCCGTCGACCAGCACGTGCAGGAAATCGGCGTGCTGGCCCAGTTCGAACAGCGTCAGCTGCGGCGGGAACACCTGCAGGAACGAACCCGCGAAGATCCGCTCGCGATCCGAATCGCCCATTTCGCGGAACAGCGGCAGCTGTGAGATTTCGGGCTTCTCGCCGGGACGCACGGACAGGAACTCCTCGCTTGGGCTCCTCCTCTAGAGCCCGGATTGATGTATATCAATCACCGCCTTGATCCAGATCTTGCCCCTGACCTGTGCGGATCAGGCCGCGTCGATTTACCGTTCCGCGCCGTCCGCAATTTGATCGCAATCAACCGGATTGGCGCCTTCATTGCCATTCCGTCCTCGCGAACAATCGACGAAGGCGGAGGACCGGAATGCCACTGGAGCAGACAGTCAGCAAGGGCGAGCAGAACCGCGCGCTGGGGCTGAGCACTTTCGCCTTTACCGTGTGCTTCGCCGTCTGGACGATCTTCGCGATCATCGGCATCCGGATCAAGGCGGAGCTGGGGCTGAACGACACCGAATTCGGGCTGCTGGTCGGGACGCCGATCCTGACCGGATCGCTGGTCCGGCTGTTCCTGGGGGTGTGGACCGACCAGTACGGGGGCAAGCGGGTGTTCCCGCTGACCATGCTGGCCTCGGCGGGGTCGACCCTGCTGCTGTCTCACGCCCACACCTATCCGCTGATGCTGCTGGCAGCGCTGGGGCTGGGGCTGGCCGGAGGCGGCTTCGCGGTCGGCGTCGCCTA
>JAYRMP010000088.1:7772-12231 GCA_041912655.1 Novosphingobium sp. | reverse complement strand
GAAGCCACGCCTCGCAAGGCCCGTGGTATGGGCAGGGGCGCTGTGCGCTGCAGTTCCATCTCGCCTTCCTCGGGGCGGTAGGGGCTGCAGGCGGCGATGTCCGGCGCGCCGGGTGAAGCGGCCGCGGCAGGTGATGCGATAACGGCGGCCAGGAACAGGCCAAGCCCGGCTGCGATGCGGTCAGTCTTGCTCATGGCGCCCGGCCCGCTTCCTGTTCCACCATTCGATGCGTTTCTTCACGTCGCGCTCGAAACCGCGCTCGACCGGTTCGTAATAGGTCTGCGGCGCCATGCTTTCGGGCCAGTAGTTGTCGCCGGAAAAGCCATCGGGCGCATCGTGATCGTAGGCGTAGTCCTTCCCGTAGCCGATGTCCTTCATCAGCTTGGTCGGGGCGTTGAGGATGTTGGCGGGCGGGTTTAGCGATCCGGTTTCGCGCGCCGATTTGAACGAGGACTTGAACGCCATGTAAGCCGCGTTCGATTTGGGTGCGGTAGCGAGGTACAGGCAGGCCTGCACGATGGCCAGTTCCCCCTCGGGAGAGCCAAGGAATTCGTAGGCATCCTTCGCAGCCAGACACTGTACCAGTGCCTGCGGATCGGCAAGGCCCACGTCTTCCGAAGCGAAACGCACGAGGCGGCGGAGCACGTAGAGCGGCTCCTCGCCCGCTGTGAGCATGCGCGCAAGGTAGTAGAGCGCGGCCTGCGGATCGGAACCGCGCAGCGATTTGTGCAGGGCCGAGATCAGGTTGTAATGCCCGTCACGATCCTTGTCGTAGACCGCCACGCGGCGCTGCAGGAACTTGCCCAGCCCTGCCGGATCGAGCACGTCCGGGATTTTCGCGGCATAGAGCGTTTCGGCCTGATTGAGCAGGAAGCGCCCGTCGCCGTCCGCCGAGGCGATCAGCGCTTCGCGGGCCTGGGCATCGAGCGGGAGCGGGCCTTCAAGCGCTTCTGCCTTGTCGAGCAGGGTGCCTAGCGCCTCGCTGTCCAGCCGGTGCAGGATCAGCACTTGCGCCCGGCTGAGGAGGGCCGCGTTGAGAGCGAAACTGGGGTTCTCGGTCGTCGCGCCGACCAGCGTGACCGTGCCGCGCTCGACGAAGGGCAGGAATCCGTCCTGCTGGGCCCGGTTGAAGCGGTGGATTTCGTCCACGAACAGCAAGGTGCGCTGCCCGGCCTTCGCCGCGACTTCGGCTTCGGCAAAGGCCTTCTTGAGATCGGCAACGCCTGAAAACACCGCGCTCACGGCAGCAAAGCGCATACCCACCGCGTCGGCCAGAAGGCGTGCGGTGCTGGTCTTGCCGGTGCCGGGCGGGCCCCACAGGATCATCGATGACAGCCGCCCGGCTGCCACCATTCGTCCGATCGGCCCTTCCGGCCCCGTCAGGTGTTCCTGTCCGATGACATCGGCCAGTGTACGCGGGCGCAGCCGGTCGGCAAGCGGTGCATCCTCGCGCGGTTCGTTCGCAGCGGAAGCAGGGGGCAGGTCATCGGCGAAAAGGTCGGCCATAAAGGGTATCTAGCGGCAAACGCGGGCGATTGCATCGGCGGATGCAGGGGCATATCGTACCCGTTGCCTCAAAAACCGGAAGGAACAGGCCATGAAGGCGGGTGAACGAACCAGGGCGTCGTGGCTGTTCTGGGTGATCGCGGCGCTTTCGCTTGCGTGGAATGCGTTTGGTTGCATCGACTTTTCGATGACGGTGACGCGCAACGCGGGTTACATGGCGCAGTTTCCGCCGGAAGTGATCAACTGGCTCGACTCTGCGCCCGCATGGACTCTGGTGCCCTGGGCTGCGGGTGTCTGGGGGGCATTGGCGGGCTCGCTGCTTCTGCTCCTGCGTTCGGGCCGCGCTGTCACGGCATTTGCCGTCTCGCTGGGCGGCCTTGCCGTGACCCAGCTCTGGCAGTCGTTGTCCGACCGGCCCGCAAGCATGACGACGCCTGCCAACACGGGCCTGACGGTTATGATCTGGATCGTTGCGCTGGGCGTGCTGGGATACGCGCTGCGGCAGCGTGCCCGCGGCGTGCTGGCTTAACCGCGCTTGCGCTGGCGGATCAGCCGCAGATAGGTGTCGGCCACGGCCTGATTGATCCGGTCCCAGCTGAACTCGCTCGCCCGTGCCTCGCCGGCGCTGCCGTGCGCGGCGCGCAGGGCGGGGTCCTCGATATAGCCTCTGAGCGCCTCTGCGAACTGGTGGATCGCGCCGGGCGGGATCAGGCGGCCCGACGCGCGGTCATCGACAAGGCTCTGGCTGCCGGTCGCGGCGGCGGCGACGACGGGCAGGCCGCAGGCCATGACTTCGAGCGTGACATTGCCGAAAGTCTCGGTGACCGAAGGGTTGAACAGCACGTCCATCGAAGCGACGGCGCGGCCAAGGTCCGCACCCTGCTGGAAGCCGACGAAAGCAGCACCCGGCAGGCGGGCTTCGAACCACTCGCGTGCGGGACCTTCGCCGATCACCAGCACCTTGTGCCCCACGCCCCGGCGGCGCAGCTCGTCCAGCGTGTCGGAAAAAACGTCGAGTCCCTTTTCCATCACCAGCCGGCCGAGGAAGCCGATCGCCACATCGCTGTCCGCAATTCCCAGCGAACGGCGCCATTCGAGATCGCGGCGTCCCGAATGGAAGATTTCGCGATCGACGCCGCGCGACCAGATCGAGACGTCGTAGTTCATGCGCTGGTCGCGCAGGACTTGCGCCATGCTCTCCGAAGGCGCCACCAATGCGTCGCAGCGGCGGTAGAAGCGGCGCAGGATCGCTTCGATCACCGGCTCGCCCCAGGCCATGTTGTAATAGCGCAGGTAGGTCTCGAAGCGGGTATGGACCGATGCCAGCACCGGCAGGTCGTGCTTGCGGGCCCAGGTTACCGCCTGATGGCCGACAGGGTCGGGCGAAGACACGTGCACCACATTGGGGGCGAATGCGTCCAGATCGCGCCGCGCCTTGCCGGAAATGCGCAGCGGCACGCGGTATTCCGAACGGGTCGGGATCGGCACCGCGCTGACGCCGACGAGATCGCCGGTCGCCTCGAAAGCCGGTTCTGCCACCGTCGGGGCATAGACACGCACTTGCGAACCCTGGCGCAGCAGGTAGCCGACCAGACGATTAAGTGCCTGATTGGCACCGTCGCGAACGTAGTTGTAGTTGCCCGAGAATAGGGCAATGCGCAGATCGGCGGTATCCATCGTCGTCGCCCATAGCCCCCTGCGTCCGACTTGGCGAGAGACCTTGCGCTGCAGCGTCCCTGCGGGTTTTCAGCCGTGCCCCAAGGGGACAGGGCACGGCTGAAACGGATCAGCGGCGGCGCCAGTCGCCGTGGCGGTCGTAACGTCCGTCGCGGTAGCCTTCGCGATATTCGTGGCGGTCGCGCCGGTCGCGATAGTAGTCGCGGCGATCGTAACGCCAGTCGCGGCCCCTGCTCCAGCGGTCGCGGTAATAGGGCGCATAATAGCTGCTGTAGTAGCGATCACGGTAGTAGCGGTCCGGATAACCATCGTAGTAATAGTAATAGCCCGGATAGCTGCGCACGGTCACGTAGCGGCGTGCGGGATAATAGCCGCGGTCGTAATAGCGGTCGTCGTGGCTGTCCGCGATGGCTGCGCCGATGGCGAGTCCGACAATGCCGGCGCCGATGGCGATGGCGGCATCGTTGCCGCGGTGGTCACGGTAGTGATCGCGGGCCTGCGCCGGTGCGGCGAGGGACAGTGCAGTGGCCGCCAGTGCCGTGCCGAGGCCAATTCTGGCCGCGATCGATTTTAGTCCTTTTTGCAACATAGAGCGTCTCCCATTGTCCGTGGCCAACCGGGTGACGGCGGTTTCGGCAGGCGCGGTGGAGACTGGTCTATGGTCCGGATGGACTGAACCGGCGCTGAATTTGTCGCAAGTTGTAACAGGCGGTGGTTGGAGGCGCGCCCCTTCAACGCGAAAGGGGCACGCCTTATCGTGTGTCAGCGCGGATCGCGGCGGTCATCCCGCCGGGGCGGCTGGTCGCGCGGCGGCTCAAAGCGCGGCATGCGGGTGCCTTGCGGCGGCGGCCGCAGCGTGCCTTCGAAGCGCTGGAAGCGCGGCTCGGTGGGGCGGACTTCGCTGCGGTGGAAGTGCCGCGGATCGCCCGCACGGAAGGCGCGTTCCTGCGGCGTGAGGCGGAAATAGAAAATGCTGCCGACCCAGTACCCGTCGTAGATGGGGCCATAGAAGCCGTCGTACCAGCCGTAATAGGGATAAGTGGACCAGCTGACTGCGACGCGAGTGCCATAGCCGTCATGGCAGGCGGAAAGCGACAGGACCGACGCAGCAAGACAGGTCAGGATCAAGGGACGTTTCATTGGCATCTCCATCGTCAACCCCCATTGGCCTGAGCTGAACTCAGCACGGATGAGGCGCTGGGGCTTTGATGGGGATCAAGCGTCACGGAGACACCGGCCGATCAGTCCCGGAATGCAAGGGCGCGCGGCCCGCCGA
>JAYRMP010000088.1:0-7762 GCA_041912655.1 Novosphingobium sp. | reverse complement strand
AAGAGGGCCGCGCGCTGCATCGAGCCGGGGGGAGGGAGCGCCCGGCTCTGGAAAGCCGGCGGAGTTTAATAGCCGCGGCGGATGGCCTCGCGGTCGTTGGAATAACCCCGGCGGTAATCGTCGCGGCGGTAGTCGTCTCCGCGGCGATAGGTGTCACCGTTCCGGTAGTCATCGCCACGATAGCGGCGGTTGTATTCATGACGGGTGTGGCGGCGGCCGTCGCGGTCCCAGTAGTATCCGTCGCGGTAGTACCAGCCGCTCGAATAGGCGGGGCCGTAGCCATAGCTGCTATCGTAGTAGCGGTCGCGATGACGGTCGTTGTCGGATGAGGCGATGATCGCGCCAAGTGCGAGACCGATCACGCCTGCGCCGATGGCAATGGCGGCGGTGTCGTCGTTGCCGCGATGATAGTCGCGGGCCATGGCCGGGCTGGCGCTGACCAGTGCGGTGGCGGCGAGGGCGGTTCCGAGGGCGGCTTTCTTGAAGATGCTCATGGTTCGTAACTCCTTCGCGGGGCGGCGGAGGGAAGAGCCGTTGTCCCGTGTTGAGTTCCTTCTAGAGCGGCCTGGCTGAATGGAATCGGAGCGGACCTGGCAGCTTTTGTTCAGGTTTATCTATTTTTAGATTAATGCGCTTCGGCATGAAAAAACGCGCGGGACGTTTCCGCCCCGCGCGCTTTTTATGCCGGTAGTCCCTGCTCTGGCCAGAGGGCCGGCAGGGAAAGGATCAGGCCAGTTCCTTCTTGCGGCTGGCCTTCTTGCGCTCGTGCGGATCGAGGATCGCCTTGCGCAGGCGGATCGACTGCGGGGTAACTTCGACCATTTCGTCGTCGTCGATGTAGGCGATCGCCTGTTCCAGAGTCATCACGCGCGGCGGGGTCAGGCGGATGGCGTCGTCCTTGCCGGTCGAACGGAAGTTCGTCAGCTGCTTCGACTTCATCGGGTTCACTTCGAGATCGTCGGGCTTGGCGTTCTCGCCGATGATCATGCCCTCGTAGATCTTTTCCTGCGGCTTCACGAACAGCACGCCGCGCTCTTCGAGCGAGTTGAGCGCGTAGCCGACGGCTTCACCGGTGCCGTTCGAGATCAGCACGCCGTTGAGGCGGCCTTCGATGGCGCCCTTGTGCGCGTCGTACTTCTCGAACAGGCGGTTCATGATGCCGGTGCCGCGGGTGTCAGAGAGGAACTCGCCGTGGTAGCCGATGAGGCCGCGCGACGGTGCCGAGAAGGTGATGCGGGTCTTGCCGGCGCCCGAGGGGCGCATGTCGGTCAGCTCGGCCTTGCGGCGCTGCATCTTCTCGACGACGGTGCCCGAATATTCATCGTCCACGTCGATCACGACGGTCTCGTAAGGTTCGGTGCGCTGGCCGTTCTCGTCGGTCTGGAACAGCACGCGCGGGCGGCTGATGCCGAGCTCGAAACCTTCGCGGCGCATCGTTTCGATCAGCACGCCGAGCTGCAGTTCGCCGCGGCCGGCGACTTCGAAGCTGTCCTTGTCCGCCGATTCGGTGACGCGGATGGCGACGTTGGTCTCGGCTTCGCGCATCAGGCGGTCGCGGATCATGCGGCTCGTCACCTTGTCGCCTTCGCGGCCCGCGAGCGGGCTGTCGTTGACGGCAAAGCGCATGGCCAGCGTCGGCGGGTCGATCGGCTGGGCCTGGATCGGTTCGGCCACCTGCGGATCGGCGATGGTGTTCGACACGGTGGCCTTTTCCAGGCCGGCCAGCGCGATGATGTCACCGGCGCGGGCTTCGTCCACCGGCACGCGTTCGAGGCCGCGGAAGGTCAGCACCTTGGTGGCGCGGCCGGTCTCGATCACCTTGCCGTCCATGTCGATGGCGCGGATCGGGTCGTTGACCTTGAGTGTGCCCGACTGCACGCGGCCGGTCAGCACGCGGCCCATGAAGTTGTCGCGGTCAAGCAGGGTGGCGAGGAACGAGAACGGCGCATCGACGTCGAGATCGGGGGCGGGCACGTGCTCGATGATCTTCTCGAACAGCGGGGTCAGGGTGCCTTCGCGCGAATCCGGATCGTAGCTGGCGTAGCCGTTGCGGCCCGAGGCGTAGAGCGTCGGGAAGTCGAGCTGTTCGTCATTGGCGTCGAGGCTGACGAAGAGATCGAACACTTCGTTGAGTACTTCGTCATGACGGCCGTCGGGACGGTCGATCTTGTTGACGACGACGATCGGCTTAAGGCCGAGGCCGAGCGCCTTGCCGGTGACGAACTTTGTCTGCGGCATCGCGCCTTCGGAGCTGTCGACCAGCAGGATCACGCCATCGACCATCGAGAGGATGCGTTCCACCTCGGCGCCGAAGTCGGCGTGGCCGGGAGTGTCGACGATGTTGATGCGGTAGCCGTTCCACTCGATCGAGGTGGGCTTCGCCAGAATGGTGATCCCGCGTTCCTTTTCAAGGTCGTTCGAGTCCATCGCGCGCTCTTCCACGCGCTGGTTGTCGCGGAAGGTGCCGGACTGGCGGAACAGCTGGTCGACGAGGGTGGTCTTGCCGTGGTCGACGTGCGCAATAATCGCGATATTGCGCAAGGGAAGCGGGGCGGACATCAGTTCACTTTCGAAAGAGGGAATGGCGGACAGGCTTTGCTGCACTGCAAAATTGGCGCGCCCTTAGCCGATCCGTGCGATTCCGGCAAGCAGTCGTGCAAAGGGTGAAATGTGGCAGGACTGTCACAGGCTCGCCGTTAGTCCGCCATTTTTCGCAAGGGATGATTGTCGCGGCCCCCGGAAGTTACTAAGAAAAGGCCATTAACGGCGAGCCTGGCGATAATAGCGACACGGGCAGTCGAGCAGCATAGGGACGGGGCTCATGAAAGGTGTTTCCGCAATTTCCGCCGTGCGTCTGGCCGGCGGTGCATTCGATGTCGCTCACATTCGCGGCAGGCTCTTGCTGGGGGCCGCGCTGGCCGGTCTGATCTGGGCGCCCCACGCGATGGCGCAGGACAATCCCGAGGGCGCTGACGAGGCCTTCGCCAACGAAATTATCGTGACCGCAACCAAGCGCGAGCAGACGCTGCAGGACATTCCGGTAGCCGTCACCGTCACGACCGGGGCGACGATCGAGCAGGCTCAGATCCGCGATCTCAAGGATCTGCAGTCGGTCGTGCCTTCGCTGCGAGTCAACCAGCTGCAGTCGAGCGCGAATACCAATTTCTACATCCGCGGCTTTGGCAACGGCGCCAACAATGCGGGTATCGAACCTTCGGTGGGCCTGTTCATCGATGGGGTGTACCGGTCGCGTTCTGCTTCGATGATTGCCGACTTCCCCGATGTGCAGCGCATCGAGGTACTGCGCGGGCCGCAGTCCACGCTGTTCGGCAAGAACGCCTCGGCGGGCGTCATCTCGATCGTGACGAAGAAACCGCAGTTCGATTTCGGCGGCAATGTCGAGGCCACTTACGGCAACTATAACGCCGTTACTGTGAAGGGGATGGTTACCGGGCCAGTCAGCGACACTGTTGCCTTCAGCCTCGCAGGCGGTCTCAACAAGCGCGACGGTATCGTCCGGGACCTGGCCACGGGCGAGCGGACCAACGAGCGCGACCGCTGGTTTGCGCGCGGCCAGATGCTGTTCGACAATCACGATGGCCTCGAAGTCCGCCTGATTGGCGATTACGGCAAGATTGACGAGAACTGCTGCGCGGTCGTGAACCTGCGTCAGGCGCTGCCGACCGCCGCGATCTTCGCGCTGGGCGGGGCGGTGAACCTGCCCTCGGAGAAGTACGACAACATCGCCTATTACAACTTCGAAAGCTCCAACAAGATCAAGAACTGGGGCTTTTCGGGGCAGATCGACTATGATCTGGGCGGTGCCAAGCTGACCTCGATCACGGCCTACCGCCGCACCGACGCGCTGACCAATCAGGACTCCGACTTTTCCAGTGCGGACCTGCTCGGCCGCAACTGGCAGGACCTTCGGATCAAGACCTTCACGCAGGAACTGCGCGCGAACTTCGATCTGGGTGACAAGCTGCACGGCCTTGTCGGTGCCTACTATTTCAACGAGAAGATCGACCAGAACAACGAAGTGTTCTGGGGCAGCGACGCCCGGACTTATGCCGATCTTCTGGTGCAGTCGCTGACGGGCGGGGCGAACAATATCGGCCACCTCAACAGCGGTGATCTCGAACTGATCCTTGGCAGCCTGGAAGGCAATCCGGTCAAGTATGTGGGCCAGTTCTTCGAGGCGGGCACGGGGCTTACCGAAGCCTATGCCGTCAAGAACGAGGCCTGGTCGGCATTCGGCCAGCTTGATTTCGAAGTAGCGCCCGGCCTCACCATCACCGGGGGCATCAACTACACGCACGACAAGAAGCGTTTCGCGACCAATACCACGTCGAACGATGTCTTTGCCGCTGTCGATCTGGTCGCGGACGGGCGGACCGCGATCTTCGCGCAGGGCCTGGCGGGCCTCGGCGTCAATCCGTCCGATCCGGCGGCGGTCTATGCCTTCGCCACCAATCCGGCGACAGCGCCGTACTATCAGGCGGTCGTGAACTATGCGGCTGCCAATGCCACCAATCCGGCCGTGAACTCGCTGCTCAAGCTGGAGCCGCTGCAGTATTTCCCGCCGTTCATGAACGTGCCGAACGCGGTGGAAGATGGTAAGATCAGCGACGGCAATTTCAGCTACACCGCGCGCGTCGCCTGGGATGTCACGCCTTCGGTCAACCTCTACGCGGCCTTCGCGACGGGCTACAAGGCGGCCTCGATCAACCTCTCGCGCGACAGCCGGCCGACTCCCGCGGATCTCGTGACATTGCGTGCGCAGGGGCTGGCGGTGACCAATCTGACTGCCGGCAGCCGCTATGCCGACCCCGAGGATTCTACGGTCTACGAGGCGGGTCTGAAGGGCAATTGGGGGGTGGTCTCGGCCAACCTCTCGGTGTTCAAGCAGATCATCAAGAATTTCCAGTCGAACATCTTCACCGGATCGGGCTTCTTCCTGGCCAATGCAGGCAAGCAGTCGGCTTTCGGTATCGAATTCGAAGGTTCGGCCAAGCCCGTCGATCCGCTGACGCTGACCCTGTCGATGACGTATCTCGATGCCAAGTACGACAAGTTCCTGCTGTCAGCTTTCGGTGATCTGTCGGGCACGCGGCCTGCCGGTGCATCGCCGCTGTCGGTGACCTTCGGGGCCGAATGGGTGCAGCCGGTCGGCAACGGTGACCGCATCATCCTGCGCGGCGATTATCACTATGAAATGCAGTTCAAGTTGGTCGAAGGCCTTCCGGGGCTGGTGACCTACGATGCCGCAGGCAATGTCGCCGATGTGAGCGCGGCGCTGGCCGCAGCGCGCGAGTTCAAGCAGGATATCAACGACGTGAACGCTTCGCTGACGTATGCGATGGCGAACGGCGTCGAACTGTCGGTCTGGGGACGTAACCTGCTTAACGACCGCACGATCCTCCAGATTTTCGACAGCCCGGCCCAGCCGGGGTCAATCTCGGGCTATCCGAACCAGCCACGCACTTATGGCGTGGCGGCGCGCTACCGGTTCTAACGGCGGAGCGCGACACGCGAACCCTGGCGGCAGGAGAAGCTCCGGGGAACGCATACTGTACAAGGGGTGCGGGGTCGGGGGGCCGCGTACCCCTTTTTCTTGCCTGCTGCAGACGAACATACCCGGCTTGCCGTTCGCGGCAGCTTGCGTATTGTTTCCAGCATTCAGGGGCTTGCGGGCTTAGGTTCTTGCCCACGGCATCGACAGGGGAAGATTATGCAACCTTATGGCGGTTTCTGGTGGCGCGTGCTCGCCTACTTCATCGACTATATCCTGCTGCAGATCGCCGTGAGTGCGGTAGCCGGGCTGCTGGGCATCGGCGCCGGGATCAGCGTGGCGATGTTGCAGAGTGGTGAGGATCTCCTTGCATCAACCGCCTTTCTGACCAGCGGCCTGTTCAGCATTGTCGCATCCTGGCTCTATTTTGCCCTGATGGAGAGCTCGGCGATGCAGGCGACGGTCGGCAAGCTGGCGGTCGGGCTTGTGGTGACCGACCAGAGCGGCCAGCGCATCAGCTTCGCGCGCGCGACCGGTCGCTATTTCGCCAAGATCCTGTCCGCGATGGTCATGATGATCGGTTTCGTCATGGTCGCTTTCACAGGCCGCAAGCAGGGCTTGCATGACCTTGTTGCCGGTACACTGGTGTGGAAGACCCGCGATCCGCGTTCGCTTGTCTCGCACGAAGACGTGTTCCGCTGATCACAACTCCCGGAGTGCCTGGGCCGGTTTTGCCCGCAGCAGTGGCAGCGACCCGCCCAGTGCGAAGGCCAGCACCAGCAGCAGGCCAGCGCCCAGAACCATCAGTACACGGGGCCAGCCCGGCAGCCAGTCGAACTCGAACAGCTTGACCACGATGGCCCAGGCCAGCGCGCCCCCCGTCCCCAGGGCAAGCACGGCGAGGACCAGTGAAAGCACGCCGTACTCGGCGATCTGCAAGGCCAGCAACTGGCCGCGGCTGGCGCCCAGCACGCGCAGGATCACGTTGTCGTATGTGCGGCTGGCGCGCGCAGCGGCGATGGCCCCCAGCAGCACGGCAAGCCCCGCGAGCACCGCGACGGACGATGCCGCGAGGATCGCCACCGACATCTGATCCAGCAAGGCACGGGCATCGCGCAGCAGGCCCCCGGTCTCGATCACCGAACTGGAGGGGAAAGCGCGCGCCAGCTTTGGCAGCAGCCCCGCAGTGCGTGCGCCCGGAGGCACTTCGATGGTCGCGGCCAGATGGTGCGGGGCATCGGCCAGCGCATTGGGCGAGAAGACCAGTACGAAGTTGAAGCCCATCGTGTCCCAGTCGATCCGCCGCAGCGCGGCGATCCGGGCGGTCCGCTCGACGCCGAGCAGGCCGATGGTGACATAGTCCCCCACCTTGAGGCCCACGGCATCGGCGAATTTTTCGTCGAGCGAGACGAGCGGCTCGCCGCGGTACATCTCCGGCCACCATTCGCCGGAAACGACAGTGCTGCCTTCTGGCAGGCCTGGGGAATAAGTAAGACCGCGTTCGCCGCGCAGAGCCCACGCACCCTCTGGGATGTCGTCGCCCAGGCTGGCGACGCGGGTCATGTGATCCTTCGGCCCATAGGCAAGGATCTTTCCGCGCAGGTTCGGCACGATCCGCGTAACCGCACCGGGAATGGTCTGTTCCACCACGGTGCGGAACTCCGCAGCGCCGTCCTGCGGCACGTCGAGGACGAAGAAATCGGGCGCGCGGGCAGGCACGCTCTTGCGGATATTGGCATCAAGGCTGGTCTGCACCGCCGCTATCAGCACGAAGGCTGAGAGCCCAAAGCCGAGCGCGGTCACCAGCGCGCCGGTCTGCGCTCCGGGACGGTAGAGGTTCGCCAGCCCCGCACGGAGCATCGGATCGGCCGGGCGCGGCAGGCGGGCGGCAAGCTTGCGGATAGCCCAGCCCACCAGCGCCAGCAGTCCGAGCATCACAGCGGCCCCGGCCAGGAACCCGGCGGTCACCAGCGGCTGCGCGGCATTGGCGAAGGCAAGCGCCGCGATGGCCGCGAGCCCCAATCCGACGGGTAAGGCCAGCGCCTTGCGGTTTGCCGTCAGCGGGGAGACCCGGGCACGCATCAGCGCCATCGCCGGAAAGCTGCGTGCGCGCACCAGCGGCGGCGCGGCGAAGACCAGCGCTACCAGCAGGCCGTAGGCGGCTGCCGTCGCCAGTGCCCGTGGCGAGACGGTGAAGCCGGTGCTGACCGGCAGCAGCGTGCCCAGCGCACGGGCCAGCACCGGGGTTAC
>JAYRMP010000087.1:0-12249 GCA_041912655.1 Novosphingobium sp. | reverse complement strand
GCAAGCTGAACGCGGATGCGTTCAGCGCACCAAACAAAGACTCTTCCCTCCTACTCCCCGCGAATCTCCGTCAGCCGCCGCTCCCACTGCAGTGCGTGGGTCACGATCTGGTCGAGGTCGGCGTGTTGCGGCTCCCACGGCAGGGTCGCCTTGATCCGGCTGTTGTCGGCCACCAGCGAATCGGCGTCCCCGGCGCGGCGCGGGCCGTATTCGCGCACCAGCTTGCGGTTGGTGACGCGGTCGACGGCGTCGAGCACTTCATTCACCGAATAGCCCCGGCCATAGCCGCAGTTCATGGTGAGCGAGCGCTGCGGCTGCTCGATCAGCGCTTCCAGCGCCAGCACGTGGGCGGCGGCGAGATCCGATACGTGGATGTAATCGCGCACCCCGGTGCCGTCGGGCGTATCGAAATCGGTGCCGAACACCGCCACCTTGTCGCGCTTGCCCAGTGCCGCCTCAACCGCGACCTTGATCAGGTGGGTCGCGCCCGCCGTGGACTGTCCGGTGCGCGCGCGCGGATCGGCGCCGGCGACATTGAAGTAGCGCAGCGCGCAGTAGTTGAAGGGGTGGGCGGCGGCGACGTCGGCCAGCATGGTCTCGGTCATCAGCTTCGACATGCCGTAGGGGTTGATCGGCGCCTTGGGCAGGTCTTCGCTGACCGGGGAGACTTCCGGCACGCCATAGGTCGCCGCGGTCGAGGAGAAGATGAAGTGATGAACCCCGGCTTCCACTGCGGCGGCGATCAGTGCGCGGCTCTTGGAAGTGTTGTTGTGATAGTACTTCAGCGGGTTCTCGACCGATTCGGGAACGATGATCGACCCGGCGAAATGCATCACCGCGCCGATCTGCTGTTCGGCGAAGATCCGCGCGAGCAGCGCGGCGTCCTCGATATCGCCGGTGTAGAACGGCACGTCCTCCGGCACGGCCCAGCGAAAGCCCGTGGTCAGGTTGTCGATCACCGCCACCGGCCAGCCGGCATCCTTGAGGGCGAGCACGGCGTGGCTGCCGATATAGCCGGCGCCGCCGGTCACGAGCACGGGGAGTTTTTCGGTCATATCCGCCGGTTAGCATGACCGCGCGGACAAGTGGTTAACGAAAGTGCGTGAGGTTCAGCGGCGCGAAATGCTTGCCGCCTTACGGGGCAAGGCGCATCATCGCGCCGTGGCGGAGTTGCGGGAGACACGACGATGAAACGGCTGACCCTTGCTGCTGCCCTGCTTGCCCCCGCCCTGCTGGCGGGCTGCGTCGCCCCGGTCGGTCCGGTCGAGGTGACGCGCTTTCACGCGCCCGACACTTCCCGGCTGGGCAAGGGCGCGATCGCGGTGGAAGCTGCTCCGGGCAACGATCCCGCCTCGCTTGAGTGGCGCTCGTACCAGGGCGCCGTGCAGCGCCAGCTGGCGCTGCTGGGCTATACCGAGGCGCAGGCCGGTTCCGGCGCCCAGGTTGCGGTGATGGGGCTCAGCCGCTCCACCTTCCAGCCGCAGCGCTCTGGCGGCCCGGTCAGCGTCGGGGTGGGCGCGGGCACCGGCAGCTATGGCTCGGGCGTGGGCATGGGAGTGGGGATCAATCTCAGCCCGCCGCCCCCGGCAGAGGTGCAGACCGAACTCACCGTCTCGATCCGCGACCGGGTGACGCGGCAGGTTCTGTGGGAAGGCCGCGCCAGCTTTACCGTGCGCAGCACCAGCCCGCTCGCCGACACCGGCCTTGCCGCGCCGAAAATGGCCGAGGCGCTGTTCGCGGGCTTTCCCGGCAAGTCGAGTGAGACTATCGAGGTCAGATGAGCGATATCCTGATCGACGCCGCTTTCGACAGCGGCAATATCGAAGTCCTGTCCATCGACGGCAACACGGCGCGCCTCGCGATCCGCAAGGATGCGCAGTCGGACTTCTTCCAGTGGTTCCACTTCCGCGTTTCGGGCGCGCAGGCACGCGAACTGACGCTGAAGATCACCGGCCTCAACGCTTCGGCCTATCCGGGCGGCTGGCCGGGTTACCACGCGGCAGTAAGCGAGGACCGCGAATACTGGGGCCGCGCCGATTCGACCTTCGACAGTCAAGAAGAGGGCGGCACCCTGACGATCCGCTATCGGCCCGCCGGCAGCCTCGCCTGGTTCGCCTATTTCGCGCCCTACAGCTGGGAACGCCATCAGGACCTGATCGCCACTACCGCGCTCAGCGACGGAGTGCAGCACCGCGTACTCGGTCACTCCATCGACGGGCGCACGATCGATTGCCTCGATATGGGCGAGGGCGCCCACCAGGTCTGGCTCTATGCCCGTCAGCATCCGGGCGAGAGCATGGCCGAATGGTGGATGGAAGGCGCGCTGGGTTGCCTCACCGACCCCGCCGATCCGATCGGGCGGCGGCTGCGCCAGCTCTGCACCTTCCACGTCGTGCCCAATGCCAATCCCGACGGCTCGGTGCGCGGCCACCTGCGCACTAACGCGGTCGGTGCCAATCTCAACCGCGAGTGGGAGAACCCCACGGCGGAACGTTCGCCCGAAGTGCTGGCGATCCGGAATGCCATGGACGAGACCGGCATAGACTTCGCGATGGACGTCCACGGCGACGAGGCGATCCCGGCGGTATTCCTCGCCGGGTTCGAGGGCATTCCTTCGTGGAGCGAGGAACTGCAGGCCGGCTTCACGCGCTTTGGCGCAATCCTTGAGCGGCGCTCGCCCGATTTCCAGACGCGGCTCGGCTATCCGGTTTCGGCCCCGGGCAAGGCCAACCTCGCCATGTCGACCAACCAGCTGGCGGAGCGCTTCGGCTGCACCTCGATGACGCTGGAAATGCCCTTCAAGGACAACGACGACCTGCCCTGCGCCGCGCAGGGGTGGAGCGCCGAGCGGAGCATGATCCTGGGGCGCGATTGCCTTGGCGCGCTGCTCGAATGGCTGGAGACTGCGCCCGCCTGAGGAACCGTCGCGCGGTTCGCCCGTTTTCCCTCCACGGTTAGCCAAGGAGGAAAACATGGCCGACGAACCGAACGTGACGATCATCAAGGAACGCGGCAGCAGCAGCGGTGGTGGCTGGGTGATGGGCCTGATCCTGCTCGCCGTGCTGATCATCGGCGGGATCATCGCGCTGAACTACGCCGGCAGCAATTCCGCCAAGAACGCGGCGATCACCAACGCTGCCAACAGCGTCGACAAGGCGGCTGGCGAGGTTGGCGATGCGGCCAAGGAGGCGTCGAAGAAGCTCTAATTGCCTCTCTGTCTTTCGTCATTGCGAGGCCCGCAGGGCCGCGGCAATCCAGCTGCGGGTTAAGCCCCTTCTGGATTGCCGCGCGCAATGACAAATCGAGGCAGTCGGACGTCAGGCGATCAAAGGCTTTCCGGCCCGAAGGCGCGGGGGAGCAGGTCGGACAGGCGCAGTTCCAGCACCTCCGCCTCACCGACGCACCAGATCAGCGGGTCATTGCCGCCCAGTGCAGCGACTTCGTTGAGCACCTGGCGGCAGCGCCCGCAGGGGGTGACGGGATCGCCCGCGCCGACTGCGCCCGCGCGCCCGCCGATCACGGCCACGGCTTCCAGCTGGCCGCGCCAGTCCTCGGACAGCGCCTTGCCCACCGCTACGGTCTCGGCGCAGAGCGTCAGGCCATAGCTGGCGTTCTCCACGTTCGCGCCGGTCACCACGCTGCCGTCAGCAAAGCCGAGTGCGGCGCCGACGTGGAAGTTCGAATAGGGCGCATAGGCCCGGCTCGCGGCATCGCGCGCGGCGGCGATCAGGGTGTCGCGGTCAATCATGGTCATCCCATACCCGTTCGTGGGGGGGGGGGGGGGGGGGGGGGGGCGCCCCCCGCGCGGGGGGGGGGGGGGGGCCCCCCGGGGGGGGGGGGGGGGGGGGCGAGCGCCAGCGTGTCTCGACTTCGCTCGACACGAATGGAGGTGGGCCTGAAGATGCCCGGGCGCACCCACCCTCGTCATTGCGAGGCCCGCAGGGCCGCGGCAATCCAGAAGCGGTTTACGCCAGCGCCAGCGTCAGGGCTGCACCACAACCCAGCGCAGCCGCCCCCCGGCTTCGGTCGCCAGCTGCTCGTTGGCGGTCCATAGCATCCACGGGCGGCCGGCATAGTCCGGCTGAAAGCGGGTGCGCACCAGCCACAGGTTGCGATCGATCCGCGCCGAGATGTGGTAGGCGTGCTCGAACCGTGCGGTGATTTTCAGCACGGCAGCCTTGCCGGTGTGGGTCTCGATCTGGTTGAGGAAGGTGGTCAGCTCGCTTTCGATCGCGGACTGGCCGACCTTCACCGGGCAGTCGTCGGCCAGCAGGTCCAGCTCGACCGCCGGGGGCAGCAGGGCCGAATCGCGCGGGACGACGGTCGCAAAGTTGGCGGCCTGCCGCTCTGCCGGCTGGCATGGGTCATAGCGGTGGAGCGCGCCGACCTGCAGCTTGGCCGCGCGCGCTTCCTCAAGGTTGCGCACGAAGCTTTCATCGCGGGCAAAGGCGCTTGCCGTGGCGTCGAGATAGGCGAAGTCCGCACCGACCGCCTTGATCACCCGCCAGTCGACCGGGCCGTCGGTGGTGCCGATCTCTACCCCCTGCAGCGGATAGGCCGCGCGCGGCGGCTGCCAGTGGTCCATCTGCCACCACAGCCAGCCACCGCTGAGCAGCGCCAGCAGCGCCGCGATGCCGATCACGCGCAGCTTCCAGCGCCCCGTTCCCTTGCGTGCCATGTGGATGCGACCCCTGTTGCTCAGCCCCTGATATGCAGCACGCAGATCAGGGTAAAGAGCCGCCGTGCGGTGGCAAAGTCGGTCTCCACCTTGCCCTCCAGCCGCTCCAGCAGCATTTCCGCCGCTTCGTTGTGGACCCCGCGCCGGGCCATGTCGATCGTCTCGATCTCCTGCGCGGTCGCCTTGCGGATCGCCTGGTAATACGAATCGCAGATCGCGAAATACTCGCGGATCGGGCGGCGGAACCGGCCCAGGCCCAGGATCAGCGTTTCCAGCAGCTGTCCGCCCTCGTCTGAAACTTCGAGACTCAGCCGCCCGTCATCGACCGCGAGGCGCAGGCGGTAGGGGCCGTGATGCCCGGCTTCCCACGCGCGCAGCGGCTTGAAGCTGTTCTCCTCGATCAGGTCGAAGATCGCGATCCGGCGTTCCTGTTCGATATCGGCGTTGCGCCACAGGATCGTCGCTTCGTCGAGCTCGATGTGGATGATCCGGGGGCTGGCCATGCCGTGCTTTCGCAGATGCAAAAAGCGCCTGCAAGAGGGGGCGATATCGTCCCCGCTATCCACAGGGCGGTGCAGCGGGCTGGCGCTTGCACGGCGCGGCGCTTGGGCGCATTGAAGCGCGCTTATGGCCGAGCTCGATCTGATCACCCGCCCTGACGAAGCCGCAGCCCGCGCGCTGCCCAGCAACGTGGAGGCCGAGGCCGCGTTCCTGGGCGCGGCGCTGATCGACAACCGGGTGATCGAGGAACTGGTCACGCCGCTGCGCCCGGATCATTTCTTCGAACCGGTCCACGCCCGGATCTATGAACGCATCCTCCAGTTGCTCGATCGCAAGGCGGTGGTCACCCCGGTTACCCTGCGCCCCTATTTCGAGGCGGACGAGGCGCTGCGGGAACTGGGGGGCGTCGCCTATCTCGCGCGGCTGACGGCGGACGGGCAGGGCCTGCTCGCGCCGCGTGAACTGGCCGAGCAGATCTACGACCTTGCCCTGCTGCGCGAACTGGTCTCGGTCGGGCGCGATCTCGTCAACAAGGCGCTCGACACCTCCGAAAGCGTCGAGCCGATGGAGCAGATCTCGGCCGCCGAAGCCGCGCTCTACCGCGTGTCGGAAGGCGCCTCGGTCGGGAACGAGGCCCAGTCGTTCCGCCAGTCGAGCTTCACCGCGATCGCCCAGATCGAAAAGGCGCTGGCCTCGGGCGGGCACATCTCGGGCCGCACGACGGGCCTCGACGATCTCAACGCCAAGGTCGGCGGCCTTCACGACAGCGACCTCATCATCCTTGCCGGCCGACCGGCGATGGGCAAGACCTCGCTTGCCACCAACATCGCCTTCAACTGCGCCGAACGCTATCTGCGCGATCTGGCGGACGGGATTGCGCCAGAAAAGTCGGTCGGCGCGCCCACCGCCTTCTTCAGCCTGGAAATGAGCGCCGATCAGCTCGCCACGCGTATCCTTGCCGAACAGGCCGAGATCAGCAGCGAGCGGCTGCGCATGGGCAAGATCAGCCGCGACGATTTCCAGCGCATTTCCTATGCCAGCCAGCGGCTCGCCGAACTGCCGCTCTACATCGACGATACCCCGGCGCTTTCGATCGCCGCACTGCGCACCCGCGCGAGGCGGCTCAAGCGTCGGCACAACATCGGCCTGATCGTGATCGACTACCTGCAGCTGCTGCAGGGATCGGGCCGCGCCAACGACAACCGCGTCAACGAAATCTCGGAAATCAGCCGCGGGCTCAAGACGCTGGCCAAGGAACTGGCCGTGCCGGTGATCGCGCTGTCCCAGCTGAGCCGCGCGGTCGAAAGCCGCGAGGACAAGCGCCCGCAGCTGTCGGACCTGCGCGAATCCGGCTCGATCGAGCAGGACGCGGACATGGTCTGGTTTATCTTCCGCGAGGAATACTACCACAACGCCAGCAAGCCGGACGAGCCGAGCGAGACCAGCACTCCCGATGCCATCGCCAAGTACGACACCTGGATGCAGCGCCATCTTGAAGTGGTGAACAAGGCCACCGTGATCATCGCCAAGCAGCGTCACGGCTCCACCGGCAACGTCAACCTGCTGTTCCAGAGCGAGTTCACCAAGTTCGGCAATTTGGCGCATGATTCGCGCAGTTACGAGCCATACGAATAGTCAAGTAAAATCAGCAGTTTATGCGATTTTTTGTTGACTTGTGAAGGACTTGGCGTGTAGCGGCGCGGTTTCCCCGGAATTTCCCGAACTGGAGTGCCCATGGCGCGCGTTACCGTTGAAGATTGCGTCGACAAGGTTCCGAACCGTTTCGACCTCGTCCTGCTCGCCGCGCAGCGTGCGCGCGAGATTTCGGGCGGCGCCGAACTGACCATCGACCGCGACCGTGACAAGAACCCGGTCGTCGCCCTGCGCGAAATCGCCGAACAGACCGTGCGTCCGGTCAACCTCAAGGAGTCGCTGGTCACCTCGCTCCAGCGTGTCCTGCCCGAGGACGATGACGAGGTCGATGACATCGGTTCGCTCAGCCAGTCGGCCGAAGCGCTGCGGATCACCGCCGCCGCGCCGGTGCGCAACACCTCGATCGGCGGCGATTACGAAGGCTGATCGCGGCGTTTGAGCAAAACATTTAAGGGCTCGCCTTTCCACGGGAAGGCGGGCCTTTTTGCTTTTGACCACAAGCTCCACGAATGCACCGTCACCCCGCACTTGATCCGGGGTCCAGCTGGGGTTTTCAGCAAAGCCAAAAGGGAAAAGCTGGGCCCCGGATCAAGTCCGGGGCGACGGCCTTTGCAGAGCAGGTCCGATCAGCGGCAGGGATAGTTCTTGATGAAGAAGTCCGCCATCGCGGTCTTCATCGAGGTCCGCTCGCGTGCGCCGGCGGGGTAGGTGCGCAGGTGCGAGATCACCTGGTCGGAACTGACCTTGGCGCCCTTGGGCGGGCAGGAGCTGGGCTTGCCCGCGCTGCGTTCCGCCACCAGCCGCGCGCGATAGGCTTCGCCCGCCGCCTGGCCTTCGCTCTTCAGCACCTTGAGGTCGGGCGAAAGCAGCGCCATCGCTCCCTTGGCCTTCAGCGCGTCGGCCTTGGACAGGAACTGGGCGACGCTCATGTCGCCGCTCGCGGCAAAGGCGGGCGTGGCGGCGAGACCAAGGGCGGCCAGGACCGGCAAGGTGCGGTGCTTCATCGTAATCTCCTGCAAACAGCGCCATGGTGATGGCTTGACCGCGCGCAGCTTGCAAGACCATGAACGCCGCGCGGCAGGGAGATGCGTGGATGAGTGGCAGCGGGGAAATCGTCGGTGATATCGCTGCAGGCGCATTGGCGGCCCGTGGGATCGAGCCGGAACACGGCAAAACCGGAGCGGACGGCCACACCCACGAGGCGGCCTGCCTGAATTGCGGCACGCCGCTGGTGGGGCCGCATTGTCACGGTTGCGGGCAGGCAGCGCACGTCCACCGCACAATCGGCGCCTTCTTCCACGACCTGCTCCACGGGGTGTTTCATTTCGAGGGCAAGATCTGGCGCACCCTGCCGTTGCTCGCCTGGCAGCCGGGGCGGCTGACCCGCGAATATATCGACGGGCGGCGGGCCAGCTATGTCTCCCCCATCGCCCTGTTCCTGTTCTGCGTGTTCCTGCTGTTTGCCGTCATGAAGCAGGTGAGCGGACCCTCGCCGGTCGAGGTGAAAGATGCGGCTACGGCAGGACTTGCGCAAAATGAGCAGGCATTGGCCGATCTACGCCGCCAGCGCGAGGCATTGGTCAAGGCTGGTAAATCGACCGAGGCGATTGATGGCGAGATCGAGGGCCGCGAAAGCGCGGTCGCGGCGGTTCGCGAAGTCGGGGCCGAACTGGGCGGGGCGGCCAGCAGCACCGCCAGCCTGACCACCGATCTCCCGCTGCTCCGGCCCGTCTTCACGGCCTTCAACACCAATCCGGGGCTGGCGCTCTACAAGCTTCAGAACAACGCCTACAAGTTCAGCTGGGCGTTGGTTCCGATCTCGGTGCCGTTCGTGTGGCTGCTGTTTGCCTGGCGCCGCCGCTTTGGCCTCTACGACCACACGGTCTTCGTCACCTATTCGCTGTGCTTCATGACCCTGCTGCTGACCGTGCTGGCCCTGGGGGAGGCGGCTGGCTTGCCGTTCATGGCCATGGCTGCGCTGCTGGTGCCGCCGCTCCACATGTACCGCCAGCTGCGCGGAACCTATGCGCTGGGGCGGGGCGCTGCGCTGTGGCGCACCGGGGCGCTGCTGGTGATCGCGCTGTCGGCGCTGATCGCCTTCATGGTGTTGCTGCTGGCCCAGACGGGGGGCTGAGGGTCAGCCCCCGTCCGTTCAGCGGTCAGGCTTCCGCGCCCGCAAAACGCTTTCCGGCCTTGGGGATCGCGGAGCCCCGCACTGGCTGGACCAGGCTGGGTCCGACCGGGGCATCCGGGCGGTCGATCTTGCCGCCGTCCATCAGCTGGGCGATTTCCTCGCCGGACAGCGTTTCGTATTCCAGCAGCGCGCCCGCCAGCAGGTGCAGCTTGTCCTCGTTGGTCTTGAGGATGTCGGTCGCGCGCTTGTGGGCGCCGTCGACCAGGCTGCGGATTTCCTTGTCGATCAGCTTGTTGGTCTCGTCAGAGGCGAACAGCCGCGCCGAGCCGCCATAGCCGAGATAGCCTTCCTGCTGCTCCTCGTACTGGAGCGGGCCGAGCTTGTCCGACATGCCCCACTTGGTGACCATGTTGCGCGCCAGGCCGGTGGCGTACTGGATATCGCTGCTCGCTCCGGAGCTGACCTTGTCGTGTCCGAAGATCAGTTCCTCGGCCACACGCCCGCCCATGCTGACCGACAGGTTCGCGTGCATCTTGTCGCGGTGGTAGGAATAGCTGTCGCGCTCAGGCAGGCGCATGACCATGCCCAGTGCGCGACCGCGCGGGATGATCGTGGCCTTGTGGATCGGGTCGCTGGCAGGTTCGTTGATCGAGACGATCGCATGGCCGGCCTCGTGATAGGCGGTCATCTTCTTCTCGTCCTCGGTCATCACCATTGAGCGGCGCTCGGCGCCCATCATGACCTTGTCCTTGGCGTCCTCGAACTCGCGCATGGCGACCAGGCGCTTGTTGCGCCGCGCGGCGAGCAGTGCCGCCTCGTTGACGAGATTGGCCAGGTCCGCACCCGAGAAGCCGGGAGTGCCGCGCGCGATGGTGCGGCTGTCGACGTCGGGGGCCAGCGGCACCTTCTTCATGTGCACGGCGAGGATCTTCTCACGCCCCTCGATGTCGGGGACGGGGACCACCACCTGCCGGTCGAAGCGGCCCGGGCGCAGCAGCGCCGGGTCAAGCACGTCCGGGCGGTTGGTCGCGGCGATGATGATGATGCCCTCGTTCGCCTCGAACCCGTCCATCTCGACCAGCAGCTGGTTCAGCGTCTGCTCGCGCTCATCGTTCGAATTGCCGAGGCCGTGGCCGCGGTGGCGGCCGACCGCGTCGATTTCGTCGATGAAGACGATGCACGGCGCGTTCTTCTTGGCCTGCTCGAACATGTCGCGCACGCGGCTCGCACCGACGCCGACGAACATCTCGACGAA
The DNA here is from genome assembly GCA_041912655.1 of Novosphingobium sp. GTDB lineage: Bacteria > Pseudomonadota > Alphaproteobacteria > Sphingomonadales > Sphingomonadaceae > Novosphingobium. The sequence goes on along the minus strand of JAYRMP010000087.1, from coordinate 2,028 downwards.
GTCCGAACCGGAAATCGTGAAGAACGGTACGCCCGCCTCGCCTGCGATGGCGCGGGCCAGCAGGGTCTTGCCGGTGCCCGGCGAGCCGACCAGCAGCGCGCCCTTGGGGATCTGGCCGCCCAGCTTGGCGAAGCGGTGCGGGTCCTTCAGGAACTCGACGATTTCCTCAAGCTCCTCGCGCGCCTCGTCGATGCCGGCGACGTCATCGAAGGTCACGCGGCCCTGCTTTTCGGTCAGCATCTTGGCCTTGGACTTGCCAAAGCCCATCGCTCCGCCCGCGCCGCCGCCCTTCTGGACCTGGCGGAAGGCGAAGAAGGCGACCGCCAGGATCAGCAGGAACGGCAGCGACTGGACCAGCAGGTAAAGGAACAGGCTGCTTTCGTCCGCCGGCTTGCCTTCGTACTTCACGCCCTTTTCCTGCAGCGACTGCTGGAGCGTCAGGTCGCCCGGCACGGGGACGGTGGAGAACTGCTTGCCGTCGCGGTACTTGCCAGTGATCTTGGTCTCGCCGATCTGGACGGATTCGACCGAGCCATCGGCCACCCGCGCGCGGAAATCGGAATAGGGGATCAGCGTCGCCTGCGCCTCGGTGCGGGCGTTGAACATCGAGATCACCAGCAGGACGACCATGATGATCCCGCCCCAGACGAGCAGGTTCTTCATCCACGGATTCCCGGTCGGCTTGTCCTCGTTCATTGCGCGTCGATCCTTTCAGGAGGCAATGTAGGCGCGCGCGGCTGAATCGCAAGCTAACGGAGGCCCGGCTTGCGCGAACCTGCCCCTCAGGGCACAGGTAGGGAAGGCAGGGGAGACAGGCGGGGATGAGCGAGGCAGGCGCGCAGGGGCACGATCGCTTTGCCGCATGGCCCAGGGGTGCGGCGCGCGCTGCCTTGCTGGCCTTCATCGCGCTGCTGCTCGCCTCCGCGCTGGTGCCGATCCGCGCGGCGGAGCAGAAGATCGCCACCGCCACCCTGGCCGACCAGATCAAGGGCCAGACCGCCGGCAAGCAGCGCCCGCGCGACGACGACCTGGCGCTTTATGACCGTGTGATCGAGCGGATCGGGCGGGGCGAGAACTACTACACGGTCGCAGCCGAGGAGCACCGCCGCTCCAACTATCCGCTGCGACCCGGGGTGGCGGTGCGGCTGCCGACGCTGGCCTACCTGCTCGCCTGGCTGGGCGAGGGCGGCCAGATCGCGGCCTCGGCGCTGCTGGTGCTGGCGGTGCTGGCGGCCTGGTGGCGGCGGCTGGGCGAGGAACCGGGCGGCGCGGAGCACCGGATGGTGGCGATGGCGCTGCTCGCGCTTGGGGCCTCGCTGGGGTTCAACCGCTATTTCTTCACCCTGCACGAACTGTGGTCGGGGATGCTGCTGGCGCTGGCCTTCGGCCTGCATCGTCCGGGGCGTAAATGGGGCGCGGCGCTGGCCGTGGCGGCTCTCGCTGTGGCGATCCGCGAGCACGCGCTGCCCTTCGTGCTGCTGATGGCCGCGATGGCGCTGTGGCGGCGCGACTGGAAGGAAGGAGCGGCGTGGAGCGCGCTGGCGCTGGCCTTCGTCGCCGGGCTGGCGATCCACCTCCACTTTGTCGCGCAGCAGGTGCTACCCGGCGATCCCGAAGGCCCGGACTGGCTGGTGCTGCGTGGTCTTTCCGGCTGGCTGTCGAGCGTGGTCCTGTCCAGCAACCTGCGCCTGCTGCCGCATTTCGTGGCCGGGCCGCTGGTGGTGCTGATGCTGCTCGGCTGGGCGGGATGGAAGAGCGCGGCGGCTGAATTCGGGGTGCTGCTGCAACTGGGCTATGGCCTCGCCTTCATGCTCGCGGGGCGGCCGGACAATTACTACTGGGGCGCAATGGTCGCGCCGACGCTGGCGATGGGGCTGGCCTGGGCGCCGATGGCGCTGAAGGGGCTGGTAAGGGCGGCGCGTTAGTTATCCGCCTCACGGCGGTGCGGGAAGTCCGTCCGGACTTCCCTGGCCTTGCCGGCCCGCTCCCCCGGCCCGACCACCCACAGGGTACCTTAAACGGGTGGTC
>JAYRMP010000086.1:0-12356 GCA_041912655.1 Novosphingobium sp. | reverse complement strand
CCCGTTCGTGTCGAGCGAAGTCGTGACACGTCTGCGCAAACGTGTCTCGACAAGCTCGACACGAACGGACGGGGTCTGGTGGTTCCTGAAGTCAGCGACCCCGCAGGATGATATCCGCCGCGCGCCAGGCCATCGCCATGGTCGGGCCGTTGGTGTTGCCCGACGGGATCACCGGCATCACCGAGGTGTCCATCACCCGCAGCCCCTCCACCCCGCGCACCCGCAGCGCCGGATCGACGACCGAGCCCTCGTCCTTGCCCATCCGGCAGCTGCCCACCGCGTGATAGCCGCAGGTGCCGAACTGGTCGTAGGCCGCGAGGATTTCCTCGTCGCTCTGGTATTGCGGCCCGGGCGAGGTTTCCTCCGCGATCAGCGAGGCGAGCGGCTCGGTTGCAAGGTAACGCCGCACCGCGCGGACCAGTGCGACCATCTCGTCGCGGTCCTGCTGGGTGGCGTGGTGGTTGGCGGAGAGGCTGGCCGCTGCTTCGGGATCGGTGGTAGCGATGTGGATCGAGCCCTTGGAACTGGGCCGCAGGGTATAGGCGGTTACGTGCATCCCCGGCACCTTCTCCACCTGAGTGCGGTCTTCCATGTTGAAGCTGAACGGCGCAACGAGGATCTGGGCGTTGGGGCGGTTCTGCCCGGCATCGGTCTTGAGCCAGCCGACGATCTCGTAACTGGCGGCTGACATCAGCCCGTCGAGGCCGAGGAAATACTTCAGCGCGTTTTTGACCACGCGCCAGCCGCCGTACTGCTTGTTGTGCGATATGTCGGCCTTCAGCCGGCTCTGGATCAGGATCGCGCGGTGCTCGATCAGGTTCTCGCCGACCTGGGGGCTGGCATGGACCAGCGGAATGCCGAGGCGTTCGAGCAGGGCGGGATCGCCCACGCCCGAGCGCTCCAGGATGGCCGGGCTGGCGAGCGCCCCGCCGCACAGGATCACCTCGCCCGCGCAGGCGATGTCGCGCGGGGCGCCATTTACCACCACCCGCACGCCAACCGCGCGCTTGCCCTCGAACAGCACCCGGTCGACCGTCGCATCGGTCAGCACGGTCAGGTTGGGACGCGCCATCGCGGGCTTGAGGAAGGCGGTGGCAGCGCTCTGGCGTTTGCCCTTCCAGACGGTGCGCGGAGCATAGCCGATCGCCACGGCATCGTCCGGCTCGTTCATGTCTTCCTTGCTGCCCCAGCCGAGCGCATGGCCGGCGGCGATCTGCGCCTCGCTCAGCGCGTCGCGGTGGGTGGGCAGGGTGATGCGGATCGGCCCGGAGCCCCCGCGCGTTTCCGCCGCGCCCAGTTCGTGGTTCTCCAGCGCGGCATAGGCCTGGCCGATGTGCTCCCAGCCCCAGTCCTCGCTGCTCAGTTCGGCGATCCCGTCGAAATCGGCGGGCATCCCGCGCACATACATCATCCCGTTGATCGAGGTCGACCCGCCCAGCACGCGCCCGCGCACCCAGTATTCCGGCTTGTTCGCGGTGGAGGGTTCGGCGCGGCTTTCGTGCGGCCAGATGTGCTTCGGGTCCGCCATGACCTTGGCGATGCCCTTGGGCATGTGGATCAGCGGATGGCGGTCTGCTGGCCCCGCTTCCAGCACCAGCACCCGGTTGCGCGGGTCTTCGGACAGACGGTAGGCCAGCACGCAGCCCGCCGCGCCCGATCCGGCGATGATGTAGTCATAGTCAGCCATGCAACCTCTCCCGCGCCGTCCTGTAACGGTCATTATCTAATTGACATAGATAAACCGCTCGCGCAACCGTGACGCGTCTTTGGAGATTGGGCGATGGTACGGATAGTGTTCCGCGATGCGGCGGGCGAGGTGACCGAGATCCAGGCAGCCGCCGGGCAATCGCTGATGGAATGCGCCAAGGCCGCCGGGATCGCCGGGATCGAGGCCGAATGCGGCGGTTCGATGGTCTGTGCCACCTGCCACGTCCATGTCGCGCCCCAGTGGTTCGACCGCCTGCCCCCCGCCAGCGCGATGGAAGCGGAGATGACCGAATACACCCGTTACCCGAGCTCCACCTCGCGCCTGTCATGCCAGATCACGGTCACGCCCGAACTGGACGGGCTGGAGGTCACCACCCCGCCCAGCCAGCGGTGATGGGGGTGTGTTCGAACCTCCAAGCTCTCCAGTCGTCATTGCGAGCGTAGCGAAGCAATCCAGGAGTCGCGCAGTGCCGCCTCTGGATTGCTTCGCTACGCTCGCAATGACGATGTGTGCAAAGGAGCGCGACGCAGGGCAAATAAAATCTATTGGCAATAGATAAACCGCCTGATAGGCTTGCCCCAAGATCGGGAGAAGGACTGATTCCATGAACGCTACCGCAGCCGCCAGCCCGGCCCAGCGCCCGCTGTTCCAGACCATCGACATGCTGACCGCCAGCCAGCAGCGCGCGATCCGCGCGATCGCGCCGCACGATCAGGCGGCGGTCCCCGCGATCGAGGAGCGGCGCCCGGTCAGCGTGTTCACCGGGGAGGAGTTCTACGCGCTGGAACAGCAGAAACTGTTCCGCCGCCAGGCCGTGCCCGTAACCATTTCCGCCCGGATCGCCGAACCCGGCAGCTCGGTCGCGCACGATGGCTATGGAGTGCCGCTGCTGGTTACCCGCGACAAGGACGGGCAGGCCCACGTCTTCCTCAACGCCTGCACCCATAAGGGCGCCAAGCTGCTCGACGGCTGCGAAGTGGCCAAGGGCAACCGCCTGACCTGCCCCTATCATGCCTGGACCTTCGCCACCGACGGCAAGCTGATCGGCGCGGCGCGCCCCGAAACCTTCGTCAATCTCGACAAGGGCTCACGGGGCCTCGCCGAACTGCCCAGCCGCGAGGCGGGCGGGATCATCTGGGCCATGCTCGACCGCCATGCCGAGCCCGACTTCAGTGGGGTGGACGATCAGCTGGCCGCCGATTTCGATGCCTTCGAGCTGGGCGACCTCCACGTCTATGGCCACAAGCAGTTCCACCTGAAGGCCAACTGGAAGCTGGTGCTGGAACCCTTCCTCGAAGGCTATCACGTCCAGCGGCTCCACGCCCGCACGGTCGGCCCGCTGTTTGCCGACGTGCCCAACGTGGTCGATACGCTGGGGCTCAACATCAGGCAGATCTCGGGCAAGATGCAGTTCACGCCCGATTGCCTGGATATCCCGGGCGAGAACATCCACGCCTCGGTGACCCACGCCTACAACGTGTTCCCGAACTGCGTGGTGGTGACGAGCCCCTATTACATCTCGGTGATGTTCCTGATGCCGAACGGGGTGGACCGGACCACGGTCGACTATTTCATGCTCACCCGGCGTCCGCCCGACAATCCCAAGGGCGCGGAACTGTACCGCAAGAGCTACGAGATGATCATCGGCGTGTTCGGGGGCGAGGATTTCTACGCCGCCGAGATCAGCCATGCGGGCCTTGCTACCGGGGCGATCGACGAAGTGGTCTATTCCGGGCTGGAGGCGACGATCCCGCTGTTCAACCGCGTGCTCGACAGCGTGCTGGCAAAGTGAGGCTGGACCAGTGCTGACCATTCCCAGTGCCCTGGCCTGGTGGGCCAGGAGCCGTCCCGATACCCCGGCGCTGGTGCTGGGCGAGGACCGGCTTAGCTATGCCGAACTGACCCCGTGGATCGACCGCGTCGCTGACCGCCTGATCGCGCTGGGGGTCTCCACCGGCGACCGGATCAATGCCTGCGCCGCGAACTCCATCGAATACTGCGTGCTGGCCTTTGCCGCGATGCGCGCGGGCGCGATCATTGCGCCGCTCAACATCCGCTTCACTGCGCACGAACTGACCGAAATCGTCGAGGATCACGGCAGCACCCTGATCTTCGCCGACGAGGCCCAGGCGGAAAAGTTCGCTGGGCTGGGCGTGCCGGTCCACGCCATGGACGAGGTTGCCGCGCTGCGCCACGCCCGCCCCGCCCACCCCGCGCGCGAGATTTCGCCCGACAACTGCGTGGTGATCATTTCCACCAGCGGATCGACGGCCAAGCCCAAGGGGGTGATGTTCTCGCACCGCACCATGCTCGACTACGCCATGGCCTCGGCGATGGAAGACGGGGTGATGCGCGATGGCGGGGGGGTGATCATCGTCGCCCCGCTCGCCACCTCGGCGGGAATGGTCCAGCTGGTCCATTATGCCACGCTGGGCTGCACGCTCTATTTCGAGCCGGTGTTCGTCGCCGAACGCTTCCTCGACATCCTGATTTCGGAACCGATCGTTTCCTTCGCCGGGGCGCCCGCCTTTTTCGAGCGGATCGCGGAATGCCCGCGCTTTGCCGATGCGCAGTTCCCCCACCTCAAGGTGGTCACCGCCGGGGGCGCGCGGGTGACCCGCAAGCTGTTCGATACCTGGGCGGCCAAGGGGCTGCACATCCGCCAGACCTATGGCCAGACCGAGGCCGGAGGCAATTCCACGGTGATGCCCGCGAAGTTTGCCGGGCAGTTTCCGGAAAAGGTCGGCTGGGGCGGGATGTTCACCCATCACCGCGTGGTCGATGCCGAGGGGAACGACGTGCCGCCGGGCGTCGAAGGGGAAATCCTGATCCGGGGGCCGGGCATGATGCTGGGCTACTGGAACAACCCGCAGGCCACCGCCGAGGCGATCCGCGATGGCTGGCTGCACAGCGGCGACATCGGCACGATCGACGAACTGGGGCTGATCACCTTCATCGACCGGCTGAAGGACATCATCGTTTCCGGCGGGCTCAATATCTCCGCCGCCGAGGTGGAGCGGGCGGTGCTCGAATTTCCCGGGATCGAGGAAGTGGCGGTGATCGCCGCGCATGACGATCGGTTCCAGGAGACCCCGCTGGCGGTAGTCTATGCCCGGGAGCCGATCGACGTGGCCGCGCTGATCGCGCACTGCAACCGCCGCCTCGCCGACTACAAGGTGCCGCGCTACGTCGCGGTGCGGGACGAGCCGCTGCCGCGCCTCGCCACGGCCAAGATATCCAAGCCTGCGCTGCGCGAGGAATACCGCGACGCGCATCTCACCCTTCCCAAGGTTCGTTGAGCAGAAGGACCGTCATGGCCAGCCTCGCCCCCTCGATCCCCGCGCATGTCCGCCCCGAACAGGTGTTCGATTTCGACATCTATGCCGATCCGCGCATCGGCGACGACGTGCAGGGGACCTATTCCGCTGCTCTGAAAGGGGCGCCCGATATCTTCTGGTCGCCGCGCAACGGCGGGCACTGGGTGGTCCAGCGGCACGACCTGATCGCCGAAGTGGTCAAGAACCCGGCGGTCTTTTCCGCGCGGGAAATGCAGATCCCGCGGGTGGAGAACCCGCCGTTCTTCATCCCGCTGAGCGTCGATCCGCCCGAAAACGTGCCCTATCGCCACGTGCTGATGCCGCGCTTCAGCCCGCGCGCCGTGGCCGAGATGGAAGGCAGGATGCGGGCGATGGCGGCGGAGATCGTCGCCTCCGTCGCCGACAAGGGCAGCTGCGATTTCGTCCACGATGTCGCGGCGCGCTTTCCGGTGTCGGTGTTCATGGAAACCATGGGCCTGCCGCTCGACCGGCTGCACGAATTCCGTGCCATCGCCGACACCTATTTCAAGGCGCGCACCAGCGAGGCGATCCAGGCCAGTTCGCAGCAGATCTTCGGCATCTTCAACGAACTGATCGCGTTCCGCCAGGCCAATCCGGGTGACGACCTGATCACCCATTTCCTCACCGCCGACCTTGGCGAGGGGCGCAAGCTGACGCACGAGGAAGTGCTGGCGATGTGCTTCGTGCTGTTCCTTGGCGGGATGGACACGGTGACCAATGTCACGGCCTTTACCTTCCAGCACCTCGCAGGCGATCCGGACCTGCAGGCGCGCTTCGCCGCCGACCTGTCGCTCGCCCCGCGCCTTGCGGAAGAGGGGCTCCGGATGTTCGGGGTGATCGGCACCCCGCGGCTGGTGGTGCAGGATTTTGACGCCCACGGCGTTTCCTTCCGCAGCGGCGAGATGGTGCTCTGCGCGCTGTGGCAGAGCGGGCGCGATCCCGCCAAGCTCGCCGATCCGGACCGCTTCGATCCCGACCGGGCGGAGATGCCGCACCTCAATTTCAGCACCGGCCCGCACCTGTGCCTCGGCCATGCGCTCGCCCGCGCCGAAATGCGCATCCTCGCGGAAGAGTGGATCAAGCGCATCCCTTCGTTCCGCGCCGCGCCGGGGGCGGCTCACGGGTTCCGCATCGGCACGGTGATCGCGCTCGAATCCCTGCCGCTCGAATGGAATGCCGCCTGATGACCTATCACACCGCGACCGGGCCAATCGGGGCCGAAGGTCCGTACTGGGACGGCCTGCTGGCGGGCAAGCTGCTGCTGCCGCGCTGCACCGGCTGCGGCGCCTGGCATTGGCCGGCGGTGTGGCGCTGCGGGACCTGCGGATCGTGGGACCACGACTGGATCGAGCGGCCGCTCGAGGGCGAGGTGTTCAGCTATACCCGCACCCACCATGCGTTCGGCGGGGCAGAGCACTTCGCGCTGCCCTTCACGACCGCCTTGGTCACCTTGTGCCCGCTCTCGGTGCGTTTGATCGGCGTGGTCGAAGGGGACGAAACGGGGCTTGAAATCGGGGCTCCGGTGACGGGCCGGATCGACCACACGATGTTCGGAAATGCGCGGATTCCGGCGCTGCGCTGGAGGCTGGCGGCATGATCGATCCGCGCGGAAAAGTTGCCGTCGCCGGGGTCGGCTACCGCCAGTACAAGCGCGGCACCGCGCCGCTGCCTGAACGCGGCGTATTGGTGCAAACCATTGTCGATGCTTGCGAAGATGCCGGTTTCGACCCCGCCCTGATCGACGGTTTCGTCTCCTACGGCGACGACAAGAATGAACCCGTCCGCCTCATGCCCGACCTCGGCACCAGGGCGCTGAACTGGTCCGCGCAGGTCTGGGGCGGGGGCGGCGGCGGGATTGCCGGGGCCTTCGGCCTCGCCTCGGCGGCGATCCTCACCGGGCAGGCTCGAGCCGTCGTGGTTTTCCGCGCACTGGTGGAGGGCAGCAGCGGCCGCCTCTCCGCCGCGGTCATGGCGCACCACCTCAACGACCACATGGTTTCGGCCGGGATGGTCGCGCCCGCGCAGATCTGCGCGATGCGCGCCCAGCGGCTGTTCGAATACCACGGCGTCCCGCAGTCGGTTTGCGACGAGCTTGTCCGCGCCAATTACTACCACGGCAGCCGCAATCCTGAGGCCGTCGCCTATGGCAAGGACTTCGATGTGGCCGAAGCCCACGCCTCGCGCTGGATCGCCGAACCGTTTCGCCTGTTCGACTGCAGCCGCGAGAACGACGGCGCGGGCGCGCTGCTGGTGGTGTCGAGCGAGCTGGCGCGCGATCTGCGCAAGGTGCCGGTCAAGCTGCTCTCGGTCGCCCAAGGCGCCGGGCAGGGTTGGGGCGACCTCCTGGAAAACGATGCGGCGGACCTCTACCCGACAGCCGGTTTCCAGGCGATCCGCGAGCGGCTCTACACCCAGGCCGGGCTGACTCCTGCGGACATCGACGTGGTTCAGCTCTACGAGAACTTCAGCGCGCAGGGCATTGCCTCGCTCATCGACCACGGGTTCTGCACGTATGAGAACGTCGCCGAAGTGGTCCGCTTCGACAACCTGATCGCGCCGTCGGGGAAGCTGCCAGTCAACACTGCCGGCGGCAATTTCGCCCAAGGCTTCGTTCACGGGATCGGCTGCGCGGTGGAAGCGGTGCGGGTACTGCGCGGGGAATCCGCCAACCCCGTGCCGGGTGCGAAGACCTGCCTGCTGGCCGGAGGGCCCGGCGCGCCGACGATCAGTTCGGCGATCTTCGGAACCGGGGATTACTGATCCCGGCTGGCGCGGTCAGGCGGTGAGCCGGGCAACCTCGGCAAGGACCGCTTCGGCGTGTTCCTTGCGGCAGATCAGCAGGTCGGGCATGTAGGTGTCGCTCTGGTTGTAGACCAGCGGCGATCCATCGACGCGCGAGCAGTGCAGGCCGTGGGCCTGCGCCACCGCGACCGGCGCGCAGCTGTCCCATTCGAACTGACCACCGGTGTGGAGGTAAATGTCGGCCTCGCCCCGCACAACGGCCATGGCCTTGGCCCCGGCGCTGCCCATGGGCACCAGCTCCGCGCCCAGCGCTTCGGCCACCGCGACGGCTTCCGCAGCAGGGCGGGTGCGGCTGACAACCATCCGCAGCGGCTGATTGGCAGGCGGCAGCGGCGCGGGCTGGTCCGAACGCAGCACGATGCCCAGCCCGGGCAGGCCGACCGCGCCATGCACCGGCACGCCATCGACCGCCAGCGCGACATGGACCGCCCAGTCGGTGCGCTCCTCGCCAAACTCCCGCGTGCCGTCGACCGGATCGACGATCCACACGCGCGAATGGGCGAGGCGTTCGAAGTTGTCCTTCTCTTCCTCAGACAGCAGCCCGTCATCACTCCGCTGCTCGCGCAGGGCATGGACCAGGAACTGGTTGGCGGTCTGGTCCCCGGCCTTGCCCAGCGATTTGCCCGAAAACATGCCCGAGGCGCGCACTTCGAGGAGGATACGCCCCGCCACCTCGGCCAGGTGGGCGGCAAGATCGGCGTCGGTCAAGGCTGCGCTCATTTCAGGTAGTCCCTCAGATCATCGCGGCGGGATCGTCGGGCGGCGGGGGCGGCTGCGTGCCCCACTTGATCGCCGTCCAGGCCCGTTCATGGAAGTAGTAAAGCAGCACCTTGGTTATCACTTCGGTTCCGGCGATCGCTCCGGCTGCCTTTGCGTTGCTGGTGAACAGCCAACTCAGGACGAAGGTATCGATCGAGCCGAGGGCGCGCCAGCTCAGCCCCTTGACGAGGGACCGGCTGTGGCTTTCGCGCCCGCGGAACAGGATCACCGCCGCGTTCCGCCTATTTCAGCGGCATCAGCTGGGCGATGATGTACCGCGCAGCTTCCTCTGCTGTCATTTCGGCGGTGTTGACGCGAATCTCCGGGGCCTCGGGCGCCTCGTAGGGGCTGTCGATCCCGGTGAAGTTGGCCAGTTGGCCGCTGCGCGCCTTCTTGTAGAGACCCTTCACATCGCGCGCTTCGGCCACTTCCAGCGGAGTATCGACGTAGATCTCGATGAATTCGCCCTCGGGCAGCATCCGGCGGACCATCTCACGCTCGGCGCGGAACGGGCTGATGAAGGCGGTGAGCACGATCAGGCCTGCGTCCACCATCAGCTTCGCCACCTCGCCGACGCGGCGGATGTTCTCGATCCGGTCAGCCTCGGTAAAGCCCAGGTCCTTGTTGAGCCCATGGCGCACGTTGTCGCCATCGAGCAGGAAAGTGTGGCGGTTCATCACGTTGAGCCGCTTTTCGACCTCGTTGGCGATGGTCGACTTGCCCGCGCCGGACAGGCCGGTGAACCACAGCACCTTGGGCGTCTGGTTCTTCAGCCGCGCATGATCTTCGCGGGTCAGGTCGGTTGGCTGCCAATGGACGTTCTGGGCGCGGCGCAGGCTGAAGTGGATCATCCCTGCGGCGACCGTGGCGTTGGTCAGCTTGTCGATCAGGATGAACCCGCCCAGCGCGCGGTTGTCGGCATAGGGCTCGAACACGATGGCCTTGTCGGTGATGATCTCGGCCACACCGATCGCGTTGAGGTCCAGCGTCTTTACCGCGATGTGCTCCATCGTGTTGACGTTGACGGCGTACTTGGGCTGCTGGACCGTGACCGAGACTGTCTGCGACCCGAGCTTGAGCCAATAGGCCCGCCCGACGTGCATCGCCTCGTCATTCAGCCAGACCAGCGTCGCTTCGAACTGGTCGGCGGCTTGCGGCGGGTTGTCTGCGGCGGCGATGACGTTGCCGCGCGAGCAGTCGATCTCGTCGGCGAAGCACAGGGTGACCGACTGGCCGGCAACGGCCTCGTCCAGGTCGCCGTCCAGCGTGACCACGCGCGTCACCGTGCTGGTCTTGCCCGAGGGGAGAACGCGCACTTCGTCGCCGGGCTTGACACTGCCGGTAGCGATCAGGCCGGAAAAGCCCCGGAAGTCGAGGTTCGGACGGTTGACCCACTGCACCGGCAAGCGGAACGGCTTGTCCGCATCGACCGAAGACAGCACCTCGACCGTTTCCAGATGCTCGACCAGTGTCGGGCCCTTGTACCAGGGGGTATTGGCCGACAGGGCAGTGATGTTGTCGCCCTTGAAGCCGGAGATCGGCAGGGCGGTGAAGCTCTCGATCCCGATGCTTTTCGCGAACTCGGCGTAGTCCTTGACGATGGCGTCGAACACGGCCGGGTCATAATCGACCAGGTCCATCTTGTTCACTGCCAGCACCAGGTTGCGGATGCCGATCAGGTGGCAGAGGTACGAATGGCGGCGGGTCTGCACCAGCACGCCCTTGCGCGCATCCACCAGGATCACGGCAAGGTCGGCGGTGGAGGCGCCAGTCACCATGTTGCGGGTGTACTGTTCGTGTCCGGGGCAGTCGGCGACGATGAACTTGCGCTTTTCCGTGCCGAAGAAGCGATAGGCGACGTCGATGGTGATGCCCTGTTCGCGCTCCGCCGCCAGCCCGTCGACCAGCAGCGCGAAGTCGATTTCCTGGCCCTGGGTGCCGACCTTCTTGCTGTCGCTTTCCAGCGCGGCCAGCTGGTCCTCGAAGATCATCTTGCTGTCATAGAGCAGCCGTCCGATCAGCGTCGACTTGCCGTCGTCCACCGACCCGCAGGTGATGAAGCGCAGCATTGTCTTGTGCTGGTGCTGTTCCAGATAGGCGTCGATGTCCTCGGCGATGAGGGCGTCGGTCTTGTAGATCGTGGCGTCGCTCATCAGAAGTACCCCTGCTGCTTCTTCACTTCCATGCCGGCGCCGCCGGCGTCCTTGTCGATGGCGCGACCCTGGCGTTCGCTGGTGGTGGTCAGCAGCGTTTCCTGGATCACATCGGACAGGGTCTTGGCCTCGCTCTCGACCGCGCCGGTCAGCGGGTAGCAGCCCAAAGTGCGGAACCGGATTGAGCGTTCAACCGGCACTTCGCCTTCCTTCAGCGGGAAGCGGTCGTCATCGACCATCAGCAGCAGCCCGTTGCGCTCAACGGTGGAGCGCTTTTCCGCGAAGTAGAGCGGCACGATCGGAATGTCGTTGAGCTGGATGTATTGCCACACGTCGAGCTCGGTCCAGTTGCTGATCGGGAAGACGCGGATCGATTCGCCCTTGTGCTTGCGGGCGTTGTAGAGGTTCCACAGCTCCGGGCGCTGATTCTTGGGGTCCCAGCCGTGGCTGGCGGTGCGGAAGCTGAAGATGCGCTCCTTGGCGCGGCTCTTTTCCTCGTCGCGCCGGGCGCCGCCGAAGGCCGCGTCGAACCCGTACTTGTCGAGCGCCTGCTTCAGCCCCTCGGTCTTCCACATGTCGGTGTGGAGCGCGCCGTGATCGAACGGATTGATCCCGCGCTCGGCGGCTTCGGGGTTCTGGTAGACCAGCAGGTCCATGCCCGATTCCTGCGCCATGCGGTCGCGCAGCTCGTACATCGCCCGAAACTTCCAGGTGGTGTCGACGTGGAGCAGCGGGAAGGGCGGGGGCGAGGGGTAGAAGGCCTTGCGCGCCAGGTGCAGCATCACCGCGCTGTCCTTGCCCACCGAATAGAGCATCACCGGCTTTTCCGCCTCGGCCACCACTTCGCGCATGATGTGGATCGCCTCGGCCTCAAGCCGCTGGATATGGGTCAGCCTGGATTTGCTTATCGCGTCGCTCATCTGCGAGCCTCTCTTGCGTTCTGGTTTGTGCGCCCCCCTTCGCCGAGTCGGCTTGACCAATAACCTCCCATATGGGAGCAAAAGGAAGATGGCATTTCTTCCACCCGACCAACGCGAGCTGTTCCTGCCGCTGATCGAGGGCATTCATGAGAGTACCCCGTGGCAGACGTTCATGCGCAATCTCGTCGCCCGCACCTATGCCCGGCGCGGCCTGCTGGTGATCAGGCTGGCCAATGCCATGCCAAGCCAGGCGCCGACCGTTTTGCAATTCGCCGCCCCGCGCGCGGCGGAGGAACCGCCGCTCGACACGCAGCTGCTCGGCAAGCTTCGCCTGCATCCCTACGGGCAGCTGCGCCCGGACCGGGTCTATGCGCTCGAGGAAATGCTCGATTTCAACGACCGCGAGCAACTGGCGCTCCAGCGGGAAACGCTGGACGCCATGGGTATCCGCTATGGCCGCTGGCTGCGCATCTCGGCGGTTACCGCGGATGCCTGGGTGATCCTGACTCGCGAGCGTGAGGACTTTTCGGCTGCGGCGGCTGCCACCCTGTCGGCCGTGGCTCCGCTCTTCGCCAGCGCGCTGCGGGCGCGGGTCAGGCTGGCGGAACAGCACCTGCAGGCGGAGATGGCCGGTAATGCGCTATCGCGGATCGGGGTGGGGCATCTGGCCTTCGAC
>JAYRMP010000085.1:7480-12390 GCA_041912655.1 Novosphingobium sp. | reverse complement strand
CGGCGCGTTCGTTGGCGGGAGTGGAATCGCGCGCGGCGCGGAATGCTTCTTCGGCATCGTCCCAGTGCTCCAGCGCGGCGGCGGCCATGCCCCGGCAGTGCTCGGCAGCGGCGCGTTCGCTCATCGTCGTGCTTGCATCGCGCCAGGTTTCGGCGAAGTCGGCCGCGGCGGGAGGGTCGCTGCGGACCAGCACCTGGCAGTCGGTTTCGCGGGTAGTGGCGAGCGCAGGCGCGGGCGCGGCCTGCTCGCGCCGGGTCTGGGGATCGACCTCGGGCATGGCGGTGCGCGGCAGGGGCGGGCCAAGCTGGGCGAGCAGCGGGGCGAACAGCAGCAGGGGTGACGGCATCGGTCAGGCCTCAGGGCAGGGCGGCAAGGGTGCGCAGCAGCAGGGCGATATCCTCGTCGCGGGACAGGCGGTGGTCCCCGTCCTTGACGAGCGTGACCTGCACGTCGGCTGAACGCAGCGCGGCGGACAGGCGCAGCGCGATCTCCCACGGCACGTCGGCATCGCGCTGGCCGTGGAGCAGCCGCACGGGGCAGGTCAGCTCGATTTCGCCGCCCAGCAGTCGCTGCGCCTGCCCGTCGGCCCAGAAGCCCGGGTGGGTGGGGGTCGGCTCGGGGCCATAGGGGTTGTCCTCGTAGGTCGCCCGGCCAGCGGCGAGCTCGGCCTGCTGCTCCTCGCTCGTGCCCCATTCGGTGAAGTCCGGAGCGGCGGCGATGCCGACGAGGGCGTGGACCCGCTGCGGCGCGGCAAGCGCCGTCAGCAGCATCAGCCACCCGCCCATCGAGGAGCCGATCAGCACCACCGGGGCGGAGCAGTGGGCCTCGATCAAGGCCAGCACTTCCTCGCGCCAGCGGGAAAGGGTGCCCTCGGCAAAGTCTCCGGGGCTTTCCCCGCAGCCCGAATAGTCGAGCAGCAGGCAGGCCCGCCCCTCGCGCTGCGCCCAGTCCAGCACCGCGGTCGCCTTGCCGCCGGCCATGTCTGACATGTAGCCGGGCAGGAACACCAGCGCCGGGCCCTTGCCCGGCAGCAGGCGGAAGGCGATGCGGCGGCCATCGGGCAGGGCGTGAAAGCGGGTCTCGGTCATGCGGGCTATCTGCGCGAGGCGGCGCGGGGCGGCAAGCGCCATTGCGGTGTCATCAAACCGCACTAGTCTGGCCCGCAAAACAGGGAGAGACTCCATGACGCTGCCGCCGCCCGCCCCCGCGCCGATTGTCCATGCCGACCGCCGCAGCGCGCTGAAGCTGGGGCTGCTGGGCCTTGCCGGACTATCCGCGCCGGTCGCTGCGGTGAGCGGCGGGGGCTTTACCCACGGCGTCGCCAGCGGGGAGCCGGGGGCGGAGCAGGTCCTGCTGTGGACCCGCTATGCCGCGGCGCAGGACGTCTCGCTCAAGTGGGAACTGTCTGAGGACGCGGACTTTTCCCGGCTCGCGGCGCAGGGGGATGCGCTCGCCTCGCCCGCCAATGACTGCTGCGCCAAGGTCTGGGCGCGGGGCCTGACGCCGGGTCGCTGGTACTATTACCGCTTCATCGCGCCTTCGGGCGAGCGCTCGCTGGTCGGGCGGACGCGGACCCTGCCGGTGGGCAAGGTGGCGAAGTTCCGGATCGCGGTGTTTTCCTGTTCCAACTACGGCTTCGGCTGGTTCAACGCCTATGCCCATGCGGCGGAGGCGGGCGATTTCGACCTGGCGCTGCACCTGGGCGACTACTTCTATGAGTACAAGCGCGGGGACTATCCCTCGGCAAAACAGACAGTTGGCGGGCGGTTCGGCCCGCTGGAAGAGGCGGTGACGCTGGCCGGATACCGCGAACGCTTCGCCACCTACCGCGCCGATCCCGACCTGCAGCGGCTCCACCAGCTCTACCCGATGATCTCCGTCTGGGACGACCACGAGACCGCCAACGACACCTGGCAGAACGGCGCCGAGAACCACCAGAACGGCACCGAGGGCGACTGGGCGGTGCGCAAGGCGGCCTCCGAAAAGGCCTACCGCGAATGGCTCCCCGTTTCTGAGGATTACTGGGCCAAATACGATGTCGGCGAACTTGCCACCCTGTTCCGGCTCGAGACGCGCCACGTCGCCCGCAGCGAACCCTTCGAGCTGGTCGACGTGGTCAAGAGCACGACCCCGGCCGAAGCCGAGGCGGCGCTGACCGCTTTTCGCGACGGCAAGTGGCAGGATCCGTCGCGCTGTCTGCTTGGGCCGGTGCAGGAGGCCTGGCTGGCGGGCGGGCTCAAGGCCTCGGCCCGGTCGGGCAGGCCCTGGCAGGTGCTGGTCCAGCAGATCGTGATGGCATCGCTGGCCATGCCGCAGAACCTGACCGAGGGCATGGCGGCGAACTCGCCCGACTGGCTGAAGCGGCGGATCGAGGATGCGGCGACCGCATCGAAGGTCGGGCTGCCGTGGAACATGGACGCGTGGGACGGTTACCCGGCGGCGCGCGACCGGCTGTTCAAGGCGGCGCTGGAGGCCGATGCCAGCCTGCTGGTGCTGGCCGGGGACAGCCACAACGCCTGGGCTTCCGACCTTGACCGCAAGGGGCAGCGGGTGGGGGTGGAGATGGCGGGCCATTCGGTCACCTCGCCCGGCGCGGAAGGGACGATCCGCTGGCGCAGCCCGCAGGACCTCGCCCGGGACGTCGTCGCGCGCAATCCCTCGCTCAGGTGGTGCGACACCTCGCAGCGCGGCTACCTGGCGGTCGAGCTGACGCCGCAGGCCGCGACCGGCGAATGGCGTTTCATGGCGACGGTGCGGGACAAGGGCATGGCGCTCGCCGGAACGAAACGGATGACGGTGCTCGCCGGACAGCGAAAGTTCGCAGGCGGTTGAGGCGCGCAGCGTTGCCCGCTAAGGGCGGGCAATGACCGAGCTTCTCAAGATTTCGCTGCCCGATGGTTCCGTTCGCGAGATGGCGGCCGGATCGACTCCGGCTGACCTTGCCGCCGCGATCGGCCCGGGCCTGGCCAAGGCGGCATTGGCTGCGCGGATCGACGGCGAACTGGTCGACCTTACCCGCCCTTTCCCGGGCAATTGCACCGCCGCGCTGGTGACCTCGCGTGACGAGGCGGATGCGCTGGAGCTGGCGCGGCACGACTATGCCCACGTCCTGGCGGAAGCCGTGCAGGCGCTGTGGCCCGGCACGCAGATCACCTTCGGCCCGGCGACCGACGACGGCTTCTACTATGACGTGATGGCGCCCGCGAGCCGCGAGCCCTTCGGCCTCGAAGACCTGCCCGCGATCGAGGACAAGATGCGCGAGATCATCCGCGCCGACAAGCCGCTGCGCCGCGAGGTCTGGAGCCGCCAGCAGCTCATCGACAAATGGAGCGCGGAAGGTGAAACCTTCAAGGCCGAATGGGCCGCCGAACTGCCCGAGGGCGAGGAGCTGACCGTCTACTGGTCGGGCAGCGACTGGCTCGACATGTGCCGGGGTCCGCACCTGCCCTCCACCGGCAAGCTCGATCCCGCCGCCTTCAAGCTTACCCGCGTGTCGGGCGCCTACTGGCGCGGCGACCAGAAAAACGCGCAGCTGACCCGCATCTACGGCACCGGCTGGCTGAACAAGAAGCAGCTCGACGCGCACCTCACCCGGCTGGAAGAGGCTGCCAAGCGTGACCACCGCAAGCTGGGGCAGGAAATGGACCTGTTCCACCTCCAGAGCGAAGCCCACGGTTCGGTGTTCTGGCACCCCAAGGGCTACCTGATCTGGCGCCAGCTGGAAGCCTACATGCGCCGCCGCCTCGACCAGGCCGGCTACGTCGAGGTCAAGACCCCGCAGGTGATGGATTCGCGCCAGTGGGAACAGTCCGGCCACTGGGGCAAGTACCGCGAGAACATGTTCGTCATCCCCGACGAGGTGCCGAATACCGAGGACGACGGCCCGGTGATCAGCGGCGAGGCCGACTGGATGGCGCTGAAGCCGATGAACTGCCCGGCCCACGTGCTGATCTTCAAGCAGGGCATCACCAGCTACCGCGACCTGCCGCTGCGCATGGCCGAGTTCGGCTGCTGCCACCGCAACGAACCGCACGGGGCGCTGCACGGCATCATGCGCGTGCGCCAGTTCACCCAGGACGACGCGCACATCTTCGTGCGGGAAGACCAGCTGGTCGATGAAGTCCGCGATTTCTGCGACCTGCTCGACAGCGTCTACCAGCACCTCGGCTTCGAGAAGTACGCGATCAAGCTGGCCCTGCGCCCCGAAAAGCGGTTCGGCTCCGACGAAATGTGGGACAAGGCCGAGCAGGAACTGCGCGACGCGGTTGCCGCATCGGGCCGCGCTACCGAGGAATTCGGCTGGGAGGAACTGCCGGGCGAAGGCGCGTTCTATGCGCCCAAGCTGGAGTTCCACCTGACCGACGCGATCGGGCGTACCTGGCAGGTCGGCACGATCCAGTCCGACCGCGTGCTGCCCGAACGGCTGGATGCGCACTACATCGGCGAGGACGGCAGCAAGCACCGCCCGGTCATGCTCCACCGCGCGATCCTGGGTACCTTCGAGCGCTTCATCGGCATCCTGATCGAGCATTTCGCCGGACGCCTGCCGGTCTGGCTCGCCCCGGTCCAGGCAGTGGTCGCGACCATCGTATCGGACGCGGATGGCTACGCCGCGGACGTGGCCGAGCAGCTCAAGGCTGCGGGCATCCGGGTCGAGACCGACCTGCGCAACGAGAAGATCAACTACAAGGTGCGCGAACACTCGCTCCAGAAGGTTCCGCACCTGCTGGTGGTCGGCAAGCGCGAGGCCGAGGAAGGCACCGTCGCGCTGCGCACGCTGGGCGCCGAGCACCAGAAGGTCATGCCGCTGGCCGAGGCGATTGCCCTTCTGAAAGCGGAAGCCACCCCGCCGGATCTGCGGTAAACCCTCCCTCCCCGTTCGTGTCGAGCGAAGTCGAGACACGCGCGCG
>JAYRMP010000085.1:0-7470 GCA_041912655.1 Novosphingobium sp. | reverse complement strand
CCCCGCCGCCCCCCCCGCGCCCCGCCCCCCCCCCCCCCCCCCACGGGGGTAGGGGATGCTGGGACTGACCGAAGCGCAGCTGGCGGTTGCGCTTGCCGCCACATTGGCCGCTGCCTTCGTGCGCGGGCTGGCCGGGTTCGGCATGGCGATCCTGCTAGTCCCGGTGCTGGGCCTCGCCGTTCCCCCGCGCGAGGCGGTGGTGGTGGCGAACTGGCTGGGACTGCTGATCGGGCTGGTCGGCCTGAAGAAGATCATCGGCGCGAGCGAGCGCAGCGCGCTGCACATCTCGGCGCTGGCCGTACTGGCGACGCCGCTCGGCGTCTGGCTGCTCGCCGTCACCGATCCGGCGCTGGCGCGGCTGCTGATCGCGCTGATCGCGCTCGGTTCCTTCGCACTGGTGCTGCTGCCCAAACGGCCCGAACATCACGCCCCCAGCATGGCCGAAACGGGGACCACGGGCGTGCTATCGGGCGTACTGACCGGTTTCGCGGGCATGCCGGGGCCACCGGTAGTGCCCTATTACCTGCGCCGCGCGATCCCGCCGCAGCTGGCCCGCGCCTCGATGATGACGATCTTCATGGCGACTTCGCTCGCCGGGGTTGCCTCTGCCCTGCTGCTCAAGGTCGCCACGGTGCGCGAGCCGATGCTGGCGGCGATCCTGTTTCCGGCGGTGCTGCTGGGCAACTGGCTGGGGCACCTCGCCTTCGGGAAGATCAGCGATACGGCCTGGCGGACCTTTACCGGCGGCGTGCTGGGGATTTCCGCGCTTGCGGCGGTCTGGCGGCTGCTGCAGAGCTAGCCCCGGCAAGCCCCACTTCCGTTCGTATCTCGACGAGCTCGATACGAACGGATCTTGGGAATTTTCCCAAATTCAGAAGGGCAGGGCCTTGCCCGCAAGGATCAACGCGGCGGCGCAGGTCAGCACGACCGCGCGGCGCAGCAGGTCCAGCTGCCATTCGCTGGCATGGTTGCGGATGCTGTCCGCCGTGAGGGCAAGGGCGCGGGCCATGAGCGGACAATGGCCCGTGCGGTGTTTCCAAAAGGTAAAGAACGCGCGGTTCGCCCCCTGTTGACCCGGGCGATCAGACCTGTACCACTTGGTAATATAACAAGATTGGAGCGGGACAGATGGGCAACTGGCTGAGCGGCGGGCTGGACCACCAGCCGACGGCACTCGTCACCGGCGGGTCGGTGGGGCTCGGCCTCGCCATGGCGCGCGAACTGGTGCGGCAGGGCTTTGCCGTGTCGATCTGCGCGCGGACCCAGGCGGACCTCGACGCTGCCCGCGCGCTGGAGCCCTCGCTCCATGCGATCTGCGCCGACGTGGCCAGCGCGGCCGATCGTGCGGCACTGATGGCCGAGGTGGAGCGGCATCACGGCCGCCCGCTCGATTGCCTGGTCAACAATGCCGCGATCGTCCGCGCGCATGACTATGCCAACCCCTTCACCTTGGAGCAGGACCGCGCGGCGGACGAGATTGCGATCAACTTTGCCGCCCCGGTGGAGCTGTGCCGCCTGTTCCTGAAAAGCCGGATGGACGGAGCGGCGGCGGGGCCGGGGGCGATCCTCAACGTCAGCACGCCCGGCGCCTTCTTTCCGCTCGACGCCAACCCGCTCTACTGCGCGACCAAGGCGGGGTTCCACATGTTCACCCTCTCGCTGCGGCGGCATCTGGCCGATACCGGGGTGCGGGTGTTCGAGGTCTATCCGCCCGCGCTCGATACGCGCCTCGCCGATGCGCTGGACGTCGCCAGCCAGGCGGCGAACGGGCAGGACACGATCGATGCCGTGGCGGCGGAAACGATCCGCGCGCTGCTCGCCGGGGAGGAAGTGATCGCGCCGCACAAGCAGAGCCGCGCGCTCCTCGCCATGTTCCCGCAGATGGACCCGGCGGCGCTGGACGAGGTCAACCGCGGGGTGAAGCGCCGCGAAGGCTGGGACCGGGGCTGAGGAGGCAGGCGATGGAGCGGCTCAGCGTCACCGATCACGTCACCGGCAAGTTCCAGACCGCGCGCAACCCGATGAACATCGGCGGGTTGCTGCTGTTCGAGGTGCCGCAGGACGAACGTGCCGGGTTTGCCGAGCGCCTGCGCGCGCATCTGGCCGAACGGCTGCCATACACCCCGGTCGGGCGGCGGCAGATCGCCTCGCCCGAGGGCTTTGATGCGAACGCCTGGTTTCGGGCCAGCGCGGCCAGGACCATGGCCAATGTCCGCCGGGTAGAATGCGCCGCGCCGCTTTCGTTCGAGGCGCTGCGCGCAGCGGTAGTGGCGCGGTCGATGGAAGTGATCGACCTGTCACGCGCTCCGTTCGAACTCGATATTCATGACAGCGTGGAGGGGCCGCACTGCGCGGTGTTCTTCAAGGTCCACCACACCTGCATGGACGGGGTCGGCTACCAGATGCTGATCGAGCTGCTGTCAGACCAGGGCAGGCCGCTGCCGCAGGTGGAGGTGGCCGAAGACGAGCCGGTTCCCGATGACGTGACCTGGCTGGACCAGGCCCGCGCGCGCTTCGCGTCCCGGGCCGAGGCTGACGCTGCGCAGCTGGCGGCGATGGGCGCAGCGCAGGCGGAGCTGGAGGCGTTCCTTGCCGATCCGGCGAACGGTCGGGCCATCGCGCCGGAGATGGCCTTCGGCAGCGAGATCACCACCGAGCGCGCCTATCGCACCGTGGCCCTGCCGCTTGGTGCGATCAAGGCGATCGGGCGGCCGCAAGGGGCGACGGTCAACGACGTGTTCCTGGCCCTGGCCTCGGGGGCGCTGCGCAGCTACCTGGGCGAGCGCGGGCAGTTGCCGCAGACGCCGCTGGTGTCGCACTCGGTCCGCTCGACCCGGCGGGGCGAGGACGGGATGACCGGCAACCGCGTCGCGTCGATCTACCCCGAGCTCGCCACCGACGAGACAGACCGCGCCGTGCGGCTGCGCCGGATCATGGCCAGCATGGCGCTGGAAAAGCGCCGCTCGGCCATCGAGGAGCCGCTGCTCGATCCGCCCGAAACGCCCTATGGCACCCGCGACCGCGAGGCCGCCTTCGCCGATCCGGCAGTGCTCCATGCCGCGCTGGGCAGCGCCAACGTGGTGCTGTCCAACGTGCCCGGCCCAGCGGAGCCGCTGACCTGGGCGGGCTGGCGAATGGCGGGGAACTATCCCGTGCCGATTATCGGCCCGGCGCGCTTCCTCAACATCACCTCGCGCCGCAACGGGGATGAGCTCAACCTGGGGGTGATGGTCGATTCGGCGAAGATCACCGATATCGACGCGCTGGTCGCGGCGCTCGAGGCGGAGTTCGCGGCGATGCAGGCCGGACTCTAGCCGGGCTGTCAGCTCAGGCGTTGGCCTTCTGCCCGCCCGGCACGCGCTTGATCGTGCCGGAGAAGGCCATGACCGGACGATCCCCATCGCTGATCACGCCGCGCACGAAGACCATCGAAAAGCCCGCGCGGATGACTTCGCCACGCGCGGTCAGCAGGCGGCCCGGTTCCGCCGCGCCGACGAATTCGTTGTTGCAGGTGACCGTCACGCCGTGAACCGAGGCGTCCATCCCGCCCGCGATCATGAACAGCGCATAGTCCGCGAAGGTCATCAGCGAGCCGCCGTGGATGTTGCCCCCGGCGTTGCAGTTCTTCGCCTCGGGCAGGAAGCCGCAGACGATGCCGCGTGTCCCATCGGGCTTGCAATAGAACGGCCCGGTGTGATCCTCGAAGGCGTCGGCGGGTTCGTAGTGATACCAGCCGGCCCACTGGCCTTCGCGCACCGCGACGAGGCCGGGGCGCTTGGGCGCGGCATCGTCGGGCAGCAGTTTGTCGTGCGGTTCGTGGCTCATGGCGCTGGCCCAAGCACAAGCGCGGCCTTCCCGCAAGCGTCATGGTGCATCGCAGCGCGGACGGCGCGGCGTCAGACCGCCTCCAGCGCCTGGGCGAAATCCGCGATCAGGTCGTCCGCGTTCTCGACGCCGATCGAAATGCGCACCAGGTTGTCGGTGATGCCGAGCAGGGCCTTGCGGTCCTCAGGCACGGACAGGTGGGTCATCGCTGCCGGATGGCTGGCGAGCGTTTCCGTCCCGCCCAGGCTCACCGCCAGCTTGGCGATCTTGAGCGCATCGAGGAACCGGAACGCCTCGGCCTCGCCGCCGCCGAGGTAGAGGCTGAAGGTGCTGCCCGCCCCGGTGCAGTGGCGATCGAAGATGTCCTGCTGGCGCGGATCGTCGATCATGCCAAGATAGCCGAGCCGCTCGACCTTGGGATGGGCGGCGAGCCAGGCGCAGACCTTCGCCGCATTCTCGCCAGCGCGGCTCATCCGCAGCTCCAGCGTCTCGAGGCTGCGGGTCAGCATCCAGGCGGTGTGCGCATCGCAGATCGTGCCGAGCGTGTTGCGCAGCATCCGCACCGGATCGATCCACCGCTTCGCGCCGGAGATACCGCCTGCGACCAGATCGGAATGGCCGCCGGCATATTTGGTCAGCGAATAGACCACAACGTCGGCGCCGTGGTCCAGCGGGCGCGACCACAGCGGGCCGAGGAAGGTGTTGTCAATCGCCACCGGTACCTGCGGGGCGAGCGCATCGCGTGCTGCGGCTACCGCCTCGACATCGACCAGCGCGTTGGTCGGGTTGGCGGGGCTTTCAAGGTAGATCATGGCGAGTTTGCCGCCCTGCTGCGCGGCCAGTGCCTGTCCGCGCGACAGCGCCGCTTCGATTTCCGTGCGGTCAGCCCCGGCGGGAAAGTCGACATAGCCGATCCCGAAGCGCGAGAGGGTCCGCGCGATCAGCCCCTCGGTCGCGGCATAGAGCGGGCCGGAATGGACCACCACGTCGCCCTGCCCGCAGAAGGTCAGCAGCAGGGTGGCAATCGCCGCCATGCCGCTGGAAAAGACCAGCGCTTCCTCCGCCCCGTCCCACACCGCCAGCCGGCCTTCCGCGATCTGCTGGTTAGGGGCGTTGAAGCGCGAATAGACGAGGCCTTCGGTGCCGCCCGGGCGCTTGCCGGTGATCCCTTCGAAGAACCGCTTGCCCTCTGCGGCGCTCGGAAAGGCGAAGGTGCTGGTCAGGAACACCGGCGGCTTGAGGCTGTTCTCGGACAGGACCGGATCATAGCCGTGGCCCATCATCCGGGTCGAGGGTGCCAGTTCGCGCCCGCCGATGTGGGTCAGGGCGGGCTTGGGCTTGCGGGGCGGGGTCGGCTGGTCGGTCACGCTGGGTCCTCGGCTGGAAGCGGAATCAATACGAACGGAGCGTGGTGGCGGTTCCCCTGCCGGTCAGGTGAGCGCGGCAAGGCCCCAGACGATCCCTACCATCAGGAACACGCCCGCAAGGTCCAGCAGCAGCCCGGCGCGAACCACGCGTGGCATGGCGATGTGTCCGGTCGCCCAGGCGAGGGCGTTGGGTCCGGTCCCGGCGGGCAGCATGAAGCCCCAGCTCGCCGCCATCGCGGCGGGGAGGGCGAGCAGGATCGGATCGGCCCCCAGCGCTGCAACCAGCGCGCCGACCACCGGCATGATCCCGCTGGCCGCCGCCATGTTGCTGGCGAACTCGGTGATCAGGACGACGAAGCCGACCAGCACCAGCGCCACCACCGGCAGCGGCACCGCGCGCAGCGGCAGCAGCATCTGCCCCAGCCAGTCGGCGAGCCCGCTTTCCGACATGCCCATCGCCAGCGAGAGCCCGCCGCCGAACATCAGGATCACGCCCCAGGGCGCGCGCATCGCCTCTTCCCAGTTGAGCAGCGACCGACCGGTCCCGTCGGGGACAATGAACAGCGCCAGACCCGCAATCGCCGCGATGGTCCCGTCGTCGATCCCGCCGGGCGGGGCGAGGTCCTTGAGCCAGGGCATCGCGACCCACGCCGCCACCGCCAGCGCGAAGATCGGGGCCAGCCGCTTTTCGGCCACGCTCCAGCCCGGCGGCAGGTGGATCGCCGCGCGCGCCGCGTGGGGATCGAAGGCGTGTTCGTGCAGTCGCTGGACCCGCGCGATGATCAGCGCCGCCAGCGGCACCGACAGCACCACCAGCGGCAGGCCGTAGAGGCTCCATTCGAGGAAGGTGATCTCCACCCCCAGGCTCTTCTTGAGCAGCGCGACGGCAATCGCGTTGGTCGGCGTGCCGACGATCGTGCCGAACCCGCCCAGCGTCGCGGCGAATGCCACCCCCATCGGCAGCGCGCCGGCCAACCCCTCGGTCTCGCCTGCCTTCACCCCGCCCGCCGCCAGCATGGCGAGCGCCATCGGCATCATGATCAACGCGGTCGAGGTGTTGGAGACGAACATCGAAATCAGCGCGGTCGCAGTCATCACCGCCAGCAGCAGCTGCGCGCTGGTGTGGCCCGAATGGGACAGGATGGCGAGCGCGAGGCGGCGATGCAGCCCGGTCCGCTCGATCGCCAGCGCCAGGAAGGCGCCGCCGACGAACAGGAACATGGTGGGCGAATAATAGGCCGCCGCCGCCTTGTTCGCATCGGCCACGTTCAGCAGCGGCAGGACGATGAACGGCAATAACGCCGTGACCGACAGCGGCAGGGCCTCGGTCATCCACCACAGCGCCATCCAAGCCACCAGCCCGGCAGTGGGCCAGGCGGCGGGCGGCATGCCCTGCGGCACGGGCAGGATCAGGGTTGCGAGGAAGGCGGCCAGGCCCAGCCAGAAGCCGATGCGCTTCGCGGTCATCCGGCCTGCCCCCTTCGCTCGGGTCTTACTTGGGCGAGAGCACCATCAGCATCTGGCGGCCTTCCATGCGGGGATAGGCCTCGATCTTGGCGTCCTCGGCGGTGTCTTCCTGCACGCGCTTCAAGAGGTTCATGCCGATCTGCTGGTGCGAAAGCTCGCGCCCGCGGAAGCGCAGGGTGACCTTCACCTTGTCGCCTTCGCCGATGAACTTGTGGATCGCCCGCATCTTCACGTCATAGTCGTGATCGTCGATGTTCGGACGCATCTTGATCTCCTTGATCTCCTGCGTCTTCTGGGTCTTGCGGGCGAGGTTGGCCTTCTTCTGCGCCTCGTAGCGGAACTTGCCGACATCGAGGAACTTGCACACCGGCGGGTCGGCGTTGGGCGAGACTTCGACGAGGTCGAGCCCGACCTCAGCCGCCTGCTCGATCGCCTCGCGCGTGTACATCACGCCGAGGTTTTCGCCTTCTTCGTCGATCACGCGGACCTTGTCGGACGTGATCATGTGATTGTAGCGCGGCCCGCTCTTCACGGGGGGCGTCATCATGCGCCGGGGTGGGGGTGCTATGTTGCGTTCTCCTGTAGCAGCTATGCTCGCGCGCGCTCATAAAGCGAATCGCGGCGCGGGGGAAGGAGTCTTTGTTTCCGCCTGACGGCGGTGCGGACAGGGCGTCCGTGCTTCCCTGGCCTGGCCGGCCCACTCCCCCCGGCGAGTCCTTGGTTTGGTGCGCCATCGACATCCGTCGATGGCTTGCAACACCGGCCCGCTCCCCCGGCCCGACCACCCACAGGGTACCATACATGGGTGGTC
>JAYRMP010000084.1:0-12590 GCA_041912655.1 Novosphingobium sp. | reverse complement strand
GCTTCGCTACGCTCGCAATGACGAATCCTTGTTTGGTGCGCCAATCGCCTCCGCGATTGGCTTGGCCTGGCCGGGCTTCCCGAACCGCCGCGAGGCGGAAAACTAAGCCGCGGCCACTTCCACGGTTTCCTCCCCCGCCGCTTCGAGCAGGCGCTTCTCCACCGCCTTCTGGCGCTGGGGCGAATCGATTTTCTCGCCGAGCAGGTCGGTGACGTAGAACGTGTCCGCCGCGCGTTCGCCATAGGTGGCAATATGGGCGGAATGGACCATCAGTTTGGCCTCGAACAGTGCGCGGGCAAGGCGGTTGAGCAGCGCCGGACGGTCTCGCGCGCCCACTTCGATCACGGTGAAGCGGTTGGAGGCAGCGTTGTCGAATTCCACGCGCGGGCGCACCTCGAAGGCGTCGGCGCGCGGGCGGGCCAGCGGGCGGGCGGCGAGCTGCGGCACCAGCTTGACCCGGTTGGCCAGCGCATCCTCGATCATCGTCCTGATCCGGGCAAGCTGGCTGTCTTCCGAGAAGGGCCGGCCCAGCGGGTCCTGGACGAGGAAATTGTCCACCGCCATGCCGTTGCGCGCTGTGTGGATGCGCGCGTCGATGATGTTCCCGCCGGCAAGGTGGATGCCCCCGGCGATGCGGTAGAACAGCCCCGGATGGTCGGCGGCGATCACCGTCACCAGCGTGGCCCCGCGCGCGGCATAGTATTCGGTATGGACGTCGAGCGCCTTGCCCTTGGCCCCATCGAACTGGATCAGGTTCATCGCGATGATGTCGTCCGGTTCGGCGATCCAGTAGGCATCGGACAGCTGCTTCCCCAGTGTCCCGACCAGGTCGCCGCGCTTGCCCAGCCGTTCGGAGACGGCGGCCTGCTTGGCGGCGATGCGCTGTTCGCGGCCGTGCTGGACATGACCCAGCCGCAGCCGTTCCTCTGCCGCTTCGTAAAGCTCGGCGATCAGCTGGCGCTTCCAGCTGTTCCACACGCCGGGGCCGACCGCGCGGATATCAACAATGGTCAGCATGGCGAGCAGCCGCAGCCGCTCGATCGCCTGAACCTGCGCGACGAAATCGGTGATCGTCTTCCAGTCGGCCAGATCGCGCTTGAAGGCGATCGCGCTCATCAGCAGGTGGTTGCGCACCAGCCAAGAGACGATCTCGGTCTCCTTCTCGTCAAGGCCCAGCCGGGGCCCGAGCTTCAGCGCCACTTCCGCGCCCAGCACCGAATGGTCGCCGCGCCGGCCCTTGGCGATGTCGTGCAGCAGGATCGAGACGTATAGCGCCCGGCGATTGACCACCTTGTGGATGATCGCGGTGGCGAGCGGATGCTCCTGCTTCATGTCGCCGCGCTCGATCCGGGCCATCAGGCCGATCGCGCGGATGGTGTGCTCGTCGACCGTGTAGTGGTGGTACATGTCGAACTGCATCTGGGCGTTGACCCGGCCAAAATCGGGCATGAACCGCCCGAACACCCCCGCCTCGTTGAGCCAGCGCAGGCCGTTTTCGGGATCGTTGCGGCTGGTCAGAAGATCGAGGAACAGCGCGTTGGCGCGCGGATCGGCCCGGTAGGGATCGATCAGCCGGGCATCGCGCACCGCGAGGCGCATCGCCTCGGGATGCAGTTCGAGCCCGTTGGCGTCGGCCAGCACGAAGATCTCGATCAGGCGGACCGGGTCCTCGGCAAACCACTGGTCGCCCGGCACGTTGATCTTGCCGCCGAACACCGGATAGCCGCGCAGCATCCGCCGCCGCGCGCGGAAACCGGCGAGCAGGCCCTTGGGCTGCTTTTTGGCGAACTGGTCGTCCAGCTGGGCGAGGAACAGCCCGGTGAGGTGGCCGACCCGCTTCGCCTGGAGGAAGAAGTACTGCATGAACCGCTCGACCGCGCTCTTGCCCGGGCGGTCGGCGAACTGCATCCGCGCCGCGACCTCGCGCTGAAGGTCGAAGGTCAGCCGGTCCTCGGCGCGACGGGTGATGGTGTGGAGGTGGCAGCGCACCGCCCAGAAGAAGTTCTCGGCGCGGCGGAACGCGCGGTATTCGCTCCCCGTCAGCAGGCCGACATCGACCAGTTCCGACACGTCGCGGACGTGGTGGATGTACTTGCCGATCCAGTAGAGCGTGTGGAGATCGCGCAGGCCCCCCTTGCCCTCCTTGACGTTGGGTTCGACGACATAGCGGCTGTCGCCCAGCCGCTTGTGCCGCTCATTGCGCTCGCCCAGCTTTTCGGCGACGAACTGGCGCTCGGTCCCGGCGACGACCTCGGCCCAGAAGCGCGCCTGCGCCTCGTCGAACAGGGCCTGGTCGCCCCACACGTAGCGTCCTTCGAGCAGCGCGGTGCGGATCGTCAGGTCGCTGCGCGCCATGCGCACCATCTCGTCCAGCGAGCGGCTCGACTGGCCGACCTTGAGCCCCAGGTCCCACAGGAAATAGAGCATCGCCTCGATCACCTGCTCGCACCAGCTGGTCTGCTTGATCGGGGTGATGAAGGCGATGTCGACGTCCGAATGGGGCGCCATTTCGCCACGGCCATAGCCGCCGACCGCCATGATCGTCAGCCGTTCACCGGAACTCGGATTGCTGGCGCGGTAGATGTCGCCGGTGACGTGATCGTGGATGACCCGGACCAGCTGGTCGATCAGGAAGGCCTGCGCCTCGGCGCAGTCATGCCCGGCTGAGGGACGCTCGGCCAGCCGCCGCGCGATTTCCTCGCGGCCCGAGGCGAGCGCCCCGCGCAGCAGTTCGACCACCGGCTGGCGCGCCGCCGCGCCGCCGCGTTCCTCCACCAGGGCGGCGATCCGCTCGGCAAGGTCGCGCCGGTCGATGATCGCCCGCTGGTGGGGAATGCGCGGGGCGGCATGGCTCATGCGGTGGCCTTCTCCGCTTCCCAGACCGGTTGGTAGCGCGCGCGCAGCGCCCGCTTGTCGACCTTTTCGGTGCCGAGCCGCGGCAGGCTTTCCGTTTCCTGCCACAGCCGCACCGGCACCTTGAACGGGGCAATATGGAGCCGCAGGAATTCCTGGAGCTGTGTCTCGCTCAGGCTGCGCCCTTCCTTCACCAGATAGACGGCGGTCGGCAGTTCGCCGAACTTCTCGTCCGGCACGCCGAACACGCTGGCCTCGGCAATGTCGGGGTGGGCATAGATCGCCTGCTCCACCTCGATGCAGCTGATGTTCTCGCCGCCGCGAATGATGATGTCCTTCTTGCGGTCGACGATGAACAGGTAGCCGTCTTCGTCGAGATAGCCGAGATCGCCGGTGCGGAACCAGCCGTCCGGGGTGATCGCCGCTGCGGTCGCCTCCGGGTTGTTCCAGTAGCCGAGGAAATTGCAGATCGAACGGATCGCAACCTCGCCGGTCGCGCCGGTGGCCAGGACGTTCCCATCGTCGTCGAGGATGCCGAGTTCCACAAGCGGGCGCGAGGCGGTGCCGGTCGAGCCGGGCTTGGCAAGGTAATTCTCGTTGAAGTTGCCGCAGCCCACCCCGTTGGTCTCGGTCAGGCCATAGCCGAGCAGCGGGTAGGCATGGGGCAGCGATTCGCGCAGCCGGGTGACGTGATCGACCGGACGCGGCGCGCCGCCGGCGGCAAAGGAGACGCAGCTGGTCAGATCGTAGTTGTCGCGGTTCGGGTGGGTCGCGATCTCGAAGCTCATCAGCGGAACGCCGACGAAGTAGGTGACCTTTTCCCGCTCGATCAGGCGCATCGCCTCTTCGGCGTCCCACTTGGGCATCAGCACCAGCTTGCGCCCCAGCGCGAAGCTCTGGAGGAACAGCGGCACCTCCGCAGTGACGTGGAACAGCGGCACGTTCATCAGGCTGCACGGCTGGACGCCCTCAGCCGGGGCCTCCCCCTTGGCGGTGAGGTGTGACAGGACCATCAGCGACTGCGCGGCATAGTTCATCGTGCCCTGCACGACGCCGCGATGATCGGACCAGGCGCCCTTCGACTGGCCGGTAGAGCCCGAGGTGTAGAGAATCGTGGCAAGGTCATCGCCGGTCAGTTCCGGCAGCGCCGTATCCGCGCCGCCGCCGCCTGCCAGCAGGGCAGCCAGACCCTGCTCCCACGGGCAATCGTGGGCGAAGACCACCAGCTTGCCGGGATAGCTCTGCTCCTCCAGCCGCGCGGCGCGGGGCGCGTCAGCCAGGACCAGGCTGCATTCGGCCAGTTCGATTCCGCCGGCCAGTTCCTCGCCGCTCCACCAGCCGTTGAGCAGGGTGGCGCAGCCGCCGGCCATCAGCACGCCCATGTAGGCGACGATCCAGTTGGCCGAATTGCGCGCGGCGATCCCCACGCGGTCGCCCTTCTGCACCCCGTGCCCGGCGACCAGCCCGCCCGCCACGGTGCGCGCGGCGGCGTGGACCTGGGCAAAGGTCAGGCGGATAGCGCCATCGACCAGGAACTCCGCCTCGCCGTGCTGGGCGCAGAACATGTCGAAGTAATGGACCAGCGTCGGCGGCGCGAACTTCAGCATCGGCAGGTCGCGGCCAAAGCGCTGGATGGTGGTGGTTTCCAGCGGACCGCCCGGGGCGGTCAGGGCGTCCATCGCGGAACTTAGGGCAGTATCGAGTTCGCTAGCCATGCGGCTTCCTTTTCCCCATGATTTGGGGGCGCCCCCTTCTTGCGCCACCGAAATGCAACCACGCGCCGCCGGGTTTGTTTCCCGGCTGGCTCTGTGCCAGAAGGCGCCGGCAGGCCGCGTCGAATACGGCGCCGTGCCCAGACGTTGCTGATTTAAGGGGTTATGTCCTTGCTGTCACTATCGCTTGCCGCCGCTGCGGCCGATGCGCCGATCTACTGGGTTGACTTGGGCCTGAAGAATTACCTGTTCAAGATCGGCAGTTTTGAGCTGCGCTGGTACAGCCTCGCCTATCTTGCCGGCATCCTGCTCGGCTACTGGCACCTGTCGAAGATGATCAAGGCCCCCGGCGCCCCGCTGGCGCAGCGCCATGCGGACGACCTGTTCTTCTATTGCACGCTGGGCATCATCTTGGGTGGGCGGCTGGGCTATGCCACTTTCTACACGGGCGGCGACACCGGCATTCCCAGCCTGTGGGCCCATCCCGGCGAGCTGCTCCAGCTGTGGAACGGCGGCATGAGCTTCCACGGCGGGCTGGTCGGCACGGTGCTGGCGATCGCCTGGGTATCGTGGCGCGGCGGGCTGCCGTTCCTGCGGGTGGCGGACTATATCGCGGTTTGCGTGCCCTTCGGCATGATGTTCGGCCGTCTCGCCAACTTCGTGAATGGCGAGCTGTGGGGCCGCGCCGCCGGGCCTGACGTGCCCTGGGCGATGGTCTTCCCGGGCGCCGGGCCGCTCGCCCGCCATCCCAGCCAGCTGTACGAAGCCGCACTGGAAGGGCTGGTGCTGATCGTCATCATGCTGCTGCTGTTCTGGAAGACCCGCGCGCGCTGGCGGCCGGGCCTGCTGGTCGGCGTGTTCACTGCCGGGATCGCGCTGGGCCGCTTCGTGGTCGAATTCTACCGTGAACCCGATGCCCAGCTGCAGGACTTCGCCCAGCAGGTCGGCCTGTCGATGGGCCAGGTGCTGACCCTGCCGCTGATCGCGCTGGGGCTGGTGTTCCTGGTGCGCGCGCTGATCCGCCCGGCCCTGGGCAGCGGAACCCCTGCCGCGCAATGAGCGAGGATGCCCCGGCCGAACCGCTTGGCGCGATCTTCCGCCGCCTGATCGGCGCAACCGGGCCGATCAGCCTGATGCACTACATGGGCGAGGCGAACGCGCGGTATTATTCCTCGCGCGATCCGCTCGGCAGCGCGGGCGATTTCGTCACCGCGCCGGAAATCAGCCAGATGTTCGGCGAACTGATCGGGCTGTGGCTGGCCGACATCTGGATCAACGCCGGGCGCGAAACGCCGGTCCACTATGTCGAGCTGGGACCGGGGCGCGGCACGCTCGCCGCAGACGCGCTGCGCGCCGCGCGCCGTTATGGGTTGGAGCCGTCGGTCCACTTCGTCGAAAGCTCGACCGCGCTCAAGGACGTCCAGCTGGCAACCGTTCCGGGCGCGCAGTGGCACCACGATCTCTCCACCGTTCCGCTCTACGGCCCGGTGCTGGTGGTGGCGAACGAGTTTCTCGATGCGCTGCCCGTGCGCCAGCTGGTCAGGACGCCGGACGGCTGGCGCGAGCGGATGGTGGTGCCAGAGGGCGAACGCTTCGTCTGCGTCGCGGGCAGCCAGCCGATGGACGCCGCCGTGCCCGAGGCGCGGCGCAATGCCGCCGATGGCACGATCATCGAGACCTGCCCCGGCGCCGCGGCCACTGTTTATGAAGTGGCGGGGCGACTGGTCGAGCAGGGCGGCGCGGCGCTGTTCATCGACTACGGCCATGACCAGATCCGCGATGGCTCCACGCTCCAGGCGGTGCGCGCGCATCTGAAGGTCGATCCCTTCATCAATCCGGGCGAGGCGGACCTAACCGCCCATGTCGATTTCGCCACGCTGGCCCCGATCGCCCAGTCGCGCGGCTGCAAGTGGCTTGGCACGGTGCCGCAGGGCCGCTGGCTGCGCGAACTGGGGATCGAGGCGCGGGCCGAGGCACTGTCGCAGGTCGCGCCCCAGCACGCCGGGGCGATCCGCACCGCGATGGAACGGCTGATCGGCGAGGGCCAGATGGGGGCGCTGTTCAAGGTCATGGGCCTTGCCGCGCCCGGCTGGCCCGATGGCGCGGGCTTCCACGGATAGTCCCCTAAAACCATATGGTCTTGCCCGCGCAGCGTGATAGGCATCGCGCAGGGGGAAGGAACCATGGCCGAACATTCGCGCCGCAAGCCGTCATTGGCCTCGCGGCTGACCCGCCGGATCGTGCTGGCGCTGTATCGCTGGAAAGGCTGGCGGCTGGTCGAAACCAGCGATGTGCCGCGCAAGTGCGTGATTCTGGGCGTGCCTCACACCACCAACTGGGACTTTGTGTTCTTCCTCGGCGCAACCCACCAGCTGGGAATCAAGCCCGCCTACATGGGCAAGCTCAGCCTGTTCAGATGGCCGATGCGGCGCTTCATGCTCGACATGGGTGGGCTGCCGGTCGACCGCAGCGGCAAGACGCAGGTGGTCGATCAGGTGGCCGCCGAGTTCCGCAGGCGCGACGATCTGGCGCTGGTGATCGCGCCGGAAGGCACGCGTTCGGGCAGCGGCGAGTGGCGCTCGGGCTTCTACCACATCGCCGCCACAGCCGGGGTGCCGATCGTCCCGGCCTGGGTGGACAATGGCACGATGCTCGGCGGCGTCGGTCCGGCCATCACCCCCAGCGGCAACTATGCCGCCGATCTCGCGCGGCTGGCAGCATTCTACCTTGAGCGGCTCCCCAGCCATCCCCGCATCCTTGCCCTGGTCGAACAGGCCCGGGCGCTACAGGCAGGCAAGCATGACTGAAGCTCTTGCAATCAACGCAGCGATCATCGCCCTTGCCATGCTGCTGCTCTGCGCCGTGGCGGCGCGGATCAGGGACGTCTCGTTCATCGATGCGGTCTGGGGAGGCGGCATGGCCTTGCTCGCGCTGACCAGCTGGCTGCAACTGGAGGGCCAGGGGCCGCGCGCCACGCTGATCGCGGCGATGGCGGTGATCTGGGGCACACGCCTTGCGCTGCACCTCTACACCCGCTGGCGCGCCAGCGGCGAGGACCCGCGCTATGCCCGGATGCTGGGCAAGGCGAAGGAACAGGGCCGCTATGGCCGCGCCGCGCTGACCGTGGTGTTTGGCCCGCAGGCTTTCCTGCTCTACCTCACCTGCCTGCCCGCGCAGCTGGGCGTTCTCGCCAGCGGTAGCGCCGGGATCGGCCCGCTCGCCTGGGCGGGCTTCGCGCTGTGGCTGCTGGGCATGGTGTTCGAGACTGTGGGCGACGCACAATTGAAGGCCTTCCGCGCCGATCCCGCCAGCAAGGGCAAGGTGCTCGACACCGGCCTTTGGCGCTATACCCGCCATCCCAACTATTTCGGCGATTGCTGCGTGTGGTGGGGGATCTGGCTCGCTGCGGCAGAGGCTGGCCCGGCCGTGGCGCTCGCCAGCCTGGTCGGCCCGGTCTTCGTGACCTTCACCCTCACCCGCTGGTCGGGCAAGCCGCTGCTCGAAAAGAGCCTGATGAAGAACCGCCCGGGCTATGCCGACTACGTCGCGCGCACCTCGGGCTTCATTCCCTGGCCGCCGAAGAAGTAGGTCAGCCCGCGGGGCTGGCCCGCACTTCGGACGGCACCTGCCGCGCCGGGATCGCTTTGAGCCAGGCTTCCAGCGCTTCCAGATCGCTGATCCCGGTCACCGCCTCGCGCTGGCGAGTGAACAGGCTGAAGCTATCGCCGCCATTGGCCAGGAAGCTGTTGGTGGTCACGCGATAGGTCGCCGCGGGATTGATCGGCTGGCCGTTCAGCGCCATCTCCGTGACCCGGCTGC
The DNA here is from genome assembly GCA_041912655.1 of Novosphingobium sp. Taxonomy (GTDB): domain Bacteria; phylum Pseudomonadota; class Alphaproteobacteria; order Sphingomonadales; family Sphingomonadaceae; genus Novosphingobium. The sequence continues at coordinate 4,206 of JAYRMP010000084.1, read as the reverse complement.
CCACGGGTCGCGACAGGTCGAAGCGGAAGGTGAACCCGGCCGAGGGCGAGAGCACCTGCATCGGCCCGTTGTCGTCAAAGCCCTGCTCCAGCACCGCCTTCAGCTCCGCGCCGGTCATCGACTGGGTGATCAGCGTGTTGGTGAACGGCTGGCAGGCATAGATGTCGCCAAAGGTCAGCGTGCCGTCGGGCGCGGGGTTCAGCGGGGTGCGGATCCCGAACGGGATCATGAAGGCAATCTGCGCCCCCGCCCCGGCGCTCGCGGCCAACTGCGCATCGGCAATCAGGTTGCCCAGCGATCCACCCTGGTTGTTGAGCCCGCCGATCGGCGCGCGCATGGCCGGGCCGGACAGCTTGCCGACCGGACGCAGGCTGAATTCCTTCGCCGCTTCGGCATACCTGGCGACATAGGCGGCGACGTCCGCCCGCGCGGCAAAGCGCGGCAGGTCACTCGCCTCGGTCACCGGCCCGCGCGGGGAGACATAGGGATCGCTCTGCACGATCACGTTGCGCGCGCGCTTAGCCACCACCTTGCCCGCACGCGGATCGATCTCCAGCGTGATGTCGGTCAGCAGCTGGCCATAGACACCGGCGCTGGTCAGCAGGATCGGCCTGGCAGGATCGACGGTGCCGTAATCGCAGACAAAGGACCAGTGAGTGTGGCCCGAGACCACCACGTCCACCCCGGGATCGAGCCGCTTGAGGATCGGCAGAATCTCGCCGGTCAGGTTCTCGCACCCGTTGGCGTCGGGCTTGCCGCTGGTGTAGCCGCCCTGGTGGATCATCACCACCACCGCGTCCGCTCCGGCCTTGCGCAGGCGCGGCACGGCGGCATTAATCGCATCGGCCTCGTCGCCGAAGGTCAGGCCGCGAATCCCTTCGGGCGTGACAAGGTCGGTCGTGCCCTTCAGCGTCAGCCCGATAAAGCCCACCTGGACCTTGCCGCGCCCCTTGCCGAAGCTGCGCATCGCGGTGGCCGGAAACAGCGTGGAGCCGTCCGCGCGGAAGGTGCTTGCCGCCAGATAACGGAACTTCGCGCCGGTGAACGGTTCGATCTGGCAGGGCTTGCGCGCGCTGTGCTGGGCGCATCCGCCGTTCTGCTTGCGCAGCAGTTCCTCGGTCCCCTGGTCGAATTCGTGGTTGCCGACCGCGTTGAGATCGAGCCCGATCCGGTTGAGCACGCCGATGGCCGGTTCATCGAGGAACAGCGACGAGACGATCTGCGAGGCGCCGGTCAGGTCGCCCGCCGCGACCGTGACGTGGTTGGGATACTTCGCGCGGATCGAATCCACTGCCGAGGCAAGGAAGGCCGCCCCGCCCGCCGGAACGGGGCGCACATCGCCCTTGCCATCAGGCGCGAGGACGGCGGTCTTCGGCGGTTCCAGCGCGCCGTGGAAATCGTTGATCGCGACGATCCCGACCGTGACCGGTGCGTCGGTGGCGGCACTGCGAACGCTGCCTTGACCCGCACAGGCGGCAAGCAGCGGCAGCAGGGCGGCGGCGGGAAGCAGGCGGGCGAGGCGGGCGGCGGAGGAGCGATGAATCATGGATCGTGTCGTAACCTGTAGAGCGCGGACGGCAAGAGCTGCGTATTATTTGAATAAGACGGTTTCTTGAAAGTACGCAGGCTTCGTTCCATATTGTCTCTCGCAAGACCATCCCCGGGGAGAATCCGCCATGGCGCGGCCGCAGACCGATCTCGAAGCCGGACGCGAAACGCTGATCGACATCACGGTCCAGCTGATCGAGGAGCGCGGCAATTCCGCGCTGACGGTCACCGACATCGCCGCGCGCGCAGGCATGTCCCCGGCCAGCCTCTATCGCTATTTCGACAGCAAGGAGGCGGTGATCGAGGCGGTGGCCGAGCGCTGGTTCCAGCCGCTGCTGGCGATGGCGGAAGAGGTGCTGGCATCGGACCTCCCCCCGCGCCGCAAGATGTACGAATTCTACGCCCGCCGCTTTGCTTATCTCAAGGCGGCATGGGAGCGCGATCCGGTGGCCTTCGCCACCTATTGCGAACTGGGGACGGAGCATTTCGAGCTGATCCGCTCCTACGTCGATCTTGGCGACCACTACCTCGCCACGATCATCGGCGAGGCGATGGCCGATGGGTACTTCGCGGGGCTGGAGCTCGACGAATCGATCAGCCTCGTCAACCAGATGACCGCGACCTACTGCAACATCGGCGCGATGGAGCCGATCATGCCCAAGCTGAGCGAGGAAAAGCTCGCCCGGATCATCGACGCGGTGTTTGATGGGCTTTCCGCTACGGATCGCGGCGCGCGGGCGATCAGCGGACTGCGCGCGGCCTGAAAAGCGCACGGTTCGTCGAAGCGGGTGGCGCAATCGGCGGATTTCCGCTATTTACAGCGTTGTGAACAAACCCATTCCCCACTTCTTCCAGATCGGCGTCGAGCCGACCGACATCGATTTCATGGGCCACGTCAACAACGCGCACTACCTCAAATGGGTGCAGGACGCGGTGATCGACCACTGGCGCAGCCTGGCCCCCGCCGAAGCGGTCGCGGCGCACCTGTGGGTCGCGCTGAAGCACGAGATTACCTATCGCCGCCCGACCTTTCTGGGGGACGAGGTGATCGCCACGGTCCTGCTCGAAAAGGTCCAGGGCGCGCGCGCCTTCTATGAAACCGTAATCCGCCGGGGCGAGGAAGTGCTGGCCGAGGTCAAGTCCAGCTGGTGCTGCATCGATGCCGAAACGCTGCGCCCCGCCCGGCTGGCGCAGGACGTGATCGCCCGATTCTTCCCTTCCGCTCTGCCCGAAGGCGCCTGAGCAGCCCGCTTTCCGCTAACGGAACGGCTTGACCTTGCGGGTCTCTTTCCGCATCGCGGCCGCGACTAACGGGAGGCGACCTCGATGCAAGCGGATGTGGTAATCGTCGGTGCAGGCCATGGCGGGGCACAGGCCGCCGTCGCCCTGCGCACCCAGGGCTTTACCGGATCGATCCTGATGATCGGGCGCGAGCCGGAAATGCCCTATGAGCGTCCGCCGCTGTCCAAGGAATATCTCGCCCGCGACAAGGAGTTCGAGCGGCTCTACATCCGCCCGGCGCAGTTCTGGCAGGACAAGTCGGTCGAGCTGCTGCTCTCGCGCGAGGTTACCGCGATCGATCCCGCCGCGAAGACCGTCACCCTGTCCGATGGCGCAACCGTTGCCTATGGCAAGCTGATCTGGGCTGCTGGCGGCGATCCCCGCAAGCTCAGCTGCGCCGGCGCCGACCTTGCCGGAGTCCACGCCGTCCGCACCCGCGAGGATGTCGACCGCCTGATGGGCGAACTTGATGCCGGCGCGCGCGAGGTCGTGGTGATCGGCGGCGGCTACATCGGGCTAGAGGCGGCGGCGGTGCTGACCAAGCTTGGCTGCAAGGTCACCCTGCTCGAAGCCCTGCCCCGCATCCTGGCGCGGGTCGCGGGCGAGGACATTTCCAGCTTTTACGAAGGCGATCATCGCGCCCACGGCGTGGACCTGCGCACCGGCGTTGGCGTAAACTGCCTGACCGGCGACAACGGCAAGGTCAGCGGCGTCCAGCTGGCGGACGGCACGGTGCTGCCCGCAGAGATCGTGATCGTCGGCATCGGCATCGTCCCCGCGGTCGGCCCGCTGCTGGCGGCAGGCGCCGCTGGCGGCAACGGGGTGGACGTGGACGAGTTCTGCCGCACCTCGCTGGCCGACGTCTATGCGATCGGCGATTGCGCCGCCTTCGCCTGCGACTTTGCCGACGGCGCAGTGATGCGGGTCGAATCCGTCCAGAACGCCAACGACATGGCGACCTGCGTGGCCAAGGGCATCTGCGGCAACGAGGAACGCTATCACGCGCTGCCGTGGTTCTGGTCGAACCAGTACGACCTCAAGCTGCAGACGGCGGGCCTGTCGGTCGGCCACGACCAGACCGTGCTGCGCGGCGATCCGGCGACCCGTTCGTTCTCGGTCTGCTACCTCAAGGGCGGCCGCCTGATCGCGCTCGACTGCGTCAACATGATGAAGGACTATGTCCAGGGGCGGAAGCTGGTGGAACAAGGCTGCTCGCCCGACCTCGCCCAGCTGGCCGATCCGGCGGTTCCGCTGAAGGAACTTGGCTGAGCGTTTTGTCCGCCTCACGGCGGTGCGGGAAGCACGTCCGTGCTTCCCTGGCCTGGCCGGCCCCCGCCCCCGGCCCCACCACCCCCCCGGGCCCGGAAAACGGGGGGC
>JAYRMP010000083.1:0-13306 GCA_041912655.1 Novosphingobium sp. | reverse complement strand
AGTGGACGCTGTCGAGCCCGCCGCCGTTCCACCAGTTCGAGACCCTGCCCGTCATCGACGACAAGGCTCAACACTGATCGGATCGGCAGCTGCCGAAACACGAAACGCCCCGGCTTATTGCCGGGGCGTTTTGCGTTGGAGCGGTCAATTCGTCACCGGAACGGAACTTCGTCATTGCGGGGAGCGCTGCGACGAAGCAATCCAGTGCGCTTGAGCGAGTGTTTCTGGATTGCCGCGCGGCTTCGCCGCTCGCAATGACGCTGCAGATAGCGGCAACGGGGTGGAAATTCCCGCCCGAGGAGGAGATTGAGATGCCCGAATTCCGCACCATCGACACCGGCGAGGTCAGCCTGCGCTGCGCCATCGAGGGTTCCGGCCCGCTGGCGATCATGGTCCACGGATTTCCCGAAAGCTGGTATTCGTGGCGGCACCAGATCGGCCCCGTGGCCGGTGCCGGTTTCACCGCCTGCGCGATCGACGTGCGCGGCTATGGCGGGTCGGACAAGCCGCACCCGGTTGCGGCCTATGCGATGGAACGGTTGATCGGTGATCTCGTCGGGCTTGCCGATGTCCTCTCTCCCGGCGAGCAGGCTGTGCTGATCGGGCATGACTGGGGGGCGCCGATCGTCTGGAATTCGGCCTTCACCCGGCCCGACCGCTTCCGCGCGGTGGCAGGCCTGTCCGTGCCCTTTTCGGGCGCGCCGCAGCGGCCCTTTACCGACGTGTTCCGCGAAGCGTTCACTGCCAAGGGGCGCTTCTTCTACCAGGAGTACTTCCAGGAGCCGGGCGTTGCCGAGGCGGAGGCCGAGGCCGACCCGCGCGCCTTCGTGCGGCGGATGATGTATTCGATCTCGGGCGACGTGCCCGAAGGGGATTACTGGTCGAAGCCTGCCGGGGCGACCTTCCTCGACGGTCTGCCGGAAGTTGCCGATCCCGCCGGCCTGCCCGCCTGGCTCAGCGACGAGGACCTCTCGTTCTACGAGGGCGAGTTCAGGGCGTCCGGCTTTCGCGGGCCGCTCAACCGCTATCGCAACCACGAGGCGGACTACGAGTATCTCAAGGCCTGGCAGGGCAAGCAACTGGAACAGCCGTGCCTGTTCATCGGCGGCAGCCGCGATCCGGCGACCATGCTGTTCGGCGCCGTGACCGATCCGGTGGCGATGATGCGGATGTTCGCGCCGCGGGTCGAAGGCCACGTGCTTGAAGGCTGCGGCCACTGGACCCAGCAGGAGCGACCGCAGGAAGTGAACGCTTTGCTGATCGACTGGTTGAAGCGACTCTGAGCAAGCCCTATAGGGCGCGCGACATGACCGCTTCCGCTGCCCCTGCCGAACATCCGCTGCCGGCTGACTGGCGCGATTTCTTCGCGCTGACCAAGCCCCGGGTGATGAGCCTGGTGATCTTCACCGGGCTGTGCGGCCTGCTGGCTGCGCCGGTTGCCGTCGATCCGGTCATCGGCTTCACCGCGATCCTGTGCATCGCGCTGGGGGCGGGCGGATCGGCCGCACTCAACCAGTGGTGGGAAGCCGATCTCGACGCCAAGATGAAACGCACCGCCAGCCGGCCGCTGCCCGCCGGACGGATGGAGCGCACCTCGGCGCGCGATTTCGGGATCGGCCTGGGGGCCGCTTCGGTGCTGATCATGGGCGTTGCGGTGGGCTGGCTGGCCGCGGCGATCCTGGCGCTGTCGATCGTCTATTATTCGGTGGTCTACACCATCTGGCTCAAGCCGCGCACGCCGCAGAACATCGTGATCGGCGGCGGGGCGGGGGCCTTTCCGCCGATGATCGGCTGGATCGCCGCGACCGGCGAGGTCACGCTGATGCCGATCCTGCTGTTCGCGATCATCTTCTTCTGGACCCCGCCGCACTTCTGGGCGCTCGCACTGTTCGTCGAGACGGATTACGCCGCCGCAGGAATTCCGATGATGCCGGTGGTCGCGGGGCACAAGTCCACCCGCCGCCAGATTCTGGTCTATGCCGTGCTGATGCTGCCGATCAGCCTCGCGCCGTTCTGGCTGGAGGTCGCGGGCTGGCTCTATGGCGCGGCGGCGCTGCTGCTGTCGGGCCTGTTCCTGCTGCTCGCGCTGCGGGTCGCGGTGTTCCGCGGCGGTGCGGCTGACATGGACATGCGCCCGGAAAAACGCCTGTTCGCCTATTCCGTGCTCTATCTCTTCGCGCTGTTCGCGGCGCTGGTCGCAGACCGCTATCTGGTGGGATGATCCGATGACACTGCCTTCGACCCCCGATCCCGAGCAAGAGCGCCGCCGCATCCAGCGCGGTCGCAACATTGCCGTGGGGCTGCTGCTGCTGGGCCTGGTGGTCCTGTTCTACTTCATCACCATCGCGCGAGTGAGGGCCTGACCATGTCGCTTGCCGCCCTGCTCCCGACCGACCCCAAGGCCCGCACCGCCGTTCTGGCTGCAGGCGGCGCGCTTGCCATGCTGGGGTTGGGGTTCGCCTCGGTTCCGCTCTACCGCATCTTCTGCCAGGTCACCGGATTCGGCGGCACCACCATGCGCGCCACCGTGGCCGAGGCTGCGACCGTCAAGGCCGCGGCCCGAACCATCTCGGTACGCTTCGATGCCAATGTCGATCCCGACCTGCCGTGGCGCTTCGCGCCCGAACAGGTGACGCAGGAAATGCGCATCGGCGAACGCAAGCAGGCGTTCTACCGGTCGGAAAACCTGACCGGCAAACCGATCAAGGGCGTGGCCAGCTTCAACGTCTCGCCCGAGCAGGTTGGCAAGTATTTCAAGAAGATCGACTGCTTCTGCTTCCGCGAGCAGGTGCTCCAGCCGGGGCAAAAGGTCGACATGCCGGTGATCTACTATGTCGATCCGGCGATTCTCGACGATCCGGATGCCCGCGACGTCGAACAGATCACGCTCAGCTACACCTTCCACATGGCTGCGGATCAGGATTGAAAGGCACTGGACCGGTCCGGTCCGGCGCGATAAGGGCAAAGCGAATTTTCGCCTCCGGCCAGCGCTGCCGGGCAGGGACTAACGGGGATTGAAGCACAATGGCCGGTACCAAGAACCACGATTATCACATCCTGCCGCCCGATCTCGTGCCGCTGACCACCACCATCGGCGCGCTGACGTTCACCAGCGGCATGGTGCTGTTCATGCACAAGCTGCCGGGTGGCCACGTGGTCCCCTGGGCGGGTCTCGCGCTGCTGCTGTTCGCAATGTACCAGTGGTTCACCAAGATCGTGCACGAAGCGCGCGCTGGCGATCACACGCCGGTCGTGCAGCTGCACCAGCGCTATGGCATGATCCTGTTCATCGCTTCGGAAGTGATGTTCTTCGTCGGCTGGTTCTGGGCCTTCTTCGACTTCTCGCTGCACCCCAGCGAACTGGCCGAAGTGGTGGGCGGACAGTGGCCGCCCAAGGCGATCGAGGCGGTGATGGATCCGTTCGACCTGCCGCTGCTCAACACGCTGATCCTGCTGACTTCGGGCACCACCGTCACCTGGGCGCACCATGCGCTGATCCATGGCGACCGCGAAGGCCTGAAGAAGGGCCTGTGGGCCACCATCGCGCTGGGTCTGCTGTTCTCGGCCATCCAGGCATATGAATATGCCCACGCCCCGTTCGGCTTCGGTGGCAACACCTATGGTTCGGCGTTCTACATGGCGACCGGCTTCCACGGCTTCCACGTCATCGTCGGCACGATCATGCTGATCGTCTGCCTGGTGCGCAGCTATCAGGGCGATTTCACCCCCAAGCAGCACTTCGGCTTCGAAGCCGCTGCCTGGTACTGGCACTTCGTCGACGTGGTGTGGCTGTTCCTGTTCGTCGCGGTCTATGTCTGGGGCGGCTGGGGCTATCCGGTCCACTAAGGATGAGCGACACCGGTAACGGTTCGAAGGGGCAGCCCGGCCTTGCCGAGGCTGCCCTTTTCGGTCTCTGCCCCCAGTGCGGCGGCAAGACCCTGTTCGCGGGCTATGCCAAGTTCGCGCCGCGCTGCCGCGCCTGCGGGCTGGACATCGCGCAGTTCAATGTCGGCGATGGCCCTGCCGCGTTCCTGACCATGGTGATCGGCGGACTGGTCGTAGGTCTCGCGCTGTGGGTGGAATTCTCGTTTCACCCGCCGGTCTGGGTCCATGCGCTGCTGTGGATCCCGATGGTGTTCGGCGCCACCCTGTGGGGTTTGCGCGTGACCAAGGCCGCGCTGCTGGCCGCCGAGTTCCAGCGCAAGGCGCGCGAGGCCACCGGCAAGGACGTGCGCGACGAATGAACCTGAAGCGCCTTCCCGTGCTGCCAACGGCCATCGTGGTGGCTGCCGCCATCATCATGGCGATGCTGGGGTTCTGGCAGCTTGACCGGATGAAGCAGAAGGAAGCGCTGCTGGCGCGCTATGCCAACAGCGAAGGGCAGACCGCCGAAGTCGCCTGGCCTGCCGATGGCGCCGCCGCGCAGAATCTGCTGTTTCGCCGCAGCCGTTTCGATTGTCGTCCGGAAGGCACCGCTCAGCCAATGGCCGGGCACAGCGCGCGCGGGGTGACCGGCTGGGCTCATGTGCAGACTTGCGTGCTCCCTGGTGGGCAGAAGGCGCAGCTCGTGCTCGGCTGGGCGCGCGACCTCAACCCCCGGCCATGGGCTGGCGGCACCGTAACCGGAACAATTGCTCCGGGCGCGGGCCATGAGGTGCGCCTGATCGCCGATCCGCCGCTCGCCGGGCTTGAGGCCAACGCCCGGCCCGATCCGCGTTCGATCCCCAATAATCACCTGTCCTATGCCGTGCAGTGGTTCCTCTTCGCGTTCACCGCGCTGACGATCTACGGGCTGGTGCTGCGCAAGCGGCTGAAGGGCTGAGCAGGGAGGGGCAGGGCGGGTTTCCGCCAGCCCTGCAAAACTCGACCGCCTTTGCACGCAGGGTTTCATTTTTGCGCCACCAAGGCTAACGGCGCGGGCGATGGACTATATCAGCACCCGTGGCAGCGCTCCGGCGCTCGATTTCGAAGGCGCGACGCTGGCTGGGCTGGCGAGCGACGGTGGGCTCTACGTACCGCGCGAGTGGCCGCGCTTTTCCGCGGACGAGATCGCGGCGATGGCGGGCCTGCCTTACGCCGAGCTGGCTGCGCGGATCATGCAGCCGTTCGTCGGCGATAGCCTGGCGCCGCAGCGCCTGCTCGAGCTGACGACCCAGGCCTATGGCCGCTTCGCGCACAAGGCGGTGACCCCGCTGAAGCAACTGGACGAGCAGCAGTGGCTGCTGGAACTGTTCCACGGCCCGACGCTGGCCTTCAAGGACGTCGCGCTGCAACTGCTCGGCCTGCTGTTCGAGGAGTTCCTTGGCCGGGGCGGCGATCCGCTGACCATCGTCGGGGCGACTTCGGGCGATACCGGCTCTGCCGCGATCGATGCCGTCGCGGGCCGGGCGCGGGTCGATATCTTCATGCTCCATCCGCAGGGCCGGGTGAGCGACGTGCAGCGCCGGCAGATGACCACGGTGCTGGCCCCCAATGTCCACAACATCGCGATCGAGGGCACCTTCGACGATGCCCAGGCGATGGTGAAGCGGATGTTCAACGACACCGCAATGACCAGCCGCTTCTCGATCGGCGCGGTCAATTCGATCAACTGGGCGCGGCTGATGGCGCAGGTGGTCTATTACTTCGCCGCCGCGCTGCAGCTGGGCGCGCCGCGCCGTGAAGTGGCCTTCGCCGTGCCTACCGGCAATTTCGGCGATGTCTTCGCGGGCTATGTCGCGGCGCAAATGGGGCTGCCGATCAACCGGCTGATCGTGGCGACCAACGTCAACGACATCCTCCACCGCGCCCTCACCAATGGCGACTATTCGGCGGGAACCGTCACCCCCACCGCCGCGCCGTCGATGGACATCCAGGTCTCGTCCAACTTCGAGCGACTGCTGTTCGATCTGAATGGCCGCGACGGCAAGGCGCTGGCCGAGCAGATGGCCGGGTTCGAGGCGAATAAAGCGATGCAGCTGACCAACGCCCAGCGCGAAGGCGCCGCCGCGCTGTTCACCAGCGCCCGCGCCGATGCCGACCAGATGGCCCAGGCGATCCGCTGGGCCTGGGATGCCAGCGGCGAACTGCTCGATCCGCACACCGCGATCGGCCTCCATGCCGCCCGCACCGCGGGCATCGCGCCGGAAGTGCCGGTCGTGACGCTCGCCACCGCGCACCCGGCCAAGTTCCGCGACGCGGTGGAACGCGCCACTGGCCAGCGCCCGACGCTCCCCACGCGCATCGGCGACCTGTTCGAGCGCGAGGAGCGGATGGTCGAGCTGCCGGGCGACTACGACACGATTGCCGACTATGTCGCCCAGCATGCGGTGCCGCGCGGCTGATGGCCGAACTGGCGAGGCAACCGCTGCTTCTGACCGGCACCGGCTGGGCCGACTACGGGCTGGTCGATTCGGGCCATGGCCGCAAGTACGAGCGGTACGGGCCCTACAGCTTCATCCGTCCTGAGCCGCAGGCGCTATGGACCCCGCGCCTGACCCACTGGGGCGCGAACGGCGAATTCGTGCCTGGATCGGACGAGGACGGCGGCGGGCGCTGGGCCTATGGCAAGCAGCCCCCGCCGCGTGAGGGCTGGCCGTTGAGCTGGCCCAATGGGGACGAGGCGGTACGCTTTACCGCGCAGTGCACTCCGTTCCGCCATCTCGGCTTCTTCCCCGATATGGCCCCGGTGTGGGACTGGATGGGCGAGCAGTACCTGAAGGAACCCCGCGAGACCGGGTTCGAAAGCCTCAACCTGTTCGGCTACACTGGCGTCGGCACGCTCGCGCTGTCGCGTCATGGCCGGGTGACGCATGTCGATGCCAGCAAGAAGTCCGTCGCCCAGGCGCGCGAGAACGCGGCGCTGGCGGGCATGGCCGACCGCCCGGTGCGCTGGATCGTCGACGATGCCGCCAAGTTTGCCGCGCGCGAAGTGCGGCGCGAGCGGCGCTATGACGGGATCATCCTCGATCCGCCCAAGTTCGGGCGCGGCCCGGAGGGCGAAGTCTGGCGGCTGGAAGAACATCTGCCCGGCCTCGTCGCCGATTGCCGCCGCCTGCTGGACGCAAACAGCCGGTTCCTGTTCCTCACCGTCTATGCGGTGCGGATGAGCTCGCTGGCGCTGGCGGGCTTGCTGAACGAGGTCTTTGCCGAGTTGCCCGGCACCATCGAACACGGCGACCTGGCCGTGCGCGAGGATGGGGAGGGCGCCCGCCTGCTCCCCACCGCGATCTTCGCCCGCTGGCGCGCCGCCTAGCGGCTGCGGGCAGCGCCTGATCCGCAGGCGCCGCCCGCCGCGACATCGGGGCAATCCTCCTTCGGCGCCAGCTGGAAGGTGAAGCCCTTGCCCTGCCGCACCAGCACCAGATCGAACGGCACGCTGACCACCGGATCGAGCGAGGGCCGGGTGAGGTGGAGCAGCAGGTGATAGGGCTGGCCCTCGGCGGGCAGCGGATAGCGCAGCGCGAGGCCCCGCGCGCCGTGCGAGGCATTCGAAAAGCCCAGCTGCTTCCACAGTCCCTGCGGCGCCTCGTCGGACGAGACCATGCCGGGTAGGCTGAAATCGCCCGCGCGCTGGTAGCCCCCGGATTCGCTTTTCACCACCTTGCCGTCCTGCCAGGTCGTGCGGCTCCAAGAGACCGACAGCGACCATTCGCCCCACAGGTCGCAGATCTCGGCCTTGCGCGGGCCTGACAGCTCGCCCGCCGGGGTTTCCAGCCAGGCGCCCTGGAACGTGCCCTTGTCCGCGCTCTCGGCAATCCGGGCATAGACGGTCATGTCCTTGCCGGTCTGCTTCGCGCCGACCTTCAGCGACAGGCCGGTTTCGGGATCGGTGAACACTGTCTGTTCGCTGTCCTTGAGCCGGCAGGGTACGGTCGCCGGGCCGCTGCCGCTGCCCTCGCCGCCACCCAACAGCCCGCCGAGCAGCCCGCCCAGCGTCTTGGCCGCCTTGGCCTTGCCATGGGCCTTCGATCCGACCTTGGCGTTGGAGCCGACCTTGATCGGCATGCGCCCCTTTTTGGGCGGGCAATCGGCCTTGCCGCCGCCCTTGGGTTGGCAATGCTCGGCCTCGCAGTCCTTGAGCTGTTGGTACAGGTCCTCAAGCATGCGCATCAGCACGGCTTCACGCCCGGTCAGCGCATCGAGCCGGGCCTTTGCCGCTTCGGCCTCCGCATTGGCTTCGGCCTCGCCCTTGGTGTCGCCGGTGGCCCGAGCCCGTTCGGCGCGCGAAACGGCGGCATCGTATTCGGACTTGGCGTCCCGGAACTCGGCAGTCATGTCATCCTGCGCGGCGACGGTCTTGCGGATCTTGTCGATGATCGGCTGGCAGTCCTTGCAGTTGGTCTTGAGATTGCGCCAGAACGTGTCGCCGTGGCGCGGCGGAGGCGCCACGGCGGGCGGCTCCGGCGGGGGCAGGGTAAGCACCTTTTCCTGGGGCTGGGCGCCGCACCGGCAATCGGCAAAGACGGTAACGACCGGAATGCCAGGATAAAGCAGCATCGTCCCGCCTGCCGTGCCGTTCAGCACCGCGGCGCCTTTCAGCTGCACCGCCCACTTGCCCAGCCGCGTCGCCCGATCCTTGTTCCACATCGGCATCGGCTTGCAGGCGCAGTCGCCGTAGATCGTGATTTCGTAGGATTCGTGCTCCGGGTCCCAGATTGCCACCAGTGTGGTTTTGCAGGCACCGCGCTTGGCCTCGCGGACCAGCACTTCCACCTGCTTGCCCTTCCAGAACGCGGTCAGTTCCTTGCGCGCCGCGGCCAGGCCCTTGAACTTCTGCGTCTCGGCGAACTTGCGGGCGAGCCCGGTGACAGTCGCGGCATCGGCCGCCGCCGAAGGATCGAGGCCAAGCGTGGCGACTTTGCGGATGTTGAGCAGGGCGTTGCGGATCGTCCTGAGGAAGTCCTCCGGTCCGCCCGCATTGGCTGCATCAGCAAGCGTATACCAGGCCGCGTTCGCCGCCGCCGAATCGCATGGCTTGCCCGGGGCGTTCTGGTTGCTGAAATCGATCAGCACCCTGGCGAGGATCTGGTTCATTGCTGGCGAAATGGTGGAGGTTTCGCTCCAGTTCGGCTGGCGGGCGCCCTTCAGCCATTCGTCGGGCGTCTTGTCGGCCTTCAGGGCGGCCTGGGGATCGCCGGCAGTCGCCTGCGCCAGCGCGCCGGTGGCGTGCAGTCCGGCCAGCATGGCGAGCGCGAGGCAGATAGTGCGCAAGAATCGAAGCATCGCATGTCCCCCGGCCCGTTGCCGGGACGGCGACGAGCCCTTGGCCGGATCAGGCCGGCAGTGGTGCGACCCCAGATGTCCAGGCAATCCCTGTTGCGATACTCTTCAGGCCTTGCAGGTCTTTGCCCGCATCGCCGCGACTCGCGCGGCGTTCTCCCCGCCTCTTGGGGCAAGGTTGTGCTGGCATGGACAGGCTGTCAACGCCGCTTCAGCGGCGCGGCTTGCGAAAGCGCAGGACGAACTGGTCCGTCTTGCCCCTGATCCCGCTTTCCACCACCTTCAGCGAGTGATCGTCGCCCGGATGGGCCAGAACCGCGCTGCGTCCCTCGAAGCGGAAGCCCGCCGCCTCGACCTCGGCGATCACCACCGCGTCCTCGATCCGGTGGAGCGTGGAGGTCTGGCTGGCGCCCGCGCCCTTCGCGGTCTGGTGATCGCTGACCAGATAGACCCCGCCCGGCTTCAGCGCGGCGAAGGCGGCCTTGTTGTAGGCCGCGGCGCCATCGCCATCGCCCAGCTTGGCGTTCTTGAAATCGTGGTAGTTCTGCGTGGTCCAGACCACGTCGACCGGTTCGGGTGCCAGCGCATCCCCGGCCTTGCCAATCACCATCGCGACGTTGCCGCGCGCCTGGGCGATGGCAACCACCGCCGGGGAGGCACGCCCGCCAAAGGCATAGACATAACCCTTCGGTCCGACCGCCAGGCTGAGCAGGCGGGTGAAATAGCCGCCGCCGGGGGCGAGTTCCGCCACCTTCATCCCCGGGCGCACCCCGGCGAAGGCCAGCAATTGGGCCGGTTTGCGGTCCGCATCGCGCGCTCGGTCGGCCTCGGGGCGGCTGGCATCCGCCAGCAGCGCAGGTGCGGCGGGCGCGGCAGGCTTGGCCTGGACGAGGGGCGCAGCGACAAGCGCGAGAGCCGCCAGCGGCAGCGCGAAAGGTTTCAGCATGGGGGCTTCTCCCGGGGAGGTTGTTGCTTCAGCCTATCACAGCCTTGACGGCTGTCCATCGCCCGCGCTGGACTTGGGCTCCGCAGCGTGCCATGCGCCGCTGGACCTCGGCAGAAATTGTAAGTAGAGCATACAAATGGCCGATAGCCTCATTCTTGAAGTCGCCGATTTCGAACACGATGTCCTGACCGGCATCTATTCGGAGGAAACCGGGCGACCACAGCCGCTGCGCTTCAGCATCGCGGTGCGTCTGCGCGCGGCGGAACGCTACCTGCCGGACACGCCGCTGGAAGCCAGCAAGAACTACATGGACCTGAAGTTTGCCGCTTCGGAAGCGCTGCCCCCGGGCGTCCACTTCAAGCTGATTGAGGCGGTGGCCGATCACGTCTGCGACACCCTGTTCGTGCAGGACGAGCGGGTGGAAGCGGTGACGGTCAAGATCGTCAAGCTGGCGATCAGCGAGAATGGCGAGAAGATCGGGATCACCCTTACCCGGGAACGGCGCTGATGCGCTGCGTGGCGGTGGAGGGGCTGCCCTCCGATCCGCTGGCTGCTGCCGCGCGGTTCCATGCCGAGATTACGCCCGGTCTGGCCAATTCCACGGAGGACCTGCTGCTGGTGTTCCCTCCCGCCGATCACACCCACCGGGGCTGGCGACTCGCTGCCGTGCAGATGCTGGCCCGCGCCGCCGCACCGCGCCGGGTCAACGCCGTCGCCTCGGCCAGCGAAGCGGCAATTGCCGCTGCGACGCGCTATCTCGGTGAAGCGGGCGGGCTGACCGGTCAGTACCTGCCGCTGGATGACGAAGGCGCCGCCGCTGTGCTATCTTCCGGGGCATGAGCCTCGTCGACCAGTTCCAGCGGCGGATCACCTATCTGCGGCTTTCGGTGACCGATCGCTGCGACCTGCGCTGCACCTATTGCATGCCCGAGCGGCAGACCTTCCTGCCCCGCGCGGAAGTGCTCAGCCTTGAAGAACTGCACCGGCTGGCGCTGGGCTTCATCGAACGCGGCGTGACCAAGCTGCGCCTGACTGGCGGGGAGCCGCTGGTGCGGCGCGACATGATCGAGCTGATCGGCGCGCTGGGGCGCAAGCTGGGCGACGGGTTGGAAGAGCTGACGCTTACCACCAACGGCACGCGCCTCAGCGAATTTGCCGATCGGATTGCGGCGGCGGGGGTGCGGCGGATCAACGTCTCGCTCGATACGCTCGACCGCGCCCGGTTTGCGCGGCTGGCGCGGCGCGATTGCCTGGCGCAGGTGCTGGAAGGGATCGCGGCGGCGCGGGCCGCGGGGCTGAAGGTCAAGCTCAACACCGTGGCGCTGAAGGGCGTCAACGAGGGCGAGATCCCGGACCTGATCGGCTGGGCGCACGGGCAGGGCATGGACCTCACCCTGATCGAGGTCATGCCGCTGGGCGAGGTCGATCAGGACCGCTTCGACCATTACCTGCCGCTTGATGCGGTGCGCGCTGCGCTGGAGCAGCGCTTTACCATGACCCCCAGCCAGCACCGCACCGGCGGCCCCGCGCGCTATGTCGATATTGCCGAAACGGGCGGTCGGCTAGGCCTGATCACCCCGCTGACCGGCAATTTCTGCGATGGCTGCAACCGGGTGCGGGTGACCGCCACCGGACAGCTTCATCCCTGCCTGGGCGGGACCGAGCAGGTCGACCTGCGCGCCGCGCTGCGCTCTGCCGATCCCGATACGGCGCTCGCCGAAGCGCTCGCCACGGCGATGCGGATCAAGCCCGAGCGCCACCACTTCGCGATTGGCGGCCCGGGTGAGGCTCCGGCGCTGGCGCGGCACATGTCGGCAACGGGAGGATAGATGGCGAAGCTGGTGTTCCTGGGGCGGCTGGAGGACCTCGCCGGCAGCCCCGAGTTGGAGGTTGCCCCCGGCCCGCTGGAGGCGGTGCTGGCGCAGCTACCGGTCGAGCTCGCCGTCGCCCTGCTGGGGGACCGGGTGCGAATCGCCCGCAATGGTGAACTGATCACCGAGCGCGGCGGGATCGTGCTGGAACCGGGCGACGAGATCGCCTTCCTGCCGCCCGTCAGTGGGGGCTAGGCGTGGCGGCCGACGTCCGCCTGCTGGGCACTGCTTTCGATCCCGCCGCCGAACTGGCGGCGTTCACCGCCGCGCATCCGGCTGCGGGCGGCGTGGTCAGCTTCCTCGGCCAGGTGCGGCTGGGGGAAGGCGTGGAGGCGCTGGAGCTGCGTCACTATCCGCCGCTGACCCTGCCGGGGATGACCGCGCTCGCTGAAACGGTGCTGGGGCGCTGGACGCTCGATGGCCTGCTGATTCTCCACCGCCACGGACAGATGGCGCCGGGCGAGCCGATCGTGCTGGTCGCCGCCGCCGCGCGCCACCGCCGCGATGCCTTTGCAGCGACGGACTTCGCGATGGATCACCTTAAGAGCGATTCGTGGTTCTGGAAGCGCGAGCGCCGCGGCGGGGAATGGCACTGGATCGAACCGCGCGAGCAGGATCACGCGGATCTTGCCCGCTGGACCTGACGTCGGCCCGGGGGTGTCCCCGGGCCGCGGGCAGGCGTTTCGCGGGGCCCTCCGGCCACCGGTCCCGGATCAAGTCCGGGACGACGTCAGCTGGCCAGTGCGCCCCTGAGACCCGCCAGCACCGCATCTTCCTGCGCCACCATTTCGAGCACCTGGCTGCGGGCGAACTCGATTCCCGTCGTGTCGCTTCCGGCGACCCGCTCTGCCGCATAGATCGCATCGAGATCGGCCAGCGCGATCATCGCCGCGCTGCGCTGCGATTCGAGGTCGGACAGTGCGATGGTCGCCTCGGCCCAGGCTTCGCTGGCTACAGCAGCGCCCGATGCCCCTCGAATCTTCGCAATTGCGCCCGGAGCCTTCTGCCGGAAACGGGCGTCGGCCTCGCGTGCGCGGCCGACCAGTGCGTCGAGCTTGCCCAGCACCTCGGCAGAGGGCTGCGGTGCCGGGGCAGGCGGCGGCGGGGGAGGCTGCGGATATTCCGCGGGCCGCCGCGCAAGACTGGGATAGCGCGCCGCATCGCTGGCACAGGCGGCAAGGGCAAGGCTGGCTGCACCCAGCAGCAGAATGGAGGAGACGCGGCGCATGGCCTGGTCCTAGCAAGGAACAAGGGGCATGGGTAGGGTGCGGGAAGAGGAGTCGTTATC
>JAYRMP010000082.1:0-13584 GCA_041912655.1 Novosphingobium sp. | reverse complement strand
CGCCCAGTGGCTGCTTGCCGCCTTCCCGCATGAGGCGGGCCTCGTCCCCGGCACGAGGGCGATGGAGGACCGTGACCGCGATCTGCTGCTGCGTGAGGTGCTCGCCGATCTGCTGGTCGAAGCGGAGCGTTGCAACGATGTCGCCACGCTCGATGCGCTCGCCCAGCTGTCGATCCGGCTCGGTCCCGATGCGGTCGAGGGCTACCTGCTGCGCTGCGCCGAAGCGCGCGAGGCGTGGGAAGGCCCCGGCGCATGGCAGGCACCGATGCTGCCGCGCGTGTTCCAGCTCCTCGGCCTGCCCGGCGATGCCAGCGAGGCCGATCTGGTCCCGCTGTGCGGCGATGACCTGTTCGACGGCGATGCGCTCGAATGCCTGCATTCCGCCTACCGCCAGTGGAGCGCCGCCAGCGCCAACACCCCGCGCGCGACGATTGCGGAATGGCGGCTGGCCAGCCCCGAAGCTCGCCTCGGCCTGCTAGACGGGCTTTACGATGTGCTGTTCACCAAGGAGGACAACCTCCGCAACCTGCGTTTCCTGACCAAGTTCGAGGAGCACTTCGCCGAAGCGGGCGAGGCGGTGCGCCAGTGCCTGATGGCGGTGCGCGAGCGGCGGGCGATGCTGAATCTCGCCGCGTTCCTTGCCCCTGTGCTCGAACTCGGCGGCAGGTTCTCGAAGATGTGGGACGCGGCCAAGCTGCGCGCCGGTTACATCGATTTCGACGACCAGATCCGCCGCGCCGCCGCGCTGCTTGACAAGTCGCACCTTGCCGACTGGATCCGCTACAAGCTCGACCGTCAGTTCGATCACGTGCTGGTCGACGAGGCGCAGGATACCAACGCCGCCCAGTGGCAGATCATCTTCGCGCTGACCGGCGATTTCTTTGCCGGCGAAGGCGCGCACGGCGACAAGCTGCGCACGCTGTTCGTAGTGGGCGATTACAAGCAGGCGATCTTCCGCTTCCAGGGCACCAGCCCGGAAAACTTCGAGGCCGCGCGCCAGCGGGTGCGCGTGGCGATGAACGGGATTGCGGGGAACCTGCGCGCGGTCGGCGCTGCTGGTCCTTCCCGCGTGCTGCGCGATCTGGGGCTGACCACCAGCTTCCGTACCGCGCAGCCGATCCTTGAATTCGTCGACATGGCGATTGGCCGGATCGGCGCGGAAAGCCTGGGGCTGGGCCAGCAGGACGTAACCCATCTGGGCGAGGACCGCCCCGGCCTCGTCACCCTGTGGCGCCTGGTCGGCGAGGCTGGCGACGAGGACGAGGAGGACGAAGGCGAGGAATCGTGGCTGTCGCGCTCGGACCGCCAGTTGGCGGACAAGATCGCGCGGCAGGTGCGCCAATGGATGGTCGATGGCTACGCGCTGGAAAAGGGCACCAAGCGCCGCGCCCGCCCGGGCGATGTCATGGTGCTGGTGCGCAAGCGCAAGGAACTGGCCGGCCTGATCGTCGCGCGCCTCCATACCGCCGGGGTGCCGGTTGCCGGGGTGGACCGCCTGCGCCTTGCCGCGCCGCTCGCCGTGCGCGACCTGATGGCGGCGCTGCGCTTTGCCGCGCAGCCGCTCGACGATCTCAACCTCGCCTGCCTGCTGGTTTCGCCGCTGATCGGGTGGAACCAGGATGATCTGCTGGCCCACGGCTACCGCGCGGATGGCGTCCCCCTGTGGTCGCACCTGCGCAGCCAGCGGGGCGGGGTGGTCGACGCGGCAATGGCGCGGCTGCTCGAACTGCTGGCGCGGGCGGACTACGATACGCCGCTCGACCTGCTGCACTGGGTGCTGGTCGGCCCCTGGCAGGGCCGCCGCAAGCTGGTGGCGCGGCTGGGGCAGGAAGCGAACGACCCGATCGACGAGCTACTCAACGCCGCCAGCGCCTTCGCCGCGAATGAAGTGCCGAGTCTCAACACCTTCATCCGCTGGTTCGACGCAGGCGAGGGCGAATTGAAGCGCGAGGCGGGGCAGGCGGCGGACGAAGTTCGGGTGATGACCGTCCACGGCTCCAAGGGCCTGCAGGCGCCGATCGTCATCCTGGCCGATGCCGCCGACGATCCCGACAAGTCACGCCCCAGCCCGCTGGAGCTTGCCGACCCGCAGGACCCGGCGCGGCTGATCCCGCTGCCCGCGCTCGCCAAGAACGAAAAGCTAGGCCGGATCGCCGAGGCCGAAGCGCGCGCCAAAGCCGAGGAGCGGCAGGAACACTGGCGATTGCTATATGTCGCTATGACCCGCGCTGAAGAAGCGCTGTTCATCGCCGGGGCGCTGAGCGGTCGGGAAAAGGCCCCTGCGCCGGACAGCTGGTATGCCCGGCTGCAGGGCCTGTTCCTCGACGAGGAATGGATCGACGATCCGCTGTGGGGCGCGCGGCTGGAACACGGCGCTGCGCCCACCGAAATGCCGTCGCCCAAGGCCGCGCAGCCGGGTCGGCTCGCCCTGCTGCCGCCGTGGCTGGAAGTGCCGGTCGCCGCCGAACCCCGCCCGCCGCGCCCGCTCGCGCCATCCTCGCTAGGCGAAGAACTGTCGCCCGATCCGCCGCTGCCGCCGGGCGTGCGCGCGCAGGCGGCGCGGCGCGGGGTGCTGATGCACAAGCTGCTGGAACGCCTGCCCGATGTTGCTGTGGCCGAACGCAAGGCTGCAGCGCAGGCATGGCTCGCGCGCGCGGCAGCCGATCTGGCCGCCCCGGCGCGGAGCGAGATGACCGAGGCGGCGCTCGCCGTGCTAGCGCACAAGGCCTGGGCCGACCTGTTTTCGCACGCCGCGCTTGCCGAAGTGCCGATTGCGGCAACCGTTGGCGAACAGGTGATCGCTGGCACGATCGACCGCCTGCTGGTGGAAGGAACGCGCATCCGGCTGGTCGATTTCAAGACCGCGCGGCGCCCACCTGCCGGGCTTGACGAGGTGCCGGTGGCGATCCTGCGGCAGATGGCGGCCTATGCCGCCGCACTGGAGGCGGCCTATCCGGGGCGCACGGTCGAGGCTGCGCTGCTCTACACCCAGGTGCCGATGTTGCTTGAAATTCCGGGCGATCTGCTGGCTGTCCACAAGCAGGCATTGACCGCCGCGCAGGAATCCTTTTGATCCGCAGCGATTGCCAAAGGGCCCGCGCGACCTAGATTGGCATAAAGCAGTTCAAGGAGAATCCCATGGCCACCAAAGCCGTCACCGATGCCAGCTTCGCCGCCGATGTGCTCGGCTCGGACAAGCCCGTTCTCGTCGATTTCTGGGCCGACTGGTGCGGGCCGTGCAAGATGATCGGGCCGTCGCTGGAAGAGATCAGCGATGAACTGGCCGACAAGGTGACCATTGCCAAGGTCGACATCATGGAGAACACCGACATCGCCACCAAGTACGGCGTGCAGTCGATCCCGCTGATGGTGCTGTTCAAGAACGGCGAACCGGTCGCGCAAAAGCTGGGCGCCGCGCCGAAGAGCCAGCTCAAGGGCTGGCTGGAGTCAGTTCTCTAACGCCACCGCCGCGCAGCGGCCGGTGTCCTCAATCTCCCCTCCCGTTTGCGGGAGGGGGTAGGGGGAGGGCCTGTTACTTACAAAACCTACATTCCGTTCGTGTCGAGCGTAGTCGAGACACGTTGGCGCTGACGTGTCTCGACTACGCTCGACACGAACGGACCTTGGGGCTGATTCGCTAAAGAGCGGCCATCCGCCCCGCCAGCTCGTCCCAGAGCGCGGGACTCGCCGCCCCCAGCAGCCCCGGCAAATGCGCCTCGTCCACGCGGTAAGGCCGCCCGTCCGGCCGCGCCGCCCTGCCGCCCGCCTCGTTGAGGAACAGCACCCCCGGGGCGTGATCCCAGGCGAGGGTCCGCTCGAAGATCGACAGGTCATTTACCCCCAGGGCAAGGCGCGGCCACTGTTCCGCCGCGCAGCGGGGGATGTCGACCAGGGTGTAGAACGGGGCGATCCCACGCTTCACCGCTTCGCGCCGCTGCGGGTCCATGAACACCAGCGAGATCGCGGCGATGGGCGGTTGAGTGCCCGAAGTGCGGGCCTGCACCCGCTCCTCACCGATCCACGCGCCCTGGCCGCGGTGGGCATGGCACAGCCGGCCCGAGAGCGGATCGTAGATCCACCCGGCCACGGTCTCGCCGCCTTCCGCGAGCGCGACCATCACCCCGAACGGCGGCTTGCCCGCGGCGAAATTGTTGGTCCCGTCGAGCGGATCGACGATCCAGCACAGCGCATCGCCCAGCCGGTCGAGCAGGGCGGGGTCGGCATGGGCCGCTTCCTCGCCCACCAGAGTCGCTTCGGGCAGCAGCGCGGACAAGCCTTCGGCCAGGATCAGCTCGGCGTCCTTGTCAGCCACGGTAACCACGTCGTCCGCAGCCTTGGCGTCGATCTCGTGCGCGGCAAGGGTCTGGTAACGCGGCAGGATCGCGGTTTGCGCCGCTCGCCGCATGATGGCGGAAACCTGTTCCGTCAGCCCCTGCGTCAAGAGCGGTAGTCCGCGTTGATCGAGATGTAACCGTGGGTCAGGTCGCAGGTCCACACCGTGGCGCGGCCTTCGCCCATGCCAAGATCGACCTCGATGGCGATGTCCTGTCCCTTGAGGTGGGCGGCGACCGGTGCTTCGTCATAGTCGGCCAGCGGCTGGCCTTCCTTGGCCGCCCAGGTGCCGCCAAAGCCGATCGACAGGCGGTCACGGTCAGCGGGTTCGCCGGCCTTGCCGACCGCCATGACGACGCGACCCCAGTTGGCGTCCTCGCCCGCAATGGCGGTCTTGACCAGCGGGGAATTGGCGATGGACAGGCCGACACGGCGGGCGCTTTCGTCCGAAACCGCTCCGCTGACGCTGACGGCGATGAATTTCTGGGCGCCCTCGCCATCGCGCACCACCAGATGGGCAAGCTGGCGGCACACGTCTTCCAGCGCGGCGGCGAAGGCATCGGCCCCAGGGCAGCCCTCGCAGTTGATCTGCTGGTTGCCCGCCTTGCCGGTGGCGAAGGCCAGCACCGTGTCGCTGGTGGAGGTGTCCGAATCGACCGTGATGCAGCTGAAGGTGCGCTGGTTCGCAGCGGAAAGCAGTTCCTGCAGATAGCCCGGCGCAATCGCGCAGTCGGTGAAGATGTAGCCCAGCATGGTCGCCATGTCGGGCGCGATCATGCCGCTGCCCTTGATGATTGCGGCCAGCGTCACGGTCTTGCCGCCGACCACGGCAGTCGCCATGGCGCCCTTGGCGAAGGTGTCGGTCGTGCCGATGGTCTGGGCGGCCTCTTCCCAGCTGCACGGCTGGGCAGTGAGCGCGGCCTCGATTCCCGCCTTCGCCTTGTCCTTGGGCAGCGGAACGCCGATCACCCCGGTGGAGGAGACGAACACCTGTTCCTGCGGGCAGCCAAGGTGCGCGGCGACCTGAGCCATGATCGCTTCCACCGCCTCGCGCCCGCGATAGCCGGTGAAGGCGTTGGAATTGCCGGCATTGACCACCAGCGCCCGGGCACGGCCCTGCTTCGCGTTGATGCGGCCTAGTTCAACCTCTGACGAGCAGCAGACGTTGCGGGTGAACACGCCCGCCACGGCCGTGCCTTCGGCCAGTTCGACATAGGTCAGGTCGCAGCGGCCCCAATCCTGGTACCCGGCGCGCGCCCCGCGCGGCGTGACGCCGGCGATCGCGGGCAGGGCGGGGAAGGGGCGGGCGAGGGGGGATACGTCGTGGGCCATGATCCGCGCCCTAGCCCCCCCGGCAGGGTTTTTCTAGTTCCCCAGCTTCACCAGCGCAGTCGGCGCGGCGGTGCTGCGCGGGGTTACCTTCCATTCCAGCCTGCTGCCGGTTGTTCCTGCCACCGGCCCTTCATCGGTGTTGTTGGCCAGGATCTGTCCGTCGGTGGTGAGGGTGAAGGTGCCCTCCAGCAAGGGCAGCTTGGGCATTTCATCGCCGTCGCCGCCCTTGTCGGACATTGCCCCCATCGCGGCGAGTTGGGCAAAGCTGTTCATCCCGCCGCCGCTGCTCGCCGGGCCAAACCCGGGCGCGTCGATCCGCACGGTGCCATCGGCGCGGCGGTTGACCATCACGAAGGGGTTGGCCATCGGGAAACGCTCGATCGTGGGGAAGGCGAAGTCGTGATCGATCCGCCCGGCAATCGCGAAGTCGACCACGTACATCCCGTCGCCCTTGTAGATCACGCTCCTCCACCCGGCCTGGCGCCGCAGGCGGGTAGCGAACTCCTCGGCGGCCTTGGGGTCGGTCGGATCGATCCCGCCCATCATGGCCTTGGCCATCTCGGCGTCCTTCTTGTCCTTTTCGGCCTTGGCGGTGCGTTCGGCCTCCCAGTCGGACTTCTGCTGGGCGAGTTCGTCCTTGGTGCACGGGCGTTCGTCGGAGCTGTCTTCCTTGTAGCAGGTGGCCGGTTCGAACTCCTTTGCGGCCTCGGCCTTGGCGCCCATCTCGGCCAGCTTGCTGAGGCCGAGCATGTAGATCTCGCCCTGGTAGGAATAGCTGAAGCGCCCGTCCTTGCGCAGGTCGAGCGCCGAGGTGAACTTGCCCGGCGAGATCAGGCAGGCCGACAGCAGCAGGCTGAGGCCCGCGACCAATCCGGCGGCGGCGATGCGGCGAAGGGGCTGGGTCATTCCTCAATCTCCCGGACGGCGATGGCGTAAAGCGCGATCGCGGCGGCGTTGGACACGTTCAGGCTTTCGATTGCGCTGCTGATCGGCAGGCGGGCAAGGGCATCGCAGTGCTGCATGATGTTGTGGCGCATGCCTTCGCCCTCGGCGCCCAGCACCAGCGCGACCGGACCGGCGGGCAGGGCATCCCCAAGCGTGTGCGGCCCCTCTCCGTCCAGACCGATTCGCCAGTAACCGGCCTCGGCAATCTCCTCCAAGGCGCGGGACAGGTTCACCACCCGCACCCACGGCACCACTTCGAGTGCGCCTGAGGCGCTTTTTGCCACGGTGCCCGACTCCGGCGGAGCATGGCGATCCTGGGTTACGATCGCGCAGGCGTTGAAGGCGGCCGCCGAGCGCAGGATCGCGCCGACGTTGTGCGGATCGGTCACCTGGTCGAGCACGACCACGGGCCGTGCGGGGTCGGCATCGAGCACGTCTTCGAGGAACACGTCCTCCAGCGCATCGCATTCCAGCACCAGCCCCTGGTGCGGCGCATCGCGCGCAACCAGCCGCGCGAGATCGGCCGGGGAGGCCCATTCCACCGGGAAATCACTGGGCAATTCGCCGTTTAGCGACGCCACGCCCTCGCGCGTTGCCCACAGCTTGCGGTGGCGCCGTTCGGGGTTGAGCAGCGCGGCTTCGACCGCATGGCGG
The DNA here is from genome assembly GCA_041912655.1 of Novosphingobium sp. Lineage (GTDB taxonomy): Bacteria > Pseudomonadota > Alphaproteobacteria > Sphingomonadales > Sphingomonadaceae > Novosphingobium. The sequence continues at coordinate 6,321 of JAYRMP010000082.1, read as the reverse complement.
CCCCACAGGCGCACCGCGCCGGTGCTGGCCCGGCCGGACCCGCGCCCGCCCTGCATCCGGCCAGCGCGGCCGCGCAGGGCACGGGAGGGCTTGCTGTCATTACGGCGGCTCATGCATGGATTCCCTGTTTCATCGCCGCTCCCTGCCAGTCACCCCATTGACAGGCAAGACACACTTCGGCATTGGCGCGCTTCCCTCGGCCGGAGCGGCCCTTTTGGGGTCATCGAAAGCGGGGCAACCCGCCACCGGCAAAGCAGGTGTGGACAGGTGGCCGAGTGGTTAAAGGCAGCAGACTGTAAATCTGCCCGCGCAAGCGTACGCTAGTTCGAATCTAGCCCTGTCCACCACCCCCTTATCCGCAAGCATCCACGAATGACCGTGGAAATCCCGGAAAACCTAGGGTATTCTGCACTTCTTGGCCCGCATTTGTCCGCTGCTGTTTGCATGCAGCCGGAGGCTAGTGTGGGAGGGATGTGGGAGTAAGTTGGCGTACTCCCACACTGCACCCCTCCCAAGGTGGGCTTGAAAGTGTGGGAGGAAGAAATGGGCAAGCTCACGGCGGTCGCGGTCAAGGCAGCGATGGCGAATCCTGGCACCTATCAGGATGGCGATGGATTGGTTCTCAGGGTCGATAAGCGTGGTGGAGCCTACTGGGTCCTCAGGCTCCAGCGAGACGGCAAGCGACAGGATATCGGCTTGGGTAGCGCCAAGCAGATGACACTTGCGGAAGCGCGGCAAAAAGCCACGGTCTTGCGAAAGGCGGTAAAGGTCGACCACCGCGATGTTCTGGCCGAGAAAAAAGACGAGGCCGCCGCCAAGGTGACGTTCCGCGCAGCCGCGACTCAGTACCACAGCGAAAACGAAGCGGGCTGGAAAAGCACGGTCTATGCGCGCCAGTGGCTCGCCAGTCTCGAAAACTATGCCTTTCCGAAGCTGGGTGACATGCCGACGGGCAGCATCAGCAGTGCTGATATCATCGCTGTGCTGACCCCGATCTGGCAGGAAATCCCCGATACCGCCCGCCAGGTCCGCAACCGGATTTGCGCCGTGCTGGATTATTCCCACGCGAAGGGCTGGCGGTCCCGCGAGGCGCCATCGGGCAATGGCAGCTTGAAGGCGGGTCGCGGTCTGCCACGGCAAGTGAAGGTGCGTGAGAATCGCAAAGCCATGCCCTATGTCGCGCTGCCCGGATTCCTCACCGCCTTACGGCGTAAGCCATCCTTCGGGCGGCTTGCGCTGGAGTTGCTCATCCTGACTGGAGTGCGCAGTCAGGAGGTCCGCCTGGCGACATGGTCTGAATTTGACCTAGAGAGCCGGTTGTGGACGATCCCCGCCGAGCACATGAAGCGAAACAAAGCGCATATCGTGCCGCTGTCTGACGAGGCTCTGGCCGTGCTTGCAAAAGCCGATGCCCTGCGGATGTCTGAGAGCGACGTCGTGTTTCCCGGCGTAGCTGGTAAGCCTATGTCTGACATGACGCTGCTCAAGGTGCTGCGGGACATGAGCGAACCATACCACGTCCACGGCTTCCGCTCTGCGTTCACCGATTGGGCAGCAAATGAGGGCATCCCCGATGCCGTGGTAGAAGCTGCTCTCGCGCACAAGACGCCCGACGCTGTCCAGGCGGCCTATCGCCGCACAACCTATCTCGGCACACCCGACCAGCCCGGCGCCCGCGTGAAGTTGATGGCAGCTTGGGGGCGTTACTGCCTAGGGGTGGCGACGGGCGCGGACAAGGCAGCCCCGCCGGCTTGAGTGTGGGATCAGCTTACCGATGCTCTCGCGCAGCAACTGAGACGAGAGGCAAACTCTCACCTTGAGCGTCGCTCTACAATTCGGAGCGACCGCTAAGAGCGCCAATGGCGAAGCACTTCGCGGACATAGCCAGGAGTCTCGCCATTGCGGGGAATGCCGCCAGCACGCTCAACGGCGCCGGGACCTGCATTGTAGGCAGCTACCGCGAGGTGGACCACGCCAAACCTGTCGAGCATCTGCCGCAGGTATCGCGCTGCGCCGAAGATGTTGGCCATTGGATCGAAGCGATTGAAGACCCCAAGCTCCTTTGCCGTAGCGGGCATCAGCTGCCCAAGGCCTGCGGCACCCGCCGGGCTGACAGCCAAAGGGTTGTAACGAGATTCTGTCCAAACGAGCGCATCAAGCAGGCCCGCGGGCAATGAGTACTTCGCCTCCGCAGCATAGATGTGAGGCAAGTAGCTCGCTCGGCGAAACCCGGATGGGGCCGGCTTGGCATTGGGTTCGTATCTGTATGGCAGGTTCACCCGGCCATCGTCCGCCACTGACGGGCGCGGTGCTGGGACGGTCTGCGCGGAACGCCAGAGCCCATGCTCGACCAGCTGGAAGCCGTTTGATGCTTCCGCAATCCGAATGCCTTCGGAGGGGCTGGCCGCAGCGCCGTTCGCGGCTGGCGCTGCCATGTCCTGAGCACTGGCCGGGATAGCAGAAGTGATCGCGATGCCCGCGATCAAGAGAGTTCTGATTGTCATTTCTCGATCCTTGTCTAGCCGAATCGAGTGAGAACATATAAAGAACAAACGATGTAGGAAAACTGGACTGGCGCAAGTGCAGAGCGGAGGCTGCGCGGGGAGGGCACCTTAACCGGAGAAGGTCGATGCCCCCGTTAGACAAAGTTCATCAACTCGAACGCCGCGCCCGCACGATCGTCGAAAGCCTTCAGGGTACATGGAGTCGGGGCAAAGGCATGTGCTGCTGCCCCGCACACGATGACCGCACTCCCTCGCTGAGCGTGACACTGGGGCGCAAAGCGATCCTGTTTCATTGCTTCGCGGGATGCTTGAACGAGGAGGTCATAGCGGCGCTTGACCGCCAGGGTGTTCGCAGCCGTGACCTGTTCGATGGCTCTGGTGCCGTGGCCGCTGATCGACCGGAAAAAAGCGCCTTCAATTCCAACGCGCGGCGTTTGTGGCACTCGGCGACGGCGATCTCCGACAGCCCTGCCGAAGGATACCTTGCGAAGCGCGGGATCCTGCGTGCCTCTGATCAGCTCCGTTATCTCGAGCGCACGCCGCTCGGACCACGTGGTGCGGTCCAGTTCCTCCCTGCAATGTTGGCGGCAGTCACAACCGACATCGGCATAATCGCGATACACAGGACATTTCTCGACGCGCCGAACGCAAAGCTCGCCGGTTTCGATCGGCCAAAGCGTGCGCTGGGAAGCCTTGGCTGTGGTGCTGTCAGACTGGCCCCGCCAGCAGCGGGCCGGTTGGGCCTTGCCGAAGGTATCGAAAGTGCGCTGTCAGCCATGCAGATGTTTGGCATTCCTTGCTGGGCAACGCTCGGGAACGAGCGGTTCGGCCTCGTCTCGATTCCAGAGGGCGTGCGCGACCTCTACTTGTTCATCGACAATGATGCGGGAGGCGGGCTCGCAGATCGGCGCGCGCGAAGGGCCTATTCTGCATCAGGCCGTGTGATCCGCTCGCGAGCGCCAGCATCGATCGGTTTCGACTGGAACGATGAACTCAAGGCGAGGCTCGCTCGGCAAACCTGATCAGCGAGCCAGAGGGGAGGGGGCCTTCGGCTGATTGAGGCCTGCGAGGCGCAGGACCTCGTCAGGAGGTTTCCCATGTCCAACACTTCCCTCACCTTCGCATTCGATCCACCATCTCCGCCGCTTGTCGTGTCGGCAGCCAAAGCAATGGCGTTGCAATTGGCGGCAGGCAGCGCGCTTTCGCGCAGCGACATCAACCGCATCATGACGGACCACTTCGGCGGAACCGATGCACTCGGGGCATGGTCAGTCCGTGATGCTCACGCTGCGCTCGAGCTGGCGCAGGTTCAACATCTGCAAGCATCAGATAAAGTCCAGCCCACGAGCCCGATCGACGAGGCGGAACAGTTCTTCTGCGGTCTCGATGCCCGAGTTCCGACCCAAACCAATCGCAGCGACGAGCAGATCGAATGGCAGCAGTTTGCAACGCCGCCGCGGTTGGCCTGGCTTGCCGCAAGGGCCTGCGGACTGATGCTCAACGAGCTCGTGCTCGAGCCCTCGGCCGGAACGGGGATGCTCGCGGTCTGGGCCGCCAAGGCCAGCTCGCGCCTTGCTCTCAACGAAATCTCGCCGCTTCGCCGCGACTGCCTGAGCGCCTTGTTCCCTGCGGCCCGAGTGACCGGCTATGACGCTGAGCTGATCGACGAACTGCTCGATCCAGCCATCATCCCGAGCGTCGTGCTGATGAACCCTCCCTATTCCCACGGCATTGAGCGAGGGCGCGATAGTCGCACTGGCTCGCGCCATCTGCGGTCGGCTTGGAACCGTCTGGCGTCCGGGGGGCGGCTTGTCGCGATCATGCCTGAATGGTTCGACTGTGCGAAGTTCTTGGCGGGGTTGAAGGGACCGATCTCGCTGCGGCTCAATGCCGCCGTCGAACGCGCGTTCGTCAGACATGGCACCGGCATCACCACGCGGCTGTTGGTCTTCGACAAGGTGGAAGACTCCCATGAGCCTGTCGCTATCCGCACAAACGACTTTCGCCAGCTGGTCGATCTTGTCGATGCTTTGCCGGCTCGCGCCAGCTTGGAGGCTGTTACTGAGCAATCGAGCCTTCCGGCTCGTGCGCCGTTTCGCCTGGTGGCGGTGCCGCGCAGGCCGCTGCCAACACCAGCCAGGATCATGCCTCCAGCCTCCGCCATCGGGTCGCTCACCTACCAGTCGCTCGAAACCCCTGCGCCGCTTGCCCCTCAGGTCGGCCACTATCTGCCCTATCGTCCAAGCCGGATCGTTATCGATGGCGCAACCGAGCATCCGACTGCGCTCGTGGAGTCCGTCGCCATGGGTTCGATCGCTGCACCAATTCCCGATGCTGTACCGCAACTGCCCGACGGGCTGATTACCAAGGGACTGCTGTCGGCTGCTCAGGCGGAGACCCTGATCTACGCTGCAAGCGCCCATGCGCGCGACCTTCCCGGCCGGTTCGAGCCAGAGGACAAGGGCTGTTCTCTCAGGGCATCTGCGGAAGGCCAGACCTACCGACTGGGATATTTCCTCGGGGATGGAACAGGTGCCGGGAAGGGTCGTCAGATTGCGAGCGTCATCCTCGATCGCTGGGTGCGCGGCGAACGCCGCCATATCTGGATTTCGAAGAACGAGGCACTACTCGAAGATGCCCGGCGCGACTGGGCGGCTCTTGGCGGCCTCCCGATCGACATCCAACCTCTGGCGTCCTGGAAAATCGGCACCCCCATCGCCATGCGCGAGGGCATTCTCTTCGTCACCTACCCGACCCTGCGGTCAGGTCGAAACGATGCGACCCGCCTCGACCAGGTCCTCGCTTGGGCGGGTGATGACTTCGAAGGCGTGATAGTGTTCGACGAGGCGCACGCCATGGCCAATGCTGCTGGCGGCGAAGGATCGCGGGGCAAGGTCAAGGGATCGGAGCAAGGCATTGCCGGGGTGCGTCTGCAAAACCTCCTGCCCCGGGCAAGGGTGCTCTACGCTTCGGCCACCGGAGCGTCCGACGTGAACAACCTCGCCTATGCGACGCGCCTCGGACTCTGGGGGCCGGAGACCGCCTTCGCCAATCGCGAGGCTTTCGTTGCCGACATTCGCGATGGCGGAATTGCAGCAATGGAACTGGTCGCGCGGGATCTCAAATCACTCGGCCTCTACACGGCCCGGGCCCTTTCGTTCGCCGGTGTCGAATATGAAATCCTCGAACATTGCCTGACCGAGGATCAGATCACGGTCTACGATGCCTATGCCGAAGCCTGGTCGATCTTATGCGCAGCTGCGCATAAGATCGTTTATCGCGAGGTCGCGATAATGCGCAGGAACGTGGCGAAGGCCCGCAAAGCTGCTGAGCATTTCGCCACGTCCTTCACATTATTTCACAAGGTATCGAGCCACTCCATCAGGCTGGCATCTCGTTTCCACGAAGGTGGCACGTTGCTCGCCGCCGGCGCGCCCACCTGCTCAAGCGCCTTCCGTTTGGTCTCCAGATTGGCCTGTGCGTAGTGGTTGGTCGTATCGAGGCTGACGTGTCCCAGCCAACTGCGGATGACGGTGATGTCGACTCCGGCAGCGACAAGGTGAACGGCGGTCGCGTGCCGGAAGCTGTGCGGCGTCACATTTTTGGACCGAAGCGACGGCACGGTTTCTGACGCCTTTCCTACATAGGAGGCGAGTTTGAACCGCACTCCCGAGGCGCCCAGCGGCTCACCATATCGATTGACGAAGATCCGCTGATCTGGCGCGCGCGGGTGACGTTCCAACAACTTCCTGAGCAACGCCACGGTTTCCGGCCAGAGCGGACAGATACGTTCCTTGCGACCCTTGCCGTAAAGACG